>CALJVD010000112.1 GCA_937974825.1 uncultured Oceanospirillaceae bacterium | reverse complement strand
GCTGTCAAACCTTATTTAGATATATTCACTCTATTTTGGAATACCATCGATTTTGTTCAAGAAAGAATCAGCTTTTGTAGAGAGATTACTCAATTTTTTATTGGCAAAGCCATTATTTGTAGGTAAGGTGAATTCAGTCGCCATTTAGCCCAACTTGCTGCGACGTTAAACAATTGTCTAAATCGGGCGCTCATTCTTGGAGTGTATTATGTCTGCTACAGACGTATTTTTTTATAGTTATTATCTTAATGACGATTTGTTAAAACAGCGTCATACCTCCCCAAAAAACCCTCGTGCTGCGCGTATACATGATTGGCAGCTAAGCCTTAAAAACGACAGTACTTTAGTTCCCAAACTCGGTGGCTTTGCTGATGGTGTTGTTTATTCGCTAACAGAAGCCGAACTAGCGACACTTTACGGTTATGACGACATTGCCAGCTATCAGCGACAAACCGTTACCGTAGAGTTGCTTTCCAATGGGCAGAATATAGAGGTGTTCTGTTATATCGCTCCAGAGTCCGCAGAAAACAGCTTGCCTGAAAATCCAGAATATGTGCGACTATTATTAGAAGCCATGTATTTATATGGTTTAAATACCCAATACGTTGAGCAAGTGTATGCAACTATTAAGAAAGTAGCGGTTTTGCATATTCCTCACAGTTCAGTCTTAGTGCCAGCCCACTGGCGCGACAGTATTTTGTTAAGTGATGACGAGTTGCAGTTAGAACAGCTGCGTATGACCGATTGGTTTACGGATGAACTTTTCGATGTTGACTCTTCTTTTGTCTCGTCCGTGCGTTTTCCTATCAGTCGTTTACTGCTTGACCCAGAGCGCTTTGAAGACGATGCCTTAGAGCCCATGTTCGCTAAAGGCATGGGTGTTATTTATACGCGTACATCCCACAACGAAGTTTTGCGAAACCCACCCAGTGTTGAAGAAAGAAAAGCTCTTATTGAAGAGTTTTATCAGCCACATCATCAGCAATTAACGAATGCAGTGCAGTCTATGCTTAACCATAGAGGGCAAGCACTGGTGATTGATTGCCATAGCTTTCCTTCACAGCCTTTGCCTTATGAAGATGAACAGGGCGCATCTCGTGCAGATATTTGTATTGGTACCGACGAATTTCATACTTCATCAGGACTGCGTGACCTAGCAGTGTCGTTGTTTGAAAGGCAGGGATTTGTGGTGGCGGTTAATCAACCCTTTGCAGGTGCATTAGTGCCGAGTGAGTTTTATAGGGCTAACTCGAAGGTGGCCGCCATTATGATAGAGGTTAACCGAGGCTTATATATGCATGAAGGCAGCGGAGCGAAAACAGAAAACTTCGGTTTAGTAAAAGAGAAGATACAGCAGGTTATAAATAAATTATTGGAAAGTCGTTTCTAATAAAAAAGGCGGATTTAATCCAAATTGCTTGGCCTTGCGTATTGCACAACAAGTTAGCGCGGTGGTGTTACTTCGATGCGTATGTCACCCATCGAGCTAGACCCATGTTCAATCTGGTCGCCTGCTTGAAGAAAGTGCCCCAATTTAATTTGTTTCTGCAAAAAGTGTTCTTTAACGGCAGCGACTACAGTGTTA
>CALJVD010000111.1 GCA_937974825.1 uncultured Oceanospirillaceae bacterium | reverse complement strand
CGGATCTCCCAGCACATAGCCGTATAAATTACTGTCGCCACCCTCGAACCCGATTTGTAACTACCCCGTAAAATAATACAGCCCACTCGTAGAATTTCTTTTAAACTAAAACAAAGGAGTTTTACGATGAGCAAACGCATGACTGAGAGCCAGATCGTGGCGATTTTAAAAGAAGCCGAAGCCGGTATGCCGGTTAAAGATCTCTGCCGTAAGTACGGCATTGGTAATTCAACGTTTTATAAATGGCGTGAAAAATACGGCGGCATGGAAGCGTCTGATGTGCGCCGCTTAAAAGAGCTTGAAGAAGAGAACCGTCGACTTAAGCAGATGTATGCTGACTTGAGCCTCAAGTCACAAATGCAAGAAGACATCATAAAAAAGCTCTAGCACCTGTGGCAGAACGGAAAATCTGGGCACGCGAGTTGCAGGTGCAGTATAACGCGAGCGTTGTAAAGTGCTGTGATGTAGTTGGCATTAGCCGTACCGCTTACTATTACGAGCCGAAATTGACCGATGATGACGAAATCATTGATGCCTTGAATGCTTTAATCGAACGACATCATCGATGGGGGTTTCCGAAGTGCTTCAAACGCCTTCGAAAGCTAGGCCACCGCTGGAATCATAAGCGTGTTTATCGCGTTTATACCGAGCTAAAACTGAACCTGCGTCGCAAAGGTAAAAAACGATTACCCAACCGCAATCCAGAGCCGTTAGCTGCACCAAATGCACTTGGGAAGTCTTGGTCAATGGACTTTATGAGCGACAGTTTGCACAACAAAGTCAGGTTCCGAACATTTAACGTTATTGATGACTTCAATCGCGAAGTTTTAGGTATCGATATTGCGACCAGCATGCCGTCATTGCGCGTCATACGCTATCTTGACCAACTTGCTGAATGGCACGGTTACCCTGAGAAAATACGGGTTGATAATGGCAGCGAGTTCACTTCAGAAGTGTTTGTAAATTGGGCAAAAGCACACGACATTATGATTGACTACATCAAGCCTGGTTGCCCATACCAGAACGCATACATTGAACGGTTTAACCGAACGTATCGCGACGATGTACTCGACTGCTACATATTCAACAACCTGAACGAAGTGAAGCAAATAACCGAAGATTGGATTGAGCTATATAACAACGAACGACCGCACGACTCACTCAATGACATGACACCATTTGAGTACCGAAATGCGGCGTAAATTCTCTACGAGATGACTGTGTTATAAATGGGATATTTACA
>CALJVD010000110.1 GCA_937974825.1 uncultured Oceanospirillaceae bacterium | reverse complement strand
GAACGCTTTAGTATCGATATTTCCAATCCTAATGTGGCTAAAAATGCGGGTGGGAAATATGAATTTACCGCCGACATTCAAATTCTTGATAAGAACACTAATACCCCCGTTACGGTTAACTCAGCAGGAGTAGGCCCTTTTGGTGAGACGTTTGAAATTGTTTCTCCAGACACAGCTTTTGATAACTATAAAGCTATAGGTCCTCAGCTTGGCCCGCGTAATTTGTTCACTGGCTATTTAGGTTGGATGAATAATTCACCTGATTACAATCATTCGGCTGGTACAAATAAAACAGATGATGATTTTGTGGAAATTCCTGGCGGGGCTGTAAATGCTTATATCAAATGGGCAGATGGTGAAACTACTGGAAAAGTATCCGTCAAGTTAGAAGAAATGCCCAACAATCAATGGGCAACTTTGAAGGATAATTTATCCGATGTGGTGGGTACTTTAGCTGTGCGTGGTAGTTTAGGAACCTTCCCCGCAACGTTAAACTTAAAAGCGGCAACTATAGATTTCCGTTTTGATAATGCGCCACTTAATAGTGATGAAGGTCGTCGTCAGGTGGTGGACTTCTTAGCAGGCCAAGGTAACGATGCCAATCGTGATCGCTATGCTGGTTGGGATAAAGAACACGGTTCTAATACCCAGTCTTGCTCTAGCTGTCACTTGCAGTTATCGATGCACGCAGGAGTAACTAATAACGCACAAGCTTGTGTAGTGTGCCATAACCCACAACGTACCGATCTGAACTCGCGCACTAAGCGGGGCGCGGATTTAGACGCTAATGGTTTAGTTAAGCTGGGTGTTGATGGTCAGTACGAAGAATCTTTAGATTTAAAACGTCTGATTCATGGAATTCACTCTGCGGGTAAAAAATTCCGTAAAGACCCTTTCACTATGTATGGCTTAGTTGTTGATACTCTGCCTGGCACTAAAGGAAATAGTTTTCCAGGTGTGTTAAGTAACTGTCAGTCTTGCCACATTGAGACGGAGCCTGGTAGTGGCAAATGGACCTTTGAACTAGATCAGCTACCTAAAGGTATGATTGGCTCTACTGCAATTACCGCTGATTGGTCTAAGGTGCCATTTAAGATAGATGGTGGTGCTCAGCATGATATATCCAATCACATGAAAATGACACCTATCGCTTCTGTATGTAGCTCTTGTCACGACGCAGGCTATAAAGGTGGGGACGATAAGGTAAGAACCAACGCTAACATCTTAGATGGTGGCCCTTACATTGGCTCCCACTGGTGGGTAATGGGTGGTATAGCACCAGGTATCGTTAGACCTAACGAACTACCAAGTAAAACCAAGCATCAATCCGGGCTATAAACCCATAGCCTTTAACCAAGCCCGCCCAGTGCGGGCTTTTTTATGAGGCTAAGTATTGTACTTATGAAGGTTTGAAAGAACACGTCTGGATTATTGGTTAGCTACACCAAAGGGAATATGCACCATGGCTAAATCTTTAGCGCTTAAATGGCTGATTTGATCATCAAAGAAGATATGCGGGCGAAAGATATTAAGAATTCTGCGTTTATCCATACCGCCTAAAAAGAAGGTTTGGTCGGCCTCTACGCCCCAGCTGTTTAAAGTATTAATCACCCTGTCATGAGCTGGTGCATTACGAGCAGTAATGATGGCGGTGCGCAGAATAGGTTTGTAGGTTGGGTCTTGCTGTAATTTGGTGTTTTCAAGCTGTTGTAATAGAGCTAACTTTCGAAATAAATCAGCCAGCAGCCCTGGGTTATGCTCTCTTTCTTGGTGTTTTGTTTCGTGTTGTTTAAAGCTTTCTAAGCCTTCGCTTTTAAATATCTTTTCGGCTTCGTCATCGGCCAACACGCCATCAAAGTCAAAGGCGACTCTAAGCTCATTATCGTCTGGTTCATCGACAACTACTGAGGGCAATACTAAACCCGCAGGGTAGCTGGCTTCCACAGCCTTGATTACGTCTTCTTCATTAGCGGTTAATAACAAAGACGCATTAAACGCTGGAATATAAGAAAACGGAGATTCACCCGTTAAAAACGCAGCACGGCTTATATCTAAACCGTAATGTTCAATCGAACGGAAAACTCTTTGGCCGGTAGCGGTGGAGTTTCTGGAAAGAAGAACAACCTCAACCGGCTGCTCTTCAGGAAAGCTTTTATTAAAGGATAAAAATCGACGTATAAAAGGATAAGCCACACCGATATCGAGCACTTTATCCATGTTCTCTTTCTGGAAAGTTTTATAGGCTTCTGCGCCCTGCTTTCTGAATACTTTATCAGACTCAGACAAGTCGAATAAAGCACTGGAAGAAACCGCTATTACCAGTTTGTCTTCGATTTTATACGACATTAACTTTTAACCTTATTTTCCGACTCCTGTTATGCGCCCATAAAAAATCATTAGAATGCCAAATAAGAACATGAAGACGCTGTATACCGCTGGCGCAACCGACATTTCTGGCGAGTGTAGTAAAGACAAAGCAACCATTAGCGCTAAGGTTCCGTTCTTAATACCTAACTCAACCGCCACGGTAAAAGCCTGTGGTCGTGTCAGACCGCATAACCGTCCTACTACTAAACCAAAGACCAGTCCTAGTACGTTTAATAGCGCCACAGCGATGCCAGCTTGCTTTAACATACCACCGATGCCATCTCCGGCCTGTACAATTAAAGCACCAATTACAGCAGCTAAAACCAAGAATCCGAATACACTGGTCGCCTTTTCAGATTTTTCAGAAAATTCTGGCGCCATCTTTTTAATCCACATTCCAATCATGGTTGGCACTAGCACAATCACAAAGAGAGTTAGCATGGTTTTGACAACAGGCAACTCAAAAGCAACCGTCTGATCCATCACTTGCGCCATAGTGAAGTTCACAAAGAATGGCAGCGTAAAAATGGTAACGATACTAGCAACGACCGTAAGCAAAATTGACAGTGCAACATCACCACGCCCTAGAAAAGCAAATAGGTTTGAAGTCGTTCCACCAGGGCAAGCCGCAATTAATACTAAACCGGTGGTCATCGCTGGATCTAGCTGCAATGCTTGGGCTAAAAAGTAGGCAATGACTGGCATCACAGCAACCTGTGCCACTGTACCAAACGTTAATGGCCAAGGTGCCAAAGTCGCATTTTTAAAGTCATTTAATTTTAGTGTTAAACCCATCCCCACCATAATGAGGAATAATGAAATGGGGAGCCCCAGAGTAACCAGTGAACTTTGTTCCATAGTAAACCTATTTATTGTTGTTATTTTTGTGTACGCAATAAAATAATAAGTGAGCCTTTAGCTCACTTATTTTGCGCTTATATCTAGGAGCTTACACTTTCGTTCAGTGTAAAACCACACCTCTTACTACGATAAGAGACGCAGGTTAAGTCCACTTTTCTGGGTCGTAAGAAAAGACTGGAAGTGACCATTTAAATTTGATGGCTAACATACGAATGGTTAGGCCGGTAGCAAATGAAATAGCCAAGGTAATACCTTCGTGCACATTGAAGTGCAGCATCACTAAGTACTGTAAAGCAACGAGTAATGACACACTAGCGTACAGTTCTTCTCGTAAAACTTGTGGCGTTGAACCACACAGAATATCTCTTAAAATACCACCAAAAATACCTGTAGTAATGCCCGACATAATAACAACAGGAATGTCGTAATCGAGCTTTAGAGCGACGTTACAACCAATAATGGTAAAGGCTACCAAGCCCATGGCATCGGTAATTAAAAATAGCATTCGGAGTTTTTGCATAAAGTGCGCAATAAACATTGTCGCTACACCAGCGCCTACCGTCAGGTAGATATAGATCATGTGCTGAGTCCAGACAACAGGGAAGTTGCCTAAGAGAATATCGCGAACGGTACCACCACCAAGAGCAGTGATGAAAGCAACAAGTGCTACGCCAAACATATCCATATTACGGCGCCCTGCCGCTAACGCACCCGACATAGCTTCACCAGTAATGGCGATCATAAAAATAATAGACAGCATAAACAGCCCTAGTACTGCTGCCACTCCCCCTGTCCTTTGTACCTGAGAGTTTGACCTAGCAAAATCTTTGCTAAGCTTGCTCCTTCGGTGGGCCTATGGCCTCTCTCCAGATGGCGATAATTGTTTTGCAGTCCGGAAGCCTGAGCGATTATGGGAGTTTGCGCCTTCGGCGGGCTGACACTATAAATTCAGCCTCTCTCCTGCAAGGCGCGTATTATATCGTTTTTTCAAGACTTAGAAAGCCAAACATGGCTTAACCGTAGATAAAGATAGACTAAAACGAAAAAACCCAGCCGAAGCTGGGTTTTTTAATCATTTAAGCCAAAAGACTTAAGCGATTGTAGGACTT
>CALJVD010000109.1 GCA_937974825.1 uncultured Oceanospirillaceae bacterium | reverse complement strand
GAACAGCGTCGTCGAGATATACTGGAAGCAACGTTACGTATTATTCGCACTGAGGGTGTGCGCGGCGTACGCCATCGTGCCGTTGCTAAAGAAGCAAAGGTCCCGTTAGCAGCCACCACTTATTACTTTAAAGATATTGATGAATTAATAGTTGATGCGTTTACGCTCTATACCGAGCAGGCGTTATTGGTACTGCGTGGGTTTACGGGAAACTTTTATCAGCCATTGTCGCAATTGTTGTCGGCAGGGATGAGTGGACCGGCAGAACGTGAGCGACTGATTGAGTTTATGGCCGAGCAAGTCACCCAATATATGCGTGTTCAAATTATTGAAGAATACGACATGCTAACCATTGAACAGGCCTTCCGCTACGAAGCGCTTGTGAATCAAAAAGTACGTGAGCTTGGGCAAATTCATCGAGCAGCGCTGTATGAAATTGCTGTTGAGTTCTTTGAAGAGATAATTCGCTCAAAGCAACCGAAAGCCGATGCTGAAATTTTAATTGGGCTTTTCCATGCTATTGAATACAAGGCGCTATTAGGTGGACTTGATAATTTAGACATGGATGGAGTGCGCACAACTCTTAAACATTATATTGGTTTAATGGTTAATAACTTGGCGACAGAAGATTAAATGGTCGCAGAACATATATGACAGTCTGATGGGTTAATTATGGACGCAGAACAGTTTGAAAAATGGTCGTTAATTATTGGTATTAGCGTACTGGTAGGCTTTATGTTTTTTATTATTTATGACCTAGGTAAAAAATCAAAAGCCGGTAAGTTCGGTATGTTTATTTTGTTTTTCGCATTAGGCTTAGGAGTGGTTGGTTTTTTAATTAAAACCGTCTTGGTTGAGGTTATGGGATTTTAGCTCCACAACCTTTTACACTGCTTCTAAGACGCTATCACGCTTGGCGTAACGCTGCGCTAACACCGCGCACACCATCAGCTGAATTTGATGGAATACCATAAGCGGTAAAATAGCTGGTCCTACCGCACCTCCAGCAAATATCACTTGAGCCATTGGAATACCAGTGGCCATGCTTTTCTTACTGCCACAAAAAACGATTGTAATCTCATCTTCTTTATTAAACATAAAGGCGCGGGACAACCAAGTTGTTGCGAATAAAACGATGGCTAAGATAACGCTACAGGCCAGCGTTAAAATTACCAAAGACTGTGGTGGCACTGTGTGCCATAAGCCAGCAATCACTGCCGAGCTAAAGGCGGTATACACCACTAGCAAAATTGAGCTTTGATCCACTTTAGTCAGCCAACGGCGATGCTTATCAACAAATCCCCCTATCCAAGGGCGCAAAAAGTGCCCAAGCAAAAACGGAAACAATAGCTGCAAGCTAATATGAATGACTGCGTCGAGCATGCCTGTCGTGCCCGCACCTGCATCTAGCATAAGATTGACTAGAAACGGTGTGACCAAAATCCCAACTAAGCTAGAGGCTGACGCTGCGCAGACGGCTGCAGGAATATTTCCACGTGCCAGTGATGTAAATGCAATGGCCGACTGCACGGTGCCAGGTAAGGCCGCTAAATACAGTATTCCAACCCAGAGCTGCTCTCCTAAAAGAGGTTTGAGTAGCGGTTGTAATGACAGCATTAACAAGGGAAATAAGATAAAGGTGCAAGCAAAAATCAATAGATGTAAGCGCCAGTGTAAAGCACCATCAATAATGGCACGGCGAGATAACTTGGCGCCATGTAAGAAGAATAATAAGGCTATAGCGGCAATGGTTAGGCGTTCAAAAAATACTGCCCCTTGGCCATGAGCGGGCAAAAAGGTAGCCAACAACACGACGCCAATAAGAATAAGCGTGAAGTTATCAAATAAAATACGAAAACGAGAAATAATTAAAGACATATCAATACTAACGCCTCAGGCGCTTGCTCACCTTGTGACTATTTTTCTAAACGATTAAATTTACTTGAGATGGGATTCCCCGTGAGCTTAGGCTCCCAACCCTCAGGGCAATTGAAAAGACGCAGCATAATTAACGAAGGGTTGTCGCCTATATCAAACCAGTGAGGGGTATTGGCAGGAACGTAGATTAAATCACCCGGCGTGCAAAGAATTTCATATACTTTTTCATCAATGTGCAAACTAAGCAGCCCTTCACCAGCAAGGCATAAACGTATTTCGTTGTGGGTATGAGTGTGCTCGTTTAAAAAACGCTCCCGAATAATGTCTTTATCGGGGTGATCCTCATTAAGACTCACTACTTCAATATGTTGATAGTTTTCTTCAGCAATAAGCTGGTCTATTTCTTCTTTAAATTCTGCCAATACTTTCTCGTCTGAGGCGCCAGGTGGCAAGCAGGATTGAGTTAACCATTGCTCAAAACGAATACCAGCCTCGGTTAATTTGCGGCGGATACTAACATTGTTATGAGTGCTGAATAGCAAATTAGCTATGTCGTTATGGTAATAAATTCGTAACGAACTCATGAAAACCTCAGTCCAAAGAAAAGCCAAGTACTCGCCTTTCAATTAGTGTAAGTGTGCATTTTAAAGAAGAGAAATATCTCGCTAACTCAATGCACTTTAGGGTGGCTAAACGGCAGTTATAGCTGCCCCTGTATTTTGTGCCATGCGTCAATTAAGCCTTGGGTAGAGCCGTCGAAACTGGCATTAGATTCTTGCTGCTCTAAAGCATTAAGCACTTTGTCACCCAGTTGCTTACCTAACTCTACACCCCATTGGTCAAAACTGTTAACGTCCCAAATCATGCCCTGTGCCGCAACCTTATGTTCATAAAGTGCAATTAATGCACCTAAGGTTTTAGGTGTGGTGCGTGGGAAATATAGAGTGTTGCTAGGACGGTTACCTGGAATGGCCTTTTGCTTAGCAAGCACTGAGGCTTGTGCCTCGTCCATGCCGCCGGCAATGAGCTCATCAAAGGCTTCTTGCTCACTCTTACCTTGCAGTAGTGCTTGACTCTGACTTAGGCAGTTTGAGGCCAGCATAGCGTGGAAATTATCAATAGGGTTATGACTTTGCATCGGCAAAATAAAATCACAAGGTGCAAAATGAGTACCTTGGTGTAATAGCTGGTGGAAAGCATGCTGACCGTTAGTGCCTACTCCACCCCAAATAATAGGGCCTGTTTGGTAGTCTACTGCGACACCTTGCTGTGTTACCGACTTACCATTACTTTCCATATCAAGCTGTTGTAAGTGCGTTGGCAAAGAACGTAGGTAGTGATCGTAGGGTAAGATTGCATGGGATGACATACCAAAAAAGTTGATATACCAAATTCCTAAAAGCGCCATTACCACCGGCATGTTTTTGTCTAGAGGAGCGGTACGAAAGTGCTCATCCATTAAAAAGGCACCCTGTAACATCTCGCGGAAATTGTCCGCGCCTATCGCCAGTGCCAGTGGCAAACCAATGGCTGACCATAGCGAGTAACGGCCGCCTACCCAATCCCACATAGGGAAAATATTTTCTTCAGCAATGCCAAACTCAACGGCTTTTTCAACGTTCGCAGATACGGCAGCAAAATGGCGTGCTAAATCGGCTTCAGAGCCACCGTTGTCCAAGAACCAATGGCGACAGGCTAACGCGTTTTTTAGCGTTTCTTGGGTACCGAATGACTTAGATTGGACAATAAATAAAGTGGTTGCCGGATTCAGTTGATGCAATATCTCGGTGATATTGGAGCCATCAATATTAGATAGGTAATGAATGTTTAAGCTGCTGTCCCAATAAGGCTTTAAAGCGGCTGAAGCTAATTTAGGCCCAAGAAAGGAGCCGCCAATACCAATAGAAACAACATCGGTAAAGGGTTTGTTAGAGTAGCCGCGCCACTGATGTCGGCGAATACGCCAGCAAAACTCTTCAATACGCTTGAGTGTTGAGCGTACCTCAGGCATCACATCTTCACCATCCGCAATAACCGGGCGGCTGCTAAAGTTGCGGAGGGCAGTGTGTAAAGCAGGGCGCTTTTCACTTTGGTTGACTAGCTCACCAGCAAACATTGCCTGAATTTTATCCGCCAGTTGGCGCTCTTCAGCTAATGAGGCTAGAAGCGTAAGAGTGTCTGAGGTGATACGGTTTTTAGAGTAGTCGAAACTTAACCCGGCAGCGTTGATATGAAAACGATTAAAACGCTCTGGGTCTGCGGCAAACCAGTCACACATCTGCTGCGTTTTAATGTCATCAAAGTGTTGTTGTAGTTTTTGCCAAGCCTTTGATTGAGTGAGTGTTGCTGTTGTCATGCTGTTCCTTTTACATTATCACCAAAGCGTCCTGAGTATACGCAAGGCGCGATATTACGGCAAAAAAACTAACACTAACAATCAAAAGTAATATTCATATAATAAAAAAGACTATCATTCTAAATGTAAATCATTTGCATTTGCATTCATGATTTTTTACTGTGTGGCCCTACTTCATAGTGAGTACCCCTTAAACCACATTAACAAGCATGTTTAACGCATGTTTAAGGATTCATGAAATGACGCCCCAGCAATATAAGCTCCCCTTTAAATTAAGCACATTGGCACTGGCCGTAACAGCGACCTTACCTTTAACCGCAGTGCACGCAGAGACTGAAAAAGAACTAACTACAGTTGAAGTCCACGGACAAGAGCGTTCAGCATACAAAGTAGATAAGGCCTCCTCAGTAAAACTTACCCAGCCCATTGCCGACACCCCTAAAAGCATCACTATTGTTTCGGGCGACTTATTAAAAGAGCAGGGTGTCACTAATTTAAACGATGCCCTACGTAACGTAGCGGGTGTGTCTACCTTTGGTGGCGGTGAAGGCGGTGGCGGTATTATTTCTGCCAATGACCGCGTTACCATTCGAGGCTTTGATTCAAGCTCTAATATTTACTTAGACGGTATTCGTGACGTTGCCGGTTATAACCGTGACCTATTTAACTACGAAAACGTGGAAGTAATTAAAGGCGCCAGCGGCAGTTTAGATGGTCGTTCTACGGGTGGTGGTAGTGTTAATTTATCCACTAAGCGTGCTCGTTTAGACAGCTTTGGTTCTGTTTCAACCAGCTATGACACCTTAGATACTAAGCGTATCGCCTTAGATGCCAACCAAGAGTTTGGTGTCAACAGCGCAGGTCGTTTAAACCTATTGTACAGCGACGGCGGCGATACCTTTGATAACGGCATTGAAAATTACGAAACCTTAGGTGCTGGTGGCTCATTGCTATTTAAGCTTGGTGAAAAAACTAAGCTGCATACCGATGTGTTTTTGATGAAGCAAGACAATACGCCATTGTTAGGCCTGCCTTTTGTTACCAAAGATGCCTCACAAGGCTACACTGACACAGATACCAATACTTTTTATCCTGGCAATGGTATGCCTGAAGGTCCTATTGCTAGTAGTCGTCGTGATGAAAACTTCTTAGTAAGCGGGCGCGATTATGAAAAAATCGATACGCAAATGTTTACCGTCGAGTTAAACCATGCTGTAAACAACAACCTAACCATTCGTAACCAAACTCGTTACGGTAAAAACGAGAAAGACGCTGTTCTAAGCCGTGCTTGGTGGGCTAATAAAGCCAATAATGGATTACTAGATGCGCAATACACGCAAATTATCGACCAAGATAATGAACTGCTGGTAACACAGTTAGATGCACTTATAAACTTTGAATTTGCCGGTATGCGCCATGACCTTGTGGCAGGTATTGAATACGCTAATGAAAAACGCACCACCTATAACCACGATGACAGCGGCTACGTTTATACCGACGTGAATGGTAACGATGTTACAGGTGCAGCTTACATCGACCCAAGAGACCCAGCCGGTACAGCCATTACAGTAACAGGCAAAGCCGTACGCGACGGCAGCGCAGAAAAAAGCGATGCTAATACCGCCGCTCTGTATTTGTTTGATACCATACGCTTGCATGAAAAGCTAATACTAGACGCCAACCTGCGCTACGAAGATTACTCATTAAAAGGCTCTGGCAAGCGCCGTGGCCGTAGTAACACAAGAATAGATATTGACGGTAAGGTAGACAGCAACTACCTAAGTGGTGGTGTTGCTCTGACCTATAAGCCGGTTGAAAATGGCAGTATCTACATTGGCTACAGCGACTCCAAGCAGCCTTCAAACGCTGACCTGCAAATCGATACCACCGGTGAGGTGAATGAGCTAAAACCACAAACAGCCAAAACCGTTGAGTTAGGCAGTAAGTGGGAGTTGTTGGACGACCGCTTGTTGTTAACCGGTGCTGTTTTCCAAACAGAAAAAACCGTACTAGATACTGAAACAGACGTTAATAATGTTAGCCGAACTTATTTGGCGGGCGAACAACGTGCCCGTGGTTTTGAGTTAAGTGCAACCGGTGCGCTTACCGAAGACCTAAGCCTGTTAGTTAATTACACTAAGCTAAAAACTAAGGTGACTAAAGACTTTACCGCTCAAGCTGAAGGGCTAGGTTTGCAAAGCTCTCCGGAAGATACTGCCAGCCTGTGGTTATCTTACAAAGCACTGAGCGATGCCTTAGTAGTGGGTGCCGGTTTAAACTATAACTCGGGTGAAACTTTCTGGCGTAGAAATACGGCTTATTACGAAGTGGATTCATACGTTACCAGTAACCTAATGGCGTCTTACGCTGCAACCGATGCCTTAAAACTACAGTTTAATATTAACAACCTAACCGATAAAGACTACGTTACCGACTACAGCGCTAAAGGCCATTTTATGGCGGCGGCACCACGCAATTATATGCTGGGCTTAACGTATAACTTTTAATATTAAGGAGTAGGGGGCGCAATGCCCCCATCAACCTATGTTAGTTCGTATTCAAAACCTATTAAGCAAAGAGCAAACCCAACAGATGCGCCAACAACTGGAAGCCACTGATTGGGTTTCTGGCTCTTTAACCGCCGGACATCAAGCTAAGCTTGCCAAGCATAATTTACAACTACCCGAAGACTCGCCGGTGGCGCATCAGCTGGGTGATGTTGTGCTTGAAGCACTGTCACGTTCGCAAGAGTTTTTAGCCGCTGCATTGCCTAATAAAATCTTTCCGCCGATGTTTAATTGCTACCAGTACGGTGGAGAATACGGCTTTCATGTCGATAACAGCATTCGTCGAGTCATGGGAACGGCGGTTAAAGTCCGTACCGATGTCTCTATGACGGTATTTTTAAATGAGCCTGAAGAGTACGAAGGAGGCGAGCTGGTAATAGCCGACACTTACGGCGAACAACGGGTTAAATTCGCCGCCGGTGACGCAGTGCTTTACCCATCTACTAGCATGCATAAAGTCACACCGGTTACATCCGGTCGTCGTTTGGCGTCTTTCCTCTGGATTCAAAGCTTGGTGCGCAGCGATGCCCAACGACGCACTATTTATGACTTGGATAAAAGCATTCAAGCACTGACCGCAGAAAACCCCAATCATCCACAGTTAGTGCCCTTAGCGGGCGTTTACCACAGGTTGCTG
>CALJVD010000108.1 GCA_937974825.1 uncultured Oceanospirillaceae bacterium | reverse complement strand
GTAGCGCCTTCATAACCTAGAAAGTATCGCTGTGCAAACTTGTATTGTTCTGACGCTAAGCCAAAAAACTGACCTACTTCAGTGTCTGAGCCAAATTCGCGCACACCAACAATTCGCGGCGTACCTTGTGGGGAAACAAGCAGGGTAGACATTGATAAGGCAGTGCCACCTGTACCGATAGCACTCGGCACCACGCTGACAATGCGATCTGCTGGGATAGAGTTAAAAGCCATAGTTTGATTCCTATTTTACTGGTGTTATTTCGATTTCCGCTGAGCCCGTAAAGTCTTGAGCGTAAACCACTTGGGGATTGTACTGCAAAGCTAAGTCTAACAGATAGCGCTCCTCATACTGATTGGATTCGTTGATATATGGATGCCTTTCACGCGAATGAACGTAAAGCGGCTTACATAGTTTCAGGTTGTCGGCACCGTACAGAGTGCGCCACAAAGTATCGACCATGCGGCTACGTTTTTCAGCTTGTTTGCCGTAAAACGAAAGCTGCAATCTAACCTTAACGCTATTCTGCACAGCGGCCTTATTATTCTTGGGGTCGTAGCTAACAACGCCATAATCTAGGTCATTATCCATCAGGATTGACATTACAATGGCGTTAAACGGTAGGGCAGCCTGATTCTGTGCTGACTTAACAACCTGGCGATCCTTCCAGCCCCCAGCAACTTTAGTTCCAGCAGCCTCGGGAATGATGCCGATAATGTAGTTCGATATATCCGCATAAAGCGCATCGTGGTCAATATCTAGCGACACCATTAGTTAAGCCTCACAAGTAACAGGCGCACCCAAGTTGGGTACGACTCAAGAACCTTGTCAACATTCCACGCTACTGGCTCGTTTTCACCGTAGGGAGTGAACACCAATTGCGACTCTCCACGTTTCAACCAACGCTGAATGGCGCTAATGCTTCCGTATGCGTACACACTGATAAATTCACCCTGCCGATCAACCAAGCCAAGGTGCGCTCTTTCATCTGATTGCAACGACTGAGCCTGAATCTTAACCGGCATTTCATCGAATGAAGGCACCTGATTACCCGCGTCATCGGTAACGAACCCGATATTCACTCGCAGAATAGCGTCACGATTCGGGTTAACCATGCTTGTCATTGAGTTAGCCATACGGCGGACGTTAATCATCTGAATTGATCTCGTAGCTGAATGAGTCTCTAAGCAACTTGTCGGGACCTCTAAGGGGTGCGTTATAGCCTTTCTTTCTAATAGTGCTTTTAGCGTTACGCGGCTCGGTCCACGTCAATACTGACGTTTTAAGCTCGTCTACCATGTGCTCACAGACTGTACGCATTGCCGCCTCCGTGCCGTGCTGTTCAAAAGCACGCACAAACATGGGGCCTAACTTATCTCTGTTATTCTCTATTGCCGTGCGGAAGAACGGGCGGGCAGGGATGTCTAATTCGTAAGCAGGTATAACAACCTCTCTTGCTAGATTGGCCTTGCTCTTTTTTACAAACTTGCCACCTTTGTTTAACTCTCCCGTCTTTTCATTCACAGAATGATAAACAGTGGCGGTGCGCGCCGGTATAGTTCCCTTGTATCCGTACTCATTCCAATAACCTACCTGCGCCACCAGTTCGCCGTCAGGGTAAGCCATAGGCTCGATGATACCCACTCGCGCCTTGATCGTCTTTTGCTGCGCGATCTTTTTTAACCGGCCAACGAGGCTCATCGAAAGTA
>CALJVD010000107.1 GCA_937974825.1 uncultured Oceanospirillaceae bacterium | reverse complement strand
GAGCGCGAAGAGTCAAAAGCAGCAAAAGATGCGCTAGCTCAAATCCTTATTAATTCCCGTATGTGTGCTATGGGGCACCGCCCAATTTGTCAGGATACCGGTATTGTTACCGTGTTCTTGAATATTGGTATGGATGTGAAATTCGATGGTGACATGAGCGTTGAAGACATGTGTAACGAAGGTGTTCGTCGTGCATATACCCACCCAGACAACGTATTACGTGCGTCAGTATTAGCCGATCCAGACGGTGCGCGTAAGAACACTAAAGATAACACGCCTTCTGTAATTCATATGAAGCTTGTTCCTGGCAATACTGTTGAAGTACATGTTGCAGCGAAAGGCGGCGGATCAGAAGCTAAATCTAAATTTGCGATGTTAAACCCATCCGACTCAATCGTTGATTGGGTACTTGAGCAAGTGCCTCTAATGGGTGCAGGTTGGTGTCCGCCCGGTATGTTAGGGATTGGTATCGGTGGAACTGCAGAGAAAGCAATGATACTGGCCAAAGAATCTCTTTTGGAGCCCATCGATATTCAAGAGTTGCAGGCTCGTGGTGCACAGAATCGTGCCGAAGAGTTACGTTTAGAGCTATTTGAAAAAGTAAATAAATTGGGTATAGGTGCTCAAGGTTTAGGGGGGCTAACCACAGTATTAGATATCAAAGTAAAAGACTTCCCTACGCACGCTGCTAACAAGCCCGTCGCAATTATTCCTAACTGTGCCGCTACGCGTCATACTGAGTTTGTCTTAGATGGTTCGGGCCCTGCTAAACTAGAAGTACCTTCCTTAGAAGATTGGCCAGAAGTGAGCTGGGAAGTTGGTGAGTCAGTTCGTCGTGTTAACTTAGACACGCTAACACCTGAAGACGTAAAAGAATGGAAAACCGGCGAAACTATTTTGCTCTCGGGTAAAATGTTAACCGGTCGTGATGCGGCGCATAAGCGTATGGTTGATTACATTGAACGTGGTGAAGAATTGCCAGTCGATCTTAAAGGTCGCTTTATTTACTACGTTGGCCCAGTCGATCCAGTACGCAACGAAGTAGTGGGTCCTGCTGGTCCTACTACGGCAACGCGCATGGACAAGTTTACTCGCACCGTATTAGAGAAAACCGGTTTATTAGGCATGATCGGTAAAGCAGAGCGTGGCACCATTGGTATTGAAGCCATACGTGATAACGAAGCGGTGTACCTAATGGCTGTTGGTGGTGCTGCTTATCTAGTATCGCAAGCGATTAAAGCGTCTAAGGTGGTTGGTTTTGACGACCTTGGCATGGAAGCGATTTATGAGTTTGAAGTCGAAGATATGCCTGTCACTGTTGCAGTAGA
>CALJVD010000106.1 GCA_937974825.1 uncultured Oceanospirillaceae bacterium | reverse complement strand
CATTAGAATATCTTGCGTACCATCGGTAATGGTGGCGCCAATGAGGTAATCACCTTCGTTCAGTTCACAAGCAATCAAGCCCACAGAGCGTGGACGGCTGAACTGATCGAGGGTGGTTTTCTTAACTGTACCTAAAGAGGTCGCCATAAATACGTAACGATCTTCGCTGTATTCATCCACCGGTAAAATGGTGGTAATGCGTTCACCTTCGTCGAGGTTTAGTACGTTGACGATTGGGCGGCCTTTAGCGTTACGGCTTGCTTGTGGAATATCGTAAACCGTTAACCAATACACTTTACCCATATCGGTAAAGCAAAGTACGGTATCGTGGCTATTAACCACCAGCATGTGTTCGACGAAATCTTCGTCTTTAACTGAAGTTGCTGAACGTCCTTTACCACCGCGGCGTTGTGCTTGGTAGGTATCCATTGGCTGTGTTTTAGCATAACCACCATGAGAAAGCGTTAATACTAACGTCTCTTCTGGGATGAGGTCGGCGGTGGTTAAATCGCGTTTTTGGGCAATAATTTCTGTCTTACGCTCATCGCCGTATTCTTCACGAATGGCAACAAGCTCTTCACGAATCACTTCCATTAAGCGATCAGCACTGCCTAGAATTTCTAGGTAGTTAGCAATTTCTTCTAGTTTAATTTGATATTCTTCAATCAGCTTCTCGTGCTCTAGGCCGGTTAGCTTTTGCAGACGTAAGTCTAAAATCGCTTGTGCCTGAGCCGGTGATAAGTGGTACTTACCATCACGGAAGCCATATTCTTCTGGTAGATCGTCAGGGCGACAAGCGTCTTCACCGGCACGCTCTAGCATGTCGGCAACATCACCCGGCAACCAAGCGGTGGCAATTAACGCATCTTTCGCTTCAGCAGCGGTTGGTGAGCGTTTAATTAACTCAATAATAGGGTCAATATTTGCTAGCGCTAACGCTAACCCTTCAAGGATATGTCCACGCTCACGCGCCTTACGCAACTCAAAGATGGTACGACGAGTAACGACTTCACGACGGTGCTTAACAAAAGCTTCTAGCAGTTGTTTTAAATTTAGAATGCGCGGCTGACCATCAACCAGTGCAACCGTATTAATACCGAACACACCCTGCAGCTGAGTTTGTGCGAACAGGTTATTTAAGGTGAC
>CALJVD010000105.1 GCA_937974825.1 uncultured Oceanospirillaceae bacterium | reverse complement strand
GTTTCGCAATCCGCGAAGGTGGCCGTACCGTTGGTGCTGGTGTTGTTGCTAAAATTATTGCTTAATTTTTAACAGCAGACACAAAAGAAACCGGGCTTGTCCCGGTTTTTTTGTGTCTGCTAATAACTACTCAATAGTATTACCATCTTCACCCATCACTAATGGTGTCGCCCCTGAGCGGATTACTCCGCGACTGGTTTGCAGGAGCAAAACCAGCACCGCCAACGGCGGCCCGAAGGGTGGCAGGCAGGACGCCTGCCATAATGTGGCCGTATTATTCGCTTGGAGCTTGGAGCTTGGAGCTTGGAGCTTGGTTGCGCTAGGCTCCCAGCTCCCAGCGCCTTGCTCAACCTCAATAGGTGAAACCAATCGCCCCAGCCATTTGTTGACTGTTGACATATTAAAAGCAAGCGCCTACAATTCGCCACCCCTTAAAATCGAGGGGAAGGCTCTTTAACCCATACTTGGAGTTTGGTATGCAAAACCAACGAATCCGTATTCGTCTAAAAGCGTTTGATCATCGCTTGATTGATTCTTCAACTCAAGAGATCGTTGAAACGGCAAAACGTACGGGCGCTCAGGTACGTGGTCCTATCCCACTACCGACTCGAAAAGAGCGTTTTACTGTTTTGATTTCTCCGCACGTTAATAAAGACGCGCGTGATCAATACGAAATCCGTACACATAAGCGTATGCTTGACATTGTGCAGCCAACTGAAAAAACAGTTGATGCGTTAATGAAGTTAGATCTAGCAGCCGGTGTGGAAGTGCAGATCAGTCTAGGTTAATTCATTAGAGTTAATTTAGGCTCTGTGTAACGTCTGAAAAGACGGCCATAGTGGGTTTAAGCCCCGTACACTAGAGGTAAATATAAATGGCAATTGGAATTGTCGGTAAGAAAGCGGGTATGACCCGTATCTTTACTGAAGAAGGTCAATCTATTGCTGTCACTGTTCTTGAAGTTACACCTAACCGTGTTACTCAAGTAAAAACCGCAGAAACTGACGGTTACAGTGCACTACAGATTACATATGGTGAGAAGAAAGCTTCTCGCGTCAACAAAGCAGACTCTGGCCATTTTGCAAAAGCAAATGTTCAGCCTGGTCGTGGCTTGTTCGAGTTCCGTACTGAAGAAGAATTTGCTGTTGGTGATGAACTAACAGTTGCTCAGTTCGAAGCTGGTCAAAAAGTTGATGTTACTGGTTCATCTAAAGGTAAAGGTTTCCAAGGTGGCGTTAAGCGTTGGAACTTTGCTATGCAAGATGCTACTCACGGTAACTCGATATCACACCGTGCTCCTGGTTCTATTGGCCAATGTCAAACACCTGGTCGTGTTTGGAAAGGCAAAAAGATGGCAGGTCACATGGGTGCAGAACAAGTAACCACACAATCTTTAGTAGTCGTTCGCGTTGATACTGATAACAACTTGTTATTAGTTAAAGGCGCAGTACCAGGCGCTACTGGTTCCGATGTGATTGTTAAACCAGCTGTTAAGGCTAAGGGGTAAGCAATGGAACTGAAAACAAACACTGGAAGTGCAGTGACAATTTCTGATGAAGCATTTGGTCGTGAGTTTAACGAATCATTAGTTCATCAGGTGATCACCGCTTATATGGCAGGTGCTCGTCAAGGCACTAAAGCACAAAAGTCTCGTGCTGAAGTACGTGGTGGTGGTATTAAACCATGGCGTCAAAAAGGCACTGGTCGCGCTCGTGCAGGTACATCTTCGTCTCCAATTTGGCGCGCGGGTGGTGTTACCTTTGCAGCTAAGCCACGTAGCTTTGAGCAAAAAGTAAACAAAAAAATGTATCGTGCTGCGATGCAATCAATTTTGTCTGAATTAATTCGTCAAGAGCGTCTAGTTGTTGCAGACACTTTTGCTGTTGATACACACAAAACTAAAGAATTTGTAGCTAAGTTAAAAGAATTAGAACTAAGTAATGTTTTGATTGTTTCTGACGAAGTTAACGAAAACCTTTATTTGGCAGCGCGTAATGTGCCGCATGTTGGTATTACTGAAGCTTCAAGTATTGATCCAGTAAGCCTAATTGCGTTTGAGAAGGTATTAGTTACTCTGCCTGCTCTTAAGCAGCTTGAGGAGGCTTACGCATGAATCGTGAACGTATATTCAAAGTGCTAAAAGCACCTCTGATCTCTGAGAAAGCTACTTTATTGGCTGAAAAGCACAATCAGGTTGTTTTTAAAGTTGCACCTGATGCTACTAAGCCTGAGATCAAAAAAGCCGTTGAAGCTCTGTTCAATGTTAAAGTTGAATCTGTACAGACTGTCAACATTAAAGGTAAAACCAAGCGTACTGCTCGCGGTCTTGGCAAGCGTAACGACACACATAAAGCATATGTGCGTTTAGTTGCCGGACAAGACATCGACTTCGCAGACGTAGAATAAGGGGAGTTTTAGTCATGGCCTTAGTTAAAACTAAACCGACTTCTCCTGGTCGTCGTAATCTGGTTAAAGTCGTTAACAATGAACTGCACAAAGGTAAGCCTTTCGCAGCTTTGTTAGAAAAGAAATCGAAAAACGGTGGTCGTAACAACAACGGTCGCATCACCACTCGCCATAAGGGCGGCGGTGCACGTCATCATTACCGTTTAGTTGACTTTAAGCGTGACAAAGATGGGATTCCAGCAGTTGTTGTTCGCTTAGAATACGATCCTAACCGTAGCGCAAACATTGCTTTGTTAAAGTACACTGACGGTGAATTCCGTTACATTTTAGCAGCAAAAGGTTTGAAAGCAGGTGATAGCGTTGTTTCTGGTGAAAACGCTCCTATTAAAGTAGGTAGCTCTATGACACTACGTAACATCCCTGTGGGTTCAACGATTCATAACGTTGAAATGAAACCAGGCAAAGGCGGTCAGCTTGCTCGTTCAGCTGGTGCTTCTGTTCAGTTAGTAGCACGTGATAGTGATTATGCAACCATACGTCTACGCTCAGGCGAAGTTCGTAAAGTGTTAGCAGACTGTCGTGCAACCATCGGTGAAGTTGGTAACAGCGAACATGCGTTACGTCAGCTCGGTAAAGCCGGTGCTTCACGTTGGCGCGGTGTTCGTCCAACTGTACGTGGTACAGCGATGAACCCAATTGATCACCCCCATGGTGGTGGTGAAGGTCGTACCCGCGGTAAGCACCCAGTTACACCATGGGGTGTTCCAACCAACGGTTATAAGACTCGTAAGAATAAGCGTACCGATAGCCTTATCGTACGTCGTCGTTCTGCGAAATAATTAGAGAGGAAGATACTGTGCCACGCTCATTGAAAAAAGGTCCATTCATAGACCATCACTTAATGAAGAAGGTAGAGGCCGCTCTTGATAAGAACGACAAACGTCCAATCAAGACATGGTCTCGCCGCTCCACAATATTCCCTGAATTTGTGGGTCTTACAATTGCTGTTCATAACGGCAAAACACATATGCCTGTTTTCGTAACTGAAGACATGGTTGGTCATAAACTCGGCGAATTCGCATCGACCAGACCTTTCAAAGGTCACGTTGCGGACAAGAAAGCCAAACGTTAATAAGGGGTGAAATATGTCTGAAGTAGCCGCTGTATTGCGTGGAGCTAACTTATCTGCACAGAAAGCACGCTTAGTTGCTGATACCATTCGTGGTAAGCAAGTTGATGAAGCACTTAACATTCTTACGTTCAGCAATAAGAAAGGTGCCGACATCATTAAGAAAGTGCTTGAGTCTGCTATTGCTAATGCTGAGCACAATGATGGTGCCGACGTTGATGAATTACGTGTTTCGACCGTATTCGTTGATGAAGGTATGACGATGAAGCGCATTCGTCCACGTGCCAAAGGCCGTGCCGATCGTATTCTAAAACGTACTTGTCACGTCACTGTGAAAGTCTCAGAGAAATAGGAGTTGGTCAGATGGGTCAAAAAGTTCATCCAACCGGTATCCGTTTAGGTATTACTAAAGATCATAATTCGATCTGGTATGCTGGTAAGGATAAATATGCCGACAACCTACTGGCTGACATTGCTGTGCGCTCTTTAATTGAAAAGCGCTTAGAAAAAGCATCAGTTAGTAAAGTTGTAATCGAACGTCCAGCGCAAAGCGCCAAAGTTACTATTCACACAGCTCGTCCAGGTATTGTGATTGGTAAAAAAGGTGAAGACGTTGAACGTTTACGTCAAGACGTAAGCGAGTTAATGGGTATTCCAGTACACATTAACATCGAAGAAATCCGTAAGCCTGATGTAGATGCCAAGTTAGTTGCACAAAGTGTTGCTAACCAGCTAGAGCGTCGTGTTATGTTCCGTCGTGCTATGAAGCGCGCTGTACAGAACGCTCTACGTGGTGGTGCTGAAGGTATTAGAATCGAAGTTAGCGGCCGTTTAGGTGGTGCTGAGATCGCTCGTTCAGAGTGGTATCGTGAAGGTCGAGTGCCTCTGCATACATTACGTGCAGATATCGACTATGCAACGTACGAAGCAGAAACCACATACGGGATTATTGGCGTGAAAGTCTGGATTTTCAAAGGTGAAATCCTAGGCGGTATCCAAGAGGTACGCGATCGCGCAAAGAATCCTGGTAAAAAGAAAACTGGTCGTTCATAAGGGGAATTAGTTATGTTATTACCAAAACGTACCAAGTTCCGTAAAGTTCAGACCGGCCGCAACCGCGGTTTAGCAATCCGTGGCTCCAAAGTGAGCTTCGGTGAATTTGCTCTGAAAGCTACTGGACGTGGTCAAATGACCTCACGTCAAATCGAAGCCGGCCGTCGTGCTCTTACTCGTAAAGTAAAGCGTGGCGGTAAAATTTGGATTCGTGTGTTTCCTGACAAGCCAATCACCTCTAAACCCCTAGAAGTTCGTATGGGTAAAGGGAAGGGTAGTGTTGAGTACTGGGTATGCCAGATTCAACCAGGTCGCGTATTGTATGAAATTGAAGGTGTACCTGAAGAACTAGCTCGCGAAGCATTTGCTTTAGCTGCTGCTAAGCTGCCTTTTGAAACGACATTTGTTAAACGGACGGTGCTCTGATGAAAGCAAGTGAACTGAAAAACAAATCAGTGGCTGAGCTGCAATCTCAGCTAGAAGAGCTATTGGGCGACCAATTCAAACAGCGTATGCAACAAGCAACAGGTCAGTTGAATCAAACTCACCTGATACGCCAGACTCGCCGCAATATTGCTCGTGTTAAAACTGAGCTGGCTAGCAAGGCAGGTAAATAATTATGACTGAGAACACTAAAACCGTTCGTACTGTGTCAGGTCGTGTTGTTAGCAACAAAATGGACAAGTCAGTTTCTGTTCTTGTTGAACGTTTTGTAAAGCACCCGATCTACAAAAAGTTCGTTAGACGTTCAGCCAAGGTTATGGCTCATGACGAAGCTAACGAATGTCAAATTGGTGACATTGTAACGATCAAAGAGTCGCGTCCGCTTTCTAAAAAGAAATCGTGGACGTTGGTATCAATAGACGAGCGCGCCGCTAAGGTTTAACCGGCGCAGCCAGTTTAGGAGCGATAGGCATGATTCAAACTCAATCAATGCTTGACGTTGCCGACAACAGCGGCGCGAAACGTGTTCAGTGCATTAAAGTACTGGGCGGTTCGCATCGTCGTTATGCCGGCATCGGTGACCTGATTAAAGTTTCCGTGAAAGAAGCAATTCCACGCGGTAAAGTAAAGAAAGGTCAAGTAATGACAGCAGTAGTAGTACGTACTCGTAAAGGCGTACGTCGTCCAGATGGTTCAATCATCCGTTTTGACGTAAACTCTGCCGTTCTTTTAAATGCCTCATTGGCACCCATTGGTACTCGTATCTTTGGACCAGTGACTCGTGAACTACGTACTGAACAGTTCATGAAAATCATATCCCTAGCACCTGAAGTGCTGTAAGGGAGGGAATGAGTATGTTAAAGATTCATAAAAACGACGAAGTAGTCGTGATTGCCGGTAAAGACAAAGGCAAGCGTGGCAAGGTTCAAAAAGTATTGAACAATGACAAGCTGCTTGTTGCTGGCATCAATATGGTGAAGAAACACCAAAAACCGAATCCGTACCTGCAACAACCAGGTGGTATCATCGAGAAAGAAGCTGGTATCCATGTGTCTAACGTTGCTATTTGGAATCCTAAGACTGAAAAAGCTGACCGTGTTGGCTTTAAGGTTGAAGGTAAGACTAAGGTGCGTATTTTCAAATCCACTGGCGAAAACATTGACGCCTGATAGGGGTTGGAAGCAGATATGTCACGTTTAAAAGATTTATATAGAAATGAAGTTATAGCAAAGTTGCAAGAAGAGCTTGGCTATAAGAATGTTATGGAAGTGCCACGCATTACCAAAATCACTCTAAATATGGGTGTTGGTGAAGCAATTGGTGACAAAAAGATCCTAGAAAACGCTGTCGCAGATATGCAGGCAATTTCTGGTCAAAAAGTTGTTATCACGAAAGCGCGCAATTCCGTTGCTGGTTTTAAAATTCGTGAAGGATGGCCTATTGGCTGTAAAGTAACTTTACGAAGTGATCGTATGTGGGATTTTATGGATCGTCTTATCGACATCGCATTGCCTCGTGTACGTGACTTCCGTGGTATCAATGGCAAATCTTTTGATGGCCGTGGTAACTACAGCATGGGTGTGAAAGAGCAAATCATCTTCCCAGAAATTGACTACGACAAAGTAGACAAAATCCGTGGTATGGATGTGACTATCACAACTACTGCTAAAACCAACGAAGAAGGCCGCGCTTTACTTAAAGCGTTGCAGTTCCCGTTCCGTAACTAAGGAGAATATCATGGCTAAAGTAAGCATGAGAAACCGTGAACTGAAGCGTGAAGAGTTGATTGCAAAGTTCGCAGAAAAGCGCGCTGAATTAAAAGCAATCGTAAGCAACGTTAACTCTTCAGATGAAGAGCGTTGGAATGCACAAATGGCTTTGCAGAAACTACCACGTGATTCGTCACCTAGTCGTCTGCGTCGTCGTTGTCAAATGACTGGTCGTCCGCACGGTGTTTATCGTAAATTCAAATTGTCGCGTATTAAGCTACGTGAACAAGGAATGATGGGTAACGTGCCCGGCCTTAAAAAAGCTAGTTGGTAAGCAATTCCTTTTCCGTGTACAATGCGCGCCTGAATTTTAGGTGCGCCATTGTTGTTCGGATGGGGCGCTGTACAACAGAGGTATATACTAAATGAGTATGCAAGATACGTTGGCGGATATGTTCACCCGCATTCGTAATGCCCAGCAAGCTGGACATGAGAATGTTTCTATGCCGTCATCAAAAATCAAAAAATCAGTGGCCCAGGTTCTAGAATCTGAAGGTTACATTAAAGGTTTTTCAATCGAAGGTGATGCTAAACAAGTAATGACCATCGATTTAAAATACTACGAAGGCAAGCCTGTGATCGAGCGCATTCAGCGCGTAAGTCGCCCAAGTTTGCGTCAGTATCGTGGTGCTACCGAGCTGCCGAAAGTTGAAGCAGGTTTAGGTGTAGCAATTGTTTCAACTTCTAAAGGCGTTATGACCGACCGTGCTGCACGTGCTGCAGGTGTTGGTGGTGAAGTCTTAGCAACTGTGTTCTAAGGAGTTTTATATGTCTCGTATAGCTAAAGCTCCTATAGCCATTCCAGCTGGTGTAGAAGTTACTTTGACTGCCGAAAAAATTTCTGTGAAAGGAAAAGGCGGTCAATTAGAGCTTGATGTTCACTCTTCTGTTGAAATCAAAGAAGAAGATAACACTCTTTCTTTTGCACCTCGCAGTGCAGAGAAGCAAGCTAATGCCCTTGCAGGTACATTCCGTTCACTAGTTAACAATATGGTTGTTGGTGTAACTGCAGGCTTTGAAAAGAAATTAGTTTTACAAGGTGTTGGTTTTCGTGCCAAAGCATCAGGTAAAACTTTGAATTTACAATTAGGCTTTTCACACGACATCAACTATCAACTTCCTGAAGGCGTGAGTGCTGAAACTCCTAGCCAAACAGAAGTGGTTATCAAAGGTATTGATAAGCAAGTTGTTGGCCAAGTTGCTGCAGAAATCCGTGGCTATCGTCCGCCAGAACCTTATAAAGGTAAGGGTGTTCGTTATGCTGATGAAAATGTGCGTCGTAAAGAAGCCAAGAAAAAGTAGGGTCTAGGCCATGAATGAGAAGAAAAAAGCTCGTTTGCGCCGTGCCACTAAATCACGTGTAAACATGCGTGACCACGGTGCGGTTCGTCTGTGCGTTCACCGTACGCCCAGACACATTTATGCTCAGATCATATCCGCCAATGGCGCTAATGTCTTGGCTGCTGCTTCAACTACTGAAGCCGATCTGCGTACTGAATTGACTGGTAACGTTAATGCTGCCACTAAAGTAGGCCAGCTTATTGCGGAACGCGCAAAAGCTGCTGGTGTTACTAAGGTTGCATTTGACCGTTCTGGTTTTAAATACCATGGTCGTGTTAAAGCTCTGGCTGACGCGGCTCGTGAAAACGGCCTGGAATTCTAAGGGTGGAGATCATGGCAAATAACGAACGAAATGAAAGCGAACTACAAGAAAAGTTAGTTCAAGTTAACCGTGTAGCTAAAGTTGTTAAAGGCGGTCGTGTTTTCGCATTTACTGCACTTACTGTAGTAGGCGATGGCAATGGTCGTGTAGGCTTTGGTCGTGGTCGCTCACGTGAAGTTCCAACCGCTATTCAAAAAGCAATGGAACAAGCTAAGCGTAACATGGTTAATGTGCAGTTAGATGGCGATACCTTACAGTACCCTGTAAGAGGCCGTCACTCTGGCGCACAAATTTATATGCAACCTGCCTCTGAAGGTACCGGTATTATCGCCGGCGGTGCTATGCGTGCCGTTTTAGAGATGGTTGGTGTGAGAAACGTATTAGCCAAGTGCTATGGTTCTACTAACCCGGTGAACGTTGTACGTGCGACATTTAACGCATTGTCACAAATGAAATCACCTGAAGATGTAGCAGCTAAGCGTGGCAAATCTGTTGAAGAAATCTTGGGGTAATATGTTATGGCTAAGAAAACCGTAAAAGTCACCCAGCTTCGCAGCACCATTGGCAAATTGCCAGCACACCGTGCCGCCATCAAAGGTTTGGGTTTGCGCCGTATTAATCATACTGTTGAACTAGAAGATACTCCTTCAGTTCGCGGCATGATTAATCAGGTTAAATACATGATTAAGGTTGAAGGGGAATAATATGCGTCTCAACGAATTGAGCCCAGCCCCTGGCTCCAAGCCATCTGGCAAGCGTGTTGGTCGTGGTATCGGCTCTGGTTTAGGTAAAACTGGTGGTCGTGGTCACAAAGGTCAAAAATCACGTTCAGGCGGCAAGGTAGCTTTAGGTTTCGAGGGCGGTCAAATGCCTCTATTCCGTCGCGTTCCAAAGTTTGGCTTCTATTCGCGTCAAGCTGAATACGTTGCTGAAGTTCGTTTAAACGAATTAGCTTTGGTTGAAGGCGATGTGGTAGACCTTGCAGCACTTAAAGCAGCAGATGTAATTGGTGAGAAGTACAAATCAGCTCGCGTAATTTTATCTGGTACTGTTGAAAAAGCTGTGACTGTAAAAGGTCTTAAAGTAACCAAAGGTGCTAAAGCAGCTATTGAAGCTGCCGGTGGTAAGGTCGAAGACTAATGGCAAAGCAAGGACTTCCGCAAGGCAAACAAAATGGCTTAAGCGAGCTTTGGGCTCGCTTGCGTTTTGTTTTAATCGCATTGGTGGTATACCGTATTGGTACACATATTCCTGTACCAGGTATTAACCCTGACGCACTGGCTCGTTTATTCGAACAGAACCAGGGCACCATCCTAGAAATGTTTAACATGTTCTCTGGTGGTGCGTTGGAGCGAATGAGTATTCTAGCGTTGGGTATTATGCCCTACATCTCTGCGTCAATTATCATGCAACTGCTTACAGCGGTAAGTCCTCAGCTTGAGCAGCTCAAGAAAGAAGGTGAGGCAGGTCGTCGCAAGATCAGTCAGTACACTCGATATGGCACAGTGCTATTAGCAACTTTGCAATCATTCGGTGTTGCTGCTGGTTTAGCCAGTCAAGGGGTAACCTTTACAACTGGCGTTGGCTTCTATGTTATCGCAGTACCTTCTTTCGTTGCAGGTGCCGTATTTATGATGTGGCTTGGTGAGCAAATCACTGAGCGTGGTGTGGGTAACGGTATTTCATTGCTTATTTTTGCAGGGATTGTAGCTGGTCTACCAAGCGCTATTGGACAATCATTTGAGGCTGCTCGCATGGGTGACTTAAATATCGTTGTTCTACTAGGTATTGGTGTATTAGCGGCTGCAGTTGTTGGTTTTATTGTGTTCGTAGAACGTGGCCAACGTCGTATTACTGTTAACTATGCTAAGCGTCAGCAAGGGCGTCAGTTATTTGCTGCTCAAACTAGTCACTTACCATTGAAGCTAAACATGGCTGGTGTAATACCACCAATTTTTGCATCGAGCTTACTGTTGTTCCCAGCATCACTGGGTCAGTGGTTCGGTCAAGGCGAAAGCATGGCCTGGTTACAGACCGTTGCTTCAGCATTAGCGCCAAGTCAGCCTTTATATATTGTATTATTTGCTGCTGGTATTATTTTCTTCTGCTACTTCTATACTGCATTGATGTTTAATCCAAGAGAAGTTGCCGAAAACTTAAAGAAATCTGGAGCTTATATTCCAGGTATTCGTCCAGGTATTCAAACCGCCAATTACATTGACGGCGTATTAGGACGTTTAACTCTATTTGGGTCACTGTATATTACTGCCGTGTGCTTAATGCCTGAGTTTTTGATTGTAAGTTTTGGTATACCTTTCTATTTCGGTGGTACTTCTTTGTTAATTGTCGTGGTAGTTGTGATGGACTTTATGACCCAGGTGCAATCACACTTGATGTCAAATCAGTACGAATCACTAATGAAGAAAGCGAACTTGAAGAATTTTGGTCGATAAGACCAAATTTAGGAGACTGTCATGAAAGTACGTGCGTCTGTTAAGAAAATCTGCCGTGAATGCAAAATTATTCGCCGTAACGGTAGCGTGCGAGTGATCTGTTCAGATCCGAAGCACAAGCAACGTCAGGGTTAATCCTGGTTAGGCGGGTGTTGAATTAGTATCTTCTTGCAATTTACTTTGTAAGCTAGTATGATTCGCGCCCTTTCATTAAGTAAAGACTATTGGAGTTAAGACATGGCCCGTATTGCCGGTGTCAATATTCCTGACAACAAGCATGCAGTTATTTCTTTGACCTATGTCTATGGCATCGGTCGCCCAACTGCTAAAAAGATCCTTGCGGCTGTCAGCATTACTGAATCTACAAAGATTGGTGATTTAACTGAAGAGCAGTTGGATCTTGTTCGTAACGAAGTTGCTAAATATTCGGTTGAAGGTGATTTGCGCCGTGAAGTGCAAATGAACATCAAGCGTTTAATGGATATGGCATGCTACCGTGGTGTTCGCCACCGTCGCAGCTTACCTCTTCGTGGCCAGCGTACTAAAACAAATGCTCGTACCCGTAAAGGTCCGCGCAAGCCGATTCGCAGATAATATATCTGCGTTGGCTTTTTAGTGTAGCTGCATTGACTTGTTGCAGTGTTGATATTAAAAACAGGATTTAAAAATGGCTAAGCCACAAAAATCTATTAAGAAAAGAGTTAAAAAGCAGGTAGCTGATGGTATCGCACACATTCATGCCTCTTTTAACAATACCATCGTTACTATAACGGATCGTCAAGGTAATGCTCTATCATGGGCAACCGCAGGTGGTTCTGGTTTCCGTGGTTCTCGTAAGAGTACTCCTTTCGCAGCTCAGGTTGCGGCAGAGCGTGCTGGTGAAGCAGCAAAAGAGTACGGCCTAAAAAACCTAGACGTTGAAGTTAAAGGTCCTGGTCCTGGTCGTGAATCCGCCGTTCGTGCATTGAATGCATGTGGTTATAAGATTGCTAACATCACTGATGTTACTCCTATTCCACACAACGGCTGCCGTCCACCTAAGAAGCGTCGCGTTTAAGGAGACTATAAATGGCTCGATATATCGGTCCTAAGTGTAAACTTGCCCGTCGTGAAGGAACTGATCTGTTCCTTAAAAGTGGGATCCGTGCACTAGACACAAAATGTAAATTAGAAACCAAACCTGGCGTACACGGTGCTGGTCGTGGTCGTTTATCCGACTACGGTTTACAGTTACGTGAAAAGCAAAAAGTACGTCGATTGTATGGTGTTCTTGAAAAACAATTTAGTAGTTACTACAAAGAAGCCGACCGTCGTAAAGGCGCAACCGGTGTTAACTTGTTGCAACTATTAGAAACACGTTTAGACAACGTTGTATATCGCATTGGTTTCGGTTCAACTCGTGCCGAAGCACGCCAACTTGTATCTCACAAGTCGGTAGCAGTTAACGGTCAAACCGTTAATATCGCTTCTTACAGCGTTAAAGCAGGTGATGTAATTAGTATTCGTGAAAAGGCCAAAAACCAAGAGCGAATCAAACTTGCACTTCAATTAGCAGGTCAACGTTCAGAATGTAACTGGATTGAGCTAAACGCTGCAAAACTGGAAGGTACTTTTAAGTCCATTCCAGAGCGTTCAGACTTACCAGCTGAAATTAACGAAAACCTGATTGTGGAACTTTACTCTAAATAATAGAGGAGCTTAAGGGGCAGCTATGCAGCGTGCAGTGAATGAATTTTTGACACCTCGTCATATACAAGTTGACGAAGTAAACAAAACCCATGCCAAAGTCACTTTAGAACCGCTAGAGCGTGGTTTTGGACACACTTTGGGTAACGCATTGCGTCGTATCCTGCTGTCCTCAATGCCGGGTGCCGCGATCGTTGAATGTGAAATCGATGGTGTTCTGCATGAGTACAGCACAATTGAAGGGGTACAGGAAGACGTAATTGAAATCCTGTTAAACCTAAAAGGTGTTGCCGTAGCATTGCATGAGCGTGATGAAGCAACACTAACCTTGACAAAAAAAGGTCCAGGTGTGGTGACTGCTGGTGATATTCAATTAGATCATGGTGTTGATATTGCAAACCCAGAGCATCACATCGCCACTTTAGGCGAAGGTGCTGAGTTGAAAATGGTTATCCGTGTTGCTTCTGGTCGCGGTTATGAAACTGTAGAGTCTCGTAATCAAAACCAAGAAGAAACCAAAGCCATTGGTAAACTTCAACTGGATGCAACATACAGCCCAGTCCATCGTGTGGCTTATAACGTAGAAAGTGCGCGTGTTGAACAACGCACTGACTTAGATAAGTTAATTATCGATTTAGAAACCGATGGTACTTTAGACCCGGAAGAAGCAATCCGTCGTTCTGCAACTATTCTGCAGCAACAGTTAGCAATCTTCGTAAATCTTGAGCACGACGTAGCTGTTGAGCAAGAGCCTGAAGAAGAAGAGATTGATCCAATCTTATTACGTCCAGTAGACGATTTAGAGCTTACTGTACGTTCAGCTAACTGCTTGAAGGCTGAAAATATTTACTACATCGGTGATCTTATTCAGCGCACTGAAGTTGAGCTGTTGAAAACACCAAACTTAGGTAAGAAGTCTCTGACTGAAATCAAAGATGTTCTAGCCTCACGCGGTTTGTCATTAGGCATGCGTTTAGAAAACTGGCCTCCAGCTAGTCTACGCGGCGATGACAAAGTATTGGCTTAAGTCAGTCGGTCAGATAGTAAGGAATTAAACCATGCGTCATCGTAAAAGTGGTCGTCACTTCAACCGCACAAGCTCACACCGTCAAGCTATGTTCCAAAACATGGCTGTGAGCTTGTTCGAGAATGAAATCATTAAGACTACATTGCCAAAGGCAAAAGAGCTACGTCGTGTAGCTGAGCCACTAATCACTCTTGCAAAAGAAGATTCAGTAGCTAACCGCCGCTTGGCCTTTGCTCGTACTCGCAGCAAAGAAGTAGTAGGTAAATTGTTCACCGAGCTTGGTCCACGTTACCAAGAGCGTCCAGGCGGTTATGTTCGTATTTTAAAATGCGGATTCCGTGCTGGTGACAAAGCACCTATGGCTTACGTAGAACTTGTTGATCGTCCAGTTGTTGAAGCTGAAGACATCGAAGAAGTTGATACCGACGAGTAAGCAATTGCTCTGAAGTACAAAAAGACCCGCTTAGGCGGGTTTTTTTGTGTCTGGGGAGTGGATGCGGAGCGCTTGGAGCTTGGTGCTGGGGGCCGAGCGTGGCTAGGCCCCGATTCTAGTAGGCCTTTCGGTATAACGCGTACAGGCCGTGTGCGCCATGGACGGCGCACTCGAGCATACAAGGAGGTACATGCTGCGTGCCTGCGAGCGTTATGCTGAAAGTGGCCGAGCGCAGGGAGTCAGTCGGCTGGCAATAAATACACTCGCCCCGACCCTCGACTCCAACGCCTAAATAAATACCAAGCTTAACCAGGGCCAGAAAGTGATTATTAGTACGCAGGCCAGTAAGATAAAGAAGAAGGGTATGGTAGCTATGTAAAGCTCTGTTACGGGCTTTTTAAAGCGGAAGCTAGCTATGAACAAGTTCATGCCAACAGGGGGTGTAAAGTACCCTAATTGCATGTTAGCCAAGAATAAAATCCCTAAATGGATTGGGTGTATCCCATACTGCATAGCAATGGGAAGTAGTATGGGTATCATAATGACAATGGCACTAAATATATCCAGCATCATTCCCAGTACGAGTAAGAATACCGTTAGCAGCAGTAAAAACGTAATTGGGCTACTGATATGGGCTTGGATGACATCGAATATTTGCTGTGGAATGCCAGCGTCGATCATATAGTTAGTTGAGGCAATGGATACAGCCAAAATAAGCAGGATAGCACCCACAAGCTTCATTGAGTCACGCATTACTATGGGTAGTTTTCTAAAACTGATTTCACGACGGATTATGACGGTTACAGTGAGTACATAAATTGCAGTTAAGGCTGCTGCTTCTGAAATAGCAAAAAAACCACCGTAAATACCACCAAGCACTAAAAATGGTAAGGGTATTTCCCAAGCAGAGTCTTTAATGGCTAGCCAGGCTTCTTTAGCATTAAACTGCTTTTTAGGCGCTGGGTTTACAGGTTTTTGTAAGGCGCTGTAGATGGACAGAGCTACAAGCATCAATACACCTGGTAAAATGCCGGCTAAAAACAAATCGTCGATACTTACTGGGGTGCCAATAGACATTTGTTGTACAACGACACCGTACAAAATTAAGGGTAAGGATGGAGCAAATAATAAGCCTAAACTGCCCGAGCTTGTTACTAAGCCCAGATTAAATTTCTCGTTGTAGCCAGCTTTTGCGAGCGCGGGTACTAGTAATGCACCTAATGCGACGATAGTCACACCAGAAGCGCCAGTAAAGGCAGTAAAGAGCGCACAAGCGGTAATAGCAACGATGGCTAAGCCGCCTGGCATCCAGCCTAGAAACACATCCGTCATTCTTACTAAACGCGATGGTGCTTTACTTTCACCTAACAAATAACCTGCAAATGTAAACAAGGGGATGGCAATCAGTACGGGCATTTCTGCTAATTGATAGATGTTAATTGCCATGACTTGTAAGTCTGTGCCGTCTTGAGTGAACCCCCACATGGCACTTGCTGCAATGATGACAAATAACGGGGTACCACAAAGGGCAAGCAGTAATAATACTAGAGGAAACAACCAACTCATTATCTTGTCTCCGTCGATGCTGTGCGCGTCATTACGGCAACAAATGCGCTGATGCTTTGTAAAAAGAAACGCAGACCCATAATGGCAAAGCTAATTGGAATAATTATTTGCAGAGGCCAGGCTGGTACACGTGCGAAGGCAATATCTCCGAATTCTTTCGAAAATTTGACAAACTCTTGTGAGTGCCAAGCAATTAATATACACACGGCAGCGCTAATAAGTGATGTAACAATAGATAAAAGATGTTTGATGAATGTGGGTGCTAAGCGCCCAACAATATCAATAGAAATGTGTTCTTTGGTTCTAGTTGCTAATAGAGCGCCTAGTAAGCCTACCCAAAGTACCATGATTTTTAATATAGGTGATATCCATGCAACCCCACCACCAAATAGAGTGCGGGCAAGAATGTCATAGCCAGCCAGAAGTATCATTGCCAGTAAGAGGGTTACTAAAATAGTGTCTTCTATAATATGTAAAACTCTAACTATGTTGCGAGTGTACTTCTGACCAATAGCTGCAATATTCTTAAGCATTAGTTAGCCTGATTTGCGCGTACTTCTTCTAAGCGGTCTAACAGCTTTTGATAGAGCTCAACAGGGTATACGTTTTGCTCTTTAAGCGCGTTAAGTGTTTCTTTTGCCATTTGTTGCCACGCTTGTTTGTCGGCATCACTGAGCTCTTGAAACTCAATACCGTTATTTATTAAAGCTTCGCGAGCGGCGAGTTCATCTTTTGCGTTTTGGATGTCCATGGCTTTAAAGGTGTTGTCCATAATCTGGGTGACTATCGCTTGGTCGGCAGGGTCAATAGCGTTAAAAGAGCGAGAGTCAACTACTAGCATGCCTAAGATAAATACCAGAGGGTAGTCTGCAGCGTATTTCAATTTATTGTGCCATTGCATAGCAATAACAGATGAAGGGTTGGCTGCTAAGGTGTTAATTAGACCCGTTTGTAAACTGGTATAAACATCTGAAACAGGCAGTGTGATTGGGTTTACACCGGCTTTTTCAAAAATGGTTAAGCTGATTTTATCCCCTTCTGGTACCCATACTTTTTTATCTTGTAGGTTAGAAGAGTCATGCAGTGAACTGTCTGACATTAAGTAAGCAAAGCCACCCTCTGACAAACCTAATAGGGTGTAGCCTTTGTCGGCCAGGCTGTTTTTGATAATTGGATCAAACTCATCACGTAGTGCGCGTATCTCTTCAACGCTTTGAAAGGTAAAAGGAAGGCTATAGATTTGAGTGTTTGTGTCTATGTGCGCTAAAGCACCGGTTGAAACAGCACCACCATGCAGTTGGCGAATCTGCATCTTACGTAAAACACTTTTATCGCTGCCTTGTACGCCACCAGGGAAAAAGCGAATACGTACGCGTCCTTCGGTTTCAGCCTGAACGTCCGCAGCTGCTTGGCGCATCATCTTCATCCAGCCTGTACCGTCAGGAGCTAAAGTAGCAACTCGTAAAGTAACAGTCTTAGCGTTGGCGAGTGGCAACCATAGAACGGTGGTTAGGGCTAACAGTAAAATACGTTTAATCATAGGGTTACTCGAAGTAGTCGGATGATTCGTCTAAAAGGATTTCTGCCTGCTGTTGCGCTAGGCGGTTAATTAGGGTGAGGCCTTCGTATTTGTAATCGGAGTCAAGCGCAGTTTGTAGCAGTTGATCATGCAGATCTTGCTCAAATATCAAACGAGCGTACTTTTCTGCATATATCACATAGGCCATTAAGTTTTTGCCATTACTGACTTCAATCGCAGTTTCGAAGTGTTGCTTGCCAATCTCGGGCTTGCCACCTAAAGAGGGAGGTAATAGAGTTTCTAAGGCACCTAAATATACTTGAACCATGCCGTTATCGTAGGCGGCGTCTTGTTCTGCTACCCATTGCATGCTGTGTTTTACTTTGCCTAACTGTGCAATAGCGTTCCAGTCGTCACTGTTAGCTTGAATCCAGCCGAGCCAAGCAGAAGACAGGCCATAAACTAAGTCGATGTCTTTAGATTTAAAGTTGTTTGCTAACTCATGCTCAAGTTCTTCTTGAGAGGCGTCCGTCATATAGCATGATTTTTTCTTAACGCGGCATAAAGCGCGTTGCGCATATTCCATTGATTTATTAGCAAAGGATTTAGCTTCTTGCTCATTGCTAGCAAAGCTACCTGCGTAGGCACCGTAAAGGCGTGAACCTGCAAGTAAGAGTTTGTCATCGTTAGGGTAGGTCAGAATCAGTGCATCTAGTAATAATAAGTAAGAGGGAGCCCCTGCTTCGATAACAGCCGGCTCTTCTTGGTTCATCATGGCACGAGAGAAGTTATCAGGAAGCTTAGTAACAGCGCAGCCGCTGAGGAATAAGAAAAGTATAAAAGAAGTAATTAAACGCATGATTTAGGGTGTTAATAATTAAGAAATGCGGATTGTACACTGTAATTAAGATTGTTTACATT
>CALJVD010000104.1 GCA_937974825.1 uncultured Oceanospirillaceae bacterium | reverse complement strand
CGGCTCTCGGCCAAAAAAATTAAAACTTATACTTGCCTTCAAGCATAACTAAACGAGGTTCGCCTAGTTGGACGTATTTTTGTTCAATCCAACCATTGCGCGGATCATTACCGAAACCTCCAAATCCTCGAGTTTCAGTATCAATATTACCAAGATTGCGGCCGCTTAAGGCTAGTTCAAATGTAGGCTTTTGATAGCTTAAGCGTGCGTGATATAAAACATAACCCTTAGACTTTTCATCATGGCTATCAGAGAAATAAAACTCATCTTTTCCTTCGGCTTCTAAGCGTAATGATAGATTAGGAATTATTGTATAAATAATGGCAGAAGCTCCACTGTGTTTAGGCGCATGGGCTTGCTCTCGTCCCGTTTTCCTAATCAATCCTTTCTTTGTTTGGTAAGTGTAGTCAACAAACTTTGTGTCTAAGTACCCGTAACTTAACTCCCATCGTAATGCCTGGGTTAACTGCCAATTAGCTTCTAACTCAACTCCATAATTTCGCCCAGCCGCTGCATTAGCTAAATAATCCTGAAAACTGGCAACAGGAGATGATTCATCTTCATAATAAACGTATGAGCTTTTAACCTGCTGGTCTGAGCGCTCTATATAAAAAAGAGCAATACGTGTGGTTAGCCCATCATCCAGCAATGAAGATTTAACCCCTAATTCATAGGTGTTGTTATATTCGGTATCAAAGGTTCGGTTTTCAGTCGTCACACTAGGATTGGAGTTAACACCACCCGCTTTATAACCACGCGCATAAGACACATAGCCTAAGTGGTCCAATCCAATCATATGCTCTAATGTTACTTTGCCACCAAATAACCACTCATCGGTGTTGTCTTTAACTGCATCGCTGGTAGTAAAATCGTTTTTCCAGTTTTCTAAACGAACCCCGTACGTTAATCGGCTAACAGGGCTAAATTGTGTCGATAGCTCTGAATAAATAGACACAGAGCTTGCCGTTAATTTGTTGCCATAGGAGATCCAGCTGCTTTCTTTACGGCGATCACGACCCAATCGCTCATTACGGCTCATTCCATATACACCAACAACCCAGTCTGTTGTATCACCTAGTATGCGTCCATCGACGCCCGATAAAAGTCTGATATCAAAATTACCGCGATTAAACTCTCGCTTATAAGAATCGAAATATGAATATGATTCTGCATGAAGCTCTGGATACATCCAGTCTTCATCAAAGCTATAAACAGCATCACTCGTACTACCGCTTAATGTCGTTTCTAAGTTAACGGCTTGGTTTAATGCTTGAGTGTAAGTTACAGACAATGCATGGGTTTGTTGCTCATCTTTACCCGGTTCATCGGCTAATGAGGTTCTGCTGTTATCCAAAGTAAAGGCATCAAAGCCATTATTGACGTCTGCAAACAAGTAAGTCAGCTTTAGTTCGCTGTCATCATTTGGTTGCCAAGCAAGCTTTCCGCGTAGCACTGTTTCATTAAAGTTGTTGGTGTCTTTGCGGCCAAGGTAGTCGTTTTCCATATAACCGTCGCTTTGGAAATGGTTTACGGCTATACGACCTTGTACATTTTCAGCAAGACCACCCGAAAGCGCTGCACCTTGTCCAAAGGTACCGTAGTTTCCTACTTTGGCACTGATATAACCTTCTTCATGGGCTGTTGGATCAGTACTGATGATGTTAATCAAGCCACCTAATGAGTTCGCACCAAAGCGCGTGCCCTGTGGGCCGCGTAAAATTTCTACTTGCTGTATATCAAACAGAGTGGCAGCTGCGCCAAGTCCTGTCATATCGATGCCATCAATCATTAACCCTACCGATGGATTAATAGGATCGATAAATTGACTGCGCTCACCAATACCACGAATTAAATAATAACGACCGCGAGAACTGCCTGAAGAGAAGTTGACGTTAGGGGCAAAGCTAAGAATTTGTTCAAGGTGTTCAGCTGAGCGAGCATCTATTTGCTCGCTACCAACAACGGTAGTAGCTTCGGGTAACTGTTGAACGTGAGTGTGACGAAAGTCGGCTTTAACGGTTTGCGTACTAAGTTCCGTTTGAGCAGCAGTGGCGCTATACGGGAAAGCAAATAAAGCCAGGAATAGATAAGATTTTTTCATTGGGTTAATCCTTAAGTAATAAAGAAAAACCCGGTTAAGTGCGTAGGGGCAGCTGCTGCCTCTAAGTATGATGCGTTTCCCCAAGCCAACATTTGACTTGGTATTCGCCCCCATTCCTACGCCGGTATTAACCGGATCAGGTTCAAGGGGTTCGCTTTTGCATCTCAGATTAGTCTTACCAACCACCCCCTGGGACGCGGGCATTGTACCTTTTTATACAAATAATGCACAACTTAGCCAAGTACAGCGCTCTAATAACAAATTTAATATTGAAATAAGAAATTTTAACCCCATTATTACTGTCAAAATGTAGGTTTAATTATTTTCTCTCTTAGGAGTATGCATGACGCGTATTTTATTATTCTTAGCCACTAACCTTGCTGTAATTTTTGTAGCAAGCATTACTCTCTCTCTTTTAGGGGTGGGTAATATCCACGTCGCCGGAGGTCAACTCGATCTCGGCAACTTACTGGCGTTCTGTTTAGTCTTTGGTATGGCCGGCTCTTTTGTTTCTCTGCTGATTTCTAAGTGGATGGCAAAGCGTAGTATGGGCGTACAAATCATTGATTCGCCTCAAAGCGAAGGTGAGCAATGGTTATTACAAACCGTAAAAGAACTGTCTGATAAAGCCGGCATTGGCATGCCTGAAGTGGGTATTTTTTCGTCACCTATGCCAAACGCATTTGCGACAGGTTGGAACCGTAACAAAGCCTTAGTGGCTGTTTCAACAGGTTTATTGCATCGCATGAATCGTGATCAGGTTAAGGCTGTTTTAGGTCATGAGATTGGCCACGTAGCTAACGGTGACATGGTTACCCTGGCCTTAATTCAAGGGGTTGTGAACGCCTTTGTCATGTTCTTTGCGCGTATTGTTGGTAATTTTGTCGACCGCGCGGTCTTTAAAAATGAAAGCGACGGCCCAGGTATTGGTTATTACATTGCTACCATTGCCGCTGAAATCGTATTTGGTATTTTAGCATCAACTATTGTGGCTTGGTTTAGTCGTCGTCGTGAATTCCGTGCCGATCAAGCCGGTGCAGAGCTTGTTAGCCCTGCGGCCATGATCAGTGCACTGGCTGCGTTACAGCAAACTTATGAAGAGCCTAGTGAATTAACGGGTGAGTTGGTTGCCTTTGGTATTCGCGGCAGTGGTAAGTTTTCAGCATTGTTTGCTTCACACCCACCGCTAGACGTGCGTATTGAATCACTGCGCCAGCGTTATAGGGCTTAAAGTAGTCGGGAGTCGAAGGTCTAGAGTCAAGTGCAAACCACGCTAGACTCTCGGCTCCTAGCTCCTAGCTCCTAGCTCCTAGCTCCTAGCTCCTAGCTCCTAGCTCCTAGCTCCT
>CALJVD010000103.1 GCA_937974825.1 uncultured Oceanospirillaceae bacterium | reverse complement strand
GGTTCGTTATACACCATCGGCATGAGCATTGTATTCTAAGGAGAAACACCATGAAATTATTTAAATCTTTCTCCAAACTAGCCATTGCTCTTAGCATGCTGGTAAGCAGCCTAGCCTTTGCAGAAATGGTCGTTATTGTGAACGCTAGCAATGCTAACTATGGTTTGGATCAAATCGACATTGAACAGATTTACCTAGGTAAAAAATCTGTTTTTCCTGATGGCACTAAAGCAGTACCCGTTGACCAAGATGAGTCATCGAATGTGCGTACTACGTTTAACGACAAAGTCTTAGGAAAAACCAATAGCCAATTAAAAGCATATTGGTCACGCAGAGTGTTTACTGGTAAAGGAACTCCGCCACAGCAAGTGGGCAGCGATGCCGATGTGGTAAAACTTGTTTCTGAAAACGCTAACTTAGTTGGTTACGTTAACGCTTCTGCCGTTGATGATTCAGTAAAAGTTGTTTATAAGTTTTAATTAACTGAACGCAACAAAAAAGGGCAGCCAGAATTATTCTGACTGCCCTTTTTTAATGGCTAACTGATTATTTGTTAGCGTCTAAAATTGGCTTTAAGAACTGTCCGGTAAAGGAACCTTCTGCTTCTGCCACTTGCTCAGGCGTTCCTTCCGCAATGATATAACCGCCCTTAGCACCACCTTCTGGGCCTAAGTCGACTATCCAGTCAGCTGTTTTAATCACGTCTAAATTATGCTCAATCACGACCACTGTATTGCCGCCATCACGCAGACGCTGTAAAACCGCTAATAACTGTTCAATATCATAGAAGTGCAAACCAGTGGTTGGTTCATCTAAGATATAAAGCGTATTACCGGTATCACGCTTAGATAATTCTTTCGCCAACTTAACGCGCTGTGCTTCACCGCCCGATAAAGTAGTCGCCGCCTGACCTAGTTTAATATAGCTTAAGCCCACATCAATTAAGGTTTGCAGCTTTCTGGCAACAGCAGGAATAGCATCAAAGAATGGACGTGCTTCTTCTACCGTCATGCTCAGTACTTCGTGAATATTTTTGCCTTTATAGCGAATATCTAAAGTTTCACGGTTGTAGCGTTTGCCATGACACTGATCACAAGGCACATAAATATCGGCTAAAAAGTGCATTTCAACTTTCAGCACGCCGTCGCCCTGACAGGCTTCACAACGTCCACCACGAACGTTAAATGAAAAGCGACCCGCTTTATAACCACGTGCACGAGCTTCTTGTGTGCCTGCGAATAAATCTCGTACAGGTGTAAATATGCCGGTGTAGGTCGCTGGGTTTGAACGTGGCGTACGGCCAATAGGGCTTTGGTCAATATCCACCACCTTATCTAGCTGTTTAAGCCCTTCAATCCTGTTGTGTTCTGCGGCTTTTAATGTAGTCGCATTATTTAAAGCAGTGGCCGCTAACGGCATTAAAGTGCGGTTAATTAAGGTGGATTTCCCCGAGCCTGAAACGCCTGTGATACAGGTCATTAATCCAAGCGGAATGGTTAAATCGACGTTATTTAGGTTATTGCCCTTAGCTCCGATAAGCTTAAGTTCTCGCTCTTTATTGTATGGCGTACGCTCTGCCGGTATGGCAATGGAGCGTTCACCTGATAAATACTGCCCAGTAATAGAGTTAGGATTTTTAATCACCTCTGTCGGCGTACCATGGGCTATTACTTGCCCACCATGCACCCCAGCGCCTGGGCCAATATCTATTAAGTAATCAGCACTGCGAATCGCATCTTCATCATGCTCTACCACAATAACGGTGTTGCCGAGATCTCTTAAGTGAACCAACGTTTTAAGGAGTCGGTCATTATCACGCTGATGCAATCCAATTGAGGGCTCATCGAGTATGTACATGACGCCGACTAAACCCGCACCAATTTGAGATGCCAAGCGGATACGTTGTGCCTCACCACCCGATAACGTATCGGAGCTGCGACTAAGTGATAAATAATCTAAGCCCACATTTACCAAAAAGCCTAAGCGCTCACGAATTTCCTTCAGTATTTTTTCAGCGATTTCACC
>CALJVD010000102.1 GCA_937974825.1 uncultured Oceanospirillaceae bacterium | reverse complement strand
ATAAAGAAAAAAGCCACCTTAGGAGGTGGCTTTACTGTCTTATGACTTTAAGTTTTTCCACACCGCCAAACTTGGTGCCGCTTGGTTGAGTGTATAAAAGTGCAACCCGGGTGCGCCGCCATCTAATAAGCGTTGGCACATGTCGGTGACGACTTCTTCACCGAATTTCATAATGCTGTCACTATCATCACCATAAGCTTCGAGTTGCTTACGAATCCAGCGTGGAATTTCAGCACCACAGGCATCGGAAAAACGAGCCAATTTGCTGTAGTTAGTGATGGGCATAATGCCAGGGATGATTGGGATATCGATGCCCATGGCTTGTACACGCTCTACAAAATAAAAGTAGCTGTCGGCGTTAAAGAAGTACTGGGTAATTGCACTGTCGGCGCCGGCTTTCACCTTGTTAACGAAGTGTTGTAAGTCTTTTTCAAAGCTGCCCGCTTGCGGGTGCATTTCCGGGTAGGCGGCTACTTCTAAGGTGAAGTAGTCACCGGTTTCTTGGCGAATAAACTCAACCAATTCATTGGCGTAGCGTAATTCACTACCGCCTAAACCAGAGCCAGAAGGCAAGTCACCACGTAGGGCAACAATGCGCTTTATACCAAGCTCTTTGTATTCGTTAATAAGCTCTAGTAAGCCGGCTTTGGTTTCACCAATACTGGCAAGGTGAGGCGCAGCGGCTATACCACGCTCTTGGATAGACTTTACTATACCAAAGGTGCGCTCACGGGTAGAACCACCAGCACCGTAGGTGACGGAAAAGAATTCCGGATTATGCTTAGCCAATTCATCACGCACGTTCAGTAACTTTGCTGTTCCGGCATCGGTTTGCGTTGGGAAAAACTCAAAACTTAGGGTTGTCATATATCGCTGGGCGCTTGGTGCAGGGCGCAAGGCGCAATTACACTTAGCGGCTCTCCTTGTATGCCCGAAGGCTGTCTATGTTTGGTGTCTGCGCTTATCTCCAAGCGCTGAGCTTTAAGTCATAAGAGAAAAGCGTTATCGAAGCAGCTACTGCTATGTTTTTTAACACAGCAGTAGCAATGCAGTTAGCTTTTACTTAGTACTTATAGCTCTCTGGTTTGTAAGGCCCTTCTACATCTACATTAATGTACTCGGCTTGTTCTTTGGTTAGTTTGGTTAATACACCACCAAAGCCTTCTACCATGTCTTTAGCGACTTCTTCGTCCAGTTTCTTTGGTAGTACTTTAACGTAGATGCCTTCGGCTTTTTCTGCAGCGCTTAAGTCGGCAAACTTACGCTCAAACAGGTACATTTGCGCTAGTACTTGGTTTGCAAATGAGCCATCCATAATACGCGATGGGTGACCAGTAGCATTACCTAAGTTAACTAAGCGGCCTTCTGATAATAAAATTAGATGGTCTTCAGTTTCTTTATTGCGGTAGACTTTATGAACCTGAGGTTTAATCTCATCCCATTCCCAGTTTTCGCGCATGAATGCCGTATCGATTTCGTTATCGAAGTGACCGATATTACATACCACAGCGCTTGATTTTAGTGCTTGCAACATGAACTTATCACAGACGTTTACGTTACCTGTTGTTGTTACTAATAGGTCAGTATTACCTAATAACTCTTTGTTAATACCTTCTAAAGTGCCCGTGTTTACACCGTTAATGTAAGGTGAAACCACTTCGTAGCCGTCCATACAGGCTTGCATAGCACAGATAGGGTCTATTTCGGTAACACGTACAATCATGCCTTCTTGGCGCAGTGATTGTGCCGAGCCTTTACCCACGTCACCGTAGCCAATTACCAGTGCTTTCTTACCGCTTAGTAAGTGGTCAGTACCACGCTTGATAGCGTCGTTTAACGAGTGACGACAGCCGTATTTGTTGTCATTCTTAGATTTAGTCACAGCATCGTTTACGTTGATCGCAGGTACTTTTAATTCGCCGTTTTCGATCATCTCTAATAAGCGGTGTACACCGGTCGTAGTTTCTTCAGAAATACCGTGAATGTTGTTTAATAGTGCAGGATACTTTTCATGAACTAGCTGAGTTAAGTCACCACCATCATCAAGAATTAAGTTTGCATCCCATATTTCATTGCTGTCTTTTTCTTTCATGATGGTTTGTTCAATACACCACCAGAATTCTTCTTCCGTCTCACCTTTCCAAGCAAAAACAGGAATATTAGCAGCAGCAATGGCAGCAGCAGCGTGATCTTGGGTAGAGAAAATATTACATGAAGACCAGCGAACTTCTGCGCCTAGCTCCACCAGCGTTTCAATCAACACCGCTGTTTGAATGGTCATGTGAATACAGCCCATAATTTTAGCCCCACTTAGAGGCTTCTCTGCACTGTATTTACGACGTAATGCCATTAATGCCGGCATTTCGCCTTCAGCAATCTTAATTTCTTTGCGACCCCATTCGGCCAAACTGATATCTGCTACTTTATAATCGGTAAATTGTGTCATGTTGGTTTCCTTATAAAGCTGGGTGCTAGGGGCTAGGCGCTGGGCGCACACCTCCATCAACCTCGCTTTTCATCTATTTTAATGCGATTAATAAAACCATTTAGCAGTGCAAAAACTCGCTGAAACTGTTGATTAACCACGTCGTTATTTAAGCAGTATCCCAATCGTTGAGATAACAACCACTGTGTTTCTAGTTCAGTCAAAGAACCTCTTGCTATGAACAAAAAGCGCTTAAACTCAGCGTCAGAGCCTCGGCCATACCCTTCAGCTATATTGGAAGGAATACTGACAGCTGCTCTGCGCATCTGGCTAATCAACCCAAATTTTTCTGAGTCTGGAAAGCCAGTTGTTAACTGATAAATATATTCGACTAGTACCATAGCTTGCTGCCAAGCTTGCAGCTCTTGGTAATTCCTTGTCATTGCTCAATCCTTGTTATTTCGGTCTGCAGCGCGCCATGCGCCTAGCTCCATGCGCTTAGCGAATCACAACCCTGCTGCTTTACGCAACTCCTCTACTTTATCGACCGCTTCCCAAGTAAAGGCAGTAAAGGTTTTGCTCTTTTTAACGCCGTCTTCAACATATTCATAAGTATGCTCAAAAGGTTCACGACCAAAGTGGCCGTAAGCCGCCGTCAATTGGTACATTGGGTTAAGCAAATTAAGTTGGTTTTGAATGGCGTACGGGCGCAAGTCAAACACGGTACGAATAACGTTAGCCAGCTCAATATCGCTGATTTTTCCCGTACCAAAGGTGTTGACTGAAATTGACGTAGGTTCAGCGACACCAATAGCGTAAGACACTTGAATTTCACAGCGATCTGCTAGGTCAGCGGCTACGATATTTTTGGCAACGTAACGACCCATGTATGCCGCACTGCGGTCTACTTTTGATGGGTCTTTACCAGAGAAAGCACCGCCACCATGTCGCGCCATGCCGCCATAGGTATCAACAATAATCTTACGACCTGTTAAACCACAGTCGCCTACTGGGCCGCCTATTACAAAGTTGCCAGTGGGGTTAATATGATACAAGGTTCCTTCATGCAACCATTCCGCAGGTAATACCGGCTTAATAATATGCTCTAATACTGCAGCACGTAGGTCTTCCAAACTAATATCTGGATTATGCTGTGTTGATAAGACGACCGCATCAATCTTTGGTGTATCACCTTCCCAGTTAATGGTCACTTGCGATTTAGCATCTGGGCGTAACCACGGTAAGGTGCCATTACGTCGAAGTTCGGACTGACGCTGACACAGAAGGTGCGCATAATATACTGGCGCCGGCATTAAATTCGGCGTTTCGTTAGTGGCATAACCAAACATTAGTCCTTGGTCACCCGCGCCTTGGTCTTCTGGCTTAGCACGGTC
>CALJVD010000101.1 GCA_937974825.1 uncultured Oceanospirillaceae bacterium | reverse complement strand
TACCGGCCTGTCACGCCGGGGGTCGCGGGTTCGAGTCCCGTCCAGTCCGCCATTTCTTGCTACACTTCTTATTTTTATCTGCTCTATTCGTAATAATTTTGTAACAAAACTTCTTTATAATGCGTCTAGCATTAGTTAAAGAGGAACTTTTGTTCACAAGAAAAAACTAATGCCTTATAAAAATTGAAATTATAACGATCCATGGCAATTAGAATGCCAGACATATCGAGGGAAATACTTATGTCTGATTACAACGATGATTTAATAACTTATGACGATTACTACGACGAAACCGATGATGCGGTTGAAATGTAGTTTTACTTCTTATTAGACAATCTATAGTGGCCTGGCGCTGTGCCAGTCCAACGCTTGAAAGCTCGCTGAAAAGCGACGCTCGATCCAAATCCTAAAAGATACGCAATTTCACCTAAACTTAACGTGGTATCACACACGTAACTGATCGCTAATCCTTTTCTGGTTTCATTCAACACCTGTTGAAAACTTACCGCTTCTGCTTGCAGTTTTCGACGCACAATCCAAGGCGTACTATTCAAACGCTGTGCGACTTGATCTAAGGTAGGTGTTTGTCCGCTCAATAAAGGGGCTATAGCACGCGCTACCTGCTCTTGATAGGTAAGGCCTAGCCTTACCTTCTCAAGCTCCTTCTTGGCGTATATTTGCAAGGCGGCATAAGTTGAGGCACTGCCCTCTTCTATTACGGTATGCAAACTGTCTTGTTTCAGTACTATGGCGTTTCTTTCACAATTAAAACGCACTTCACAATCAAAATACTGTGCATAATGCTCACGATAATGCGGTGCTTCAAACTCAATTTCTACTCGCTGAATCAGCCCTGTTGTCTGGCTAATTTTTTCAAGAAAAAAACACCAACTAGCAAGCACTGTGTCGACCACAAAAAAGTTATAGGCGTTATAAGGACTAATGGAGTAAAACTGCAAAACTCCCTGCCCGGCCTCTAGATAAAAAGATGAGCTACCACGCGCATTAAAACTATTAAGTAATTCATAAGACGTTAATGCAATACAGGCTTGCTTAACATTAGGGGCACTTTGAGCAAGTAGCCCTGCCAGCCCCATACTAGGTGCTCCGCTGAGCTGTCCCATTAGTAGACCTAACCAAGGCATATTAAACGCCTCTATAAAGGCATGACCTAGGCGCATAAAGCGTGGAATACTTATGCGAGCCATTGGCGATGCTAGGCGCACCTCATCAAGTCCGTATTGTTCCAGAATGGGGTTAGGGTTATGTCCTTCCTTACGCGCTGCCTTAACCATCAGCTCTGCATAAGAAACAGAAATATCACCCAAACGCATGGTTACGCCTGAAACTCGTTTGCATCGTAAAACCCACTTAAAAAGCGATAGGTTAACGACAACGCCACTAATGAAATCAAGGTAGTAATATAAATACCGATAGCAGCAAAATATTTTACAACTAAACTTTCAAACAAAAACAGGGCAAAAAATGGCGACATTATTAAGACAGGAATAATAATAACCACCAAACACAAACCAATGCCATTACCCTGGCTCAATCCCCAAGCTCGCTTGATCGAGGTAGGCTTACCAAGCGCCGCTTCTGGCAAGACGATAGACAAGCGCCCCCATATATAAACTGCCACTAGGGCCCCTAGTGAAGAACCTAGTATTGGCAGCTGTGGATGCTCCCCTAGAAACATCACTGCAAACATAATTAGCAGAAAAAACAGTGAAGCAATGACAGCAATTTGTATGGCACGTAATAAGTATCGAAATTCATTCACGCCCCATAGACGTATTGCTTGCTTATAGCTTCTTGTTTGCTCGGGTAAAAGCGTAAATTGGTGCCCTGCCGTTGCAAACAACACACTGAACAAGGCCGAGATTGCTGTCATAACAAACTTCGTACTGTGGTCGTCTAACTGAATTAAGTTTTCAGTAGCCCAATCCAGCAAAGACATCAGTGCAATTATGGGTAAAAACATTTTAATCACCGCGTTACGTTTCACCCACAAGAGCTCCATCGCCTCTTTAAATAAATCCATAACAGGAAGTTTAGCCGTTAAACCAATCGGTGTTTTCATACAAAACCTTAATTAACAAACAAAAAAAACGGTGGCCATTGCCACCGTTTCACTTTAGCCCGCAGGCATTATATCGCCATTTCGTTTTTTATAACGAGCGATGATTTCTTCTGGCTTCAAGATAAAGCACGCAATCGCTGGTAATAATATAAGTGCTCCTAGCATATTCCATAAGAACATGAAGGTTAACAAGACACCCATATCGGCTTGGAACTTAATTGGTGAGAAGATCCAAGTCGCCACACCAATGGCCAAGGTAATCCCTGTAAAGCCAACTGCCTTACCAGTGGTACGTAGTGTTTCTAGGAATGCTTGCTGAATGTTTTTACCATGAATCAGCATGACTTCTAGGCGACTATAAATATAAATACCGTAGTCCACACCAATACCGACACCTAAAGCAATCACCGGCAGAGTTGCTACCTTAACGCCTATGCCCAACCAAACCATAATGGCTTCACTTAGAATAGAAGTAACCATTAGAGGAAGAACGATACAAGCGACCGCACGAATAGAACGGAAAGTTAAGAAACATAAGAAAATAACCACGCCGTAAACGAAGAACAACATAGTGCTTTGAGCGCTTTCAATTACTTGGTTAGTTGCGGCTTCAATACCAGCGTTACCCGAAGCTAACTGCAAACGTACTGGCACAGAATCAAGCTCACCAGCATCAAGTGCCTGATTTATCTCATCTTGGCTATAGCTGTAGTATTTTTCATCAACTTGGTCATCGTATTCCGCTTTAAACTCTTCAACGGCATCAACCACACGCTCTAAGGTTTCTGCCTTATGGTCGTTTAGATAAATAACCACAGGCAACATAGAGCAAGTAGAGTTAATCAGTTTAGCGTCTTGAGCACGCTGCACGGCGCCACTTAAGATAATGTCGTTACGTGAGATAGATGACCATTTGATATTACCCTCGTTCATCGCTCTACCAACTAGCTTAGAAATGGTAGAGACCGATACAGCAGACTGCACTCCTTCTACGTTTTCCATATGCCACATAAAGCGGTTTAAGGTATCAAAGACTTTAAAGCTCACACACATGTCTTGTGGTGTTTCAGCCATAACAACAAATACATCCGAACTGGTTGAATAGTTCGACACCATAAAGTCGTTATCTAGGTTATAGCGAGAATCAGCACGTAATTCTGGAGCACCTTTATCTAAGTCACCAATTTGTAGGTCACGACTTACATAAGTAGCACCGATCACCAACAATACTGCCACCACAATAGCTACAGGAGCTGCTTTACGGCTTGCAAAGTAAGACAGTCCACGCCATAGGATAAAGTTGGATTTTTCACCGCGTTGTGCGTTTTTAATACCTGAGTCACTAATACCGACATAAGACAGTACAATAGGCAGTAGCACTAGGTTAGTAACAATAATGATTGCCACACCAAGACCAGCGGCAATCGCTAATTCTTGAATAACACCAATATCAATAAACAGTAGGGTTAAGAAGCCCATACCATCACTGATTAAGGCCAACATACCGGGTGCGTATAATCCACGGAAAGCACGACGAGCTGCGGTTAGCTTATCAGCACCTTTGCCCGACTCAATCGCAATACCGTTAATAATTTGTACACCATGAGAGATACCAATAGCAAATACTAAAAACGGTACCAACACTGAATACAGGTCAATGGTATAACCTAATAATCCAAGCGCCCCAAGCTGCCAAACAACGGCTACTAATGAAGCAAGAATTGGGATAATGGTACCGCGTGGGCAACGTGAATATAGGAACAATAAGAAGGCTGTCATGAAAATGGCTGCTAAGAAGAAGTAGCCAATAGAAATAGCACCGTCCATTAGGTCACCAAGTTTCTTAGGTGTACCCGTCATATAAACGTTGTATGGACTGTTTTTATCAGACAGCTTAACAATCATACTGTAATCGGTATTGGTACCGTTATTAACCTTACAGTGCTCAAAGTTAAGTACGTCAAATCCAGCGGTTTTGCTTTCAAGGGCAGCCTGTAGCTGACTAGTAAATACCTTGTATCCTTCACGTTCAGCCATACCATCACTTAAACCAATGGTGGAGGCATCAACACAAACCAGACCTTCACGGACAATGTTTTCAAAGTCACGAGATAGCACTTGATAGTTTAAGTTACCGCCCGTGATAGGGTCTTTTTCAACAAGAGGAATATCGATAATTGAAGACTTGAAGTCGTTTGCAACTAAACGACCGAGCTCACCAGAACGTAAGATATTCTGACGTACCTGATCTAAGCTGCGTTGACTACCGTCATAGTTACTAGGGATAACTGTGCCACCTTGGAAGCCTTCTTCTGTTACTTCTGTCCAACGTGTATTAGCCGTCCAAAGTGAACGCACTATCGATAAATCAACACCATTAATAAAAGAAACTTTATCGTTTAGGTTTTTTAGAACATCTTGGTATTCAGCATTGAAAATATCGCCTTCTTTCGTTGCCAATGACACTTTAATATTGGCAACACCACTCTTCATATCATCTGCATGAATTAAGAAGTTTTTAATGTACTCATGCTGAGTCGGAATATACTTTTCAATACTCGAATCAAGCTTGGTTAAGGTAACGCCATAACCAAATAGAGCGGTCAGTGCTAATAATATAATTAACACCAATGGGCGGTTTTTAAACAGCACACGCTCTAATAAAGGTGCAGCATCATCAATTAAGATTTTTTGAACAGGCGCAGTTGAATGCTTTTCTTGTGACATTTTATAACTCTCCCTTCGCGGCACTGATTACTTCTTTTTGTATTGTGCCATTTGCATCAATGCGCAATACACCCGCTTCACCCACTAATACAAAACCACCCTCTGCTGTTTCTGCAATACCCGAGTGATCTTTTCGTCCTTCTAGCGAAAACGCCTTAGTGATTTTCATGGCTTTATTAAACATTAATACAGCCCCTGAACTGCCCACTAATACAGTTTGTCTTTTACCAACCAAACCACCTAATAGAGTTTGCTCTGCACCGGTATCAACCTCCAACCAGTTTAGACCACTGTTTTGAGTGTAAAAAACATGGCCTCTTAACCCATATAATAACTGTTGATCACCTTCGGCAGCCAAACCAAAAAACGACCCCATGTATGGGCTATCTTGTTCGGTCCAAGTTTCACCAAGATCCTCCGAACGAACAATTAGACCTTGTTCACCAACCATTGTTAGAACGTTACCACCAGTCATCACAATACTATTTAGATGGAAACGATTCGGGTTTGGAACACGTGAAATACCGTTCAACCAATTTTGACCACCGTCATTGGTGTAAAAGAACATTCCGTAGGCACCAACAGCGTAACCTTGGTTAGCGTTGTAAAACCAGATATCTAGGAAGGGTTTGGTTGAGTTTTTGTCTTTATCGTAAATAGCGTCATCTAAAGCGAAATTTAAGTTTTCTAAATGCGCTTCGGCTTCGTAAATTGCGTCCTGATCATCAGATTCTTCTGCGGCAGCTAAGACTTCCACTGCTTCGTCTACGGCTTTCTGAGCACCTTCAACGATGGCTTGGTTTGCTCTCATGCCATCAAATTGTAGTACCCAATTCTGACCACCGTCTGTTGTTTTTAATATCACGCTGTCATGACCAACGGCCCAACCGATTTTTCCTGATACAAAAAATACATTAGTTAAGGTGACAGATACTGGAACATTGGATTGTGTCCAGCTCAAACCATTGTCGTCAGAATAAATAATATGACCATGTGAACCAACAGCCACCAAACGCTTGTCTGCACGAGTAACGTCTAACAGTAAGGACTCATGCGCACGCTCAGTTTTTACTGAAGGAACGTTCAAAGGATCTTTCCATTCTGCATGAGAAAGGGGGGAAATTAAAAAAGCTGTTACTAAGAATCCCACTTGAAATGTTTTTGATGCTAAGTCACGCATCCGCTCACGGCTGAACGTAGGTAACATAGTGTGCTCCGATTGTTATAATTTATTTTTATAGGCCGCAAGTCTATATGACGATTTTATGCTTTGCTAACCTTGAATTGTTACAGAATGTAATTTACTTATGTACAAATAAAACGTAGGCCACTAGGCCTACGTTGATAAAGTATGTCTAACGTCTTCCGCGTCGTCTTAATTCAGATGGCGTAAAGTAACGTTCGCCTGGAGGCTGCTTACTGTAATCCACCGTACCGCTTTCTTCGTTGTCTAGTAATTGTACGTGATAACGCTTACTTACTAAGTCGTGGAACACATCTAACCCTGACCAGGTTGATGGCATATCATAGTAGGTCTTAATGTAAGCCAAACTGGTACGCCATAAATTACCGTTGTTGTCATACATATCTGCGGCAGCAATGCTCCATGTATCTTCATCAATATAGAACACACGCTTAGCATAGGAGTGACGAACATCCGATTTTAAGTTGCCTTCCACCACCCACACGCGGTGTTTTTCGTAACGGGTATATTTAGGCGTTACGTGGCCTGCCATTAAGATATCTTTATATTTAAGGTCGCCTGATTTGATCGCGTAGTTGTTGTAAGGAATGTACATTTCTTTCTTCCCTACTAACTTCCAGTTATAACGGTCTGGTGAACCACTGAAGATATCCGTTTCATCGATAAAGCGTAGGCCATCTGCCGCCGCCACTGGCGTATCATAAGTAACGTTAGGTGCTAAACGTACACGACGCTGACCAGCGTTATAACCCCATGCCTGACGAGGCGTTTCCATGTGGTTTAGTGGTTCTTGTAACAAGATAGCACCACCGGCTAAGCGCGCTGGCGCCTTAGTGGTAGATACATAATAGAATAAGGTGTTATTTAACCCTTCTATCCCTTTGTCTTGGCGATAGTAGTTAAATTCAATTTCACGCTCTACTGTAATAGGCGCGAAATTACCGTTTGGCTGCACCGCTACTTCGGTAGCGTTTTGAATTAAGTACACACCACGCCAACGAGTTAAGTGGTTCCAAACTGCTTCGACACCGCTTTTTACAATCGGGAAAGCAATACCACCAAAGGCATATTCTACACCGTTACCACCTTCTACTAACTCTGCACGTAGAGCATTTTTGTAGGTGTTTTCATACACCCATTGAGGCGCTGCTGCTGTACGTCTTGTTTTATAGATGGGCATTTGGAAGGTATTTGGATAGGTTTTAAACAGTCCTTTTTGACCTTCGGTTAAGTACTGTTCGTACTGGCTCATATTTTGAGCAGTAATGGTAAATAATGGCTTATCGTCAGGGAATGGATCAACGTGCTTCTGACCTGACTTAGTAAAACCTAGAGGTGGTAAATTCAAACCTCCACGCCATGGTGGAATATCACTGCCGTTACCAGCTCGCTCACCGCCCATAGGGGTCAGATCGCTTTTTAATCTATCGGCTTCTTTTACGGATACTGCTGCATTACCTGCTGCTGTAAAAAACAGAGCAAGGGTACATGCACTAACCAGACCCAATTTATTTATTTTCATTAAGCGACCTCAATTTCTCTTTGTGCTTTTCCATAAGAATAATGAATCTTGTTCATTTGCTCAAATTAAACTCTTACTTACAACCTCATAAACGTCTTTAGAAAGCTCGCCACTATTTAGAATAGTTTCTAGCTGTTCTTTCATCAGTTTACTGTGTGCCGGTACAAATCGTTTCCACCGAGTCAGCGGTGTTATTAATCGTGATGCAATCTGCGGATTGGCTTTATTTAATCTTAGTATAGCGTCTTTTAAGACTTCATAGCCTTCACCATTCATTTGATGAAAGTTAACCAGTGATTGATTAGCAAAAGCTCCTAGCACCGCACGAATCTTATTTGGGTTTCGCCAGTCAAATGCAGAGTGCGCTAGCAACGCATTAATATGACTCACAGTACCCAGTGCTGTAGATCCGGCTTGAACACTAAACCACTGATTCACAACCAAGCTGTCGTGCTGCCACTGCTGGTAAAACTTATCTAAGACTATTTGAGCCTGATCTTTATTAGCCTCATTCACTAAGATAGTTAACGCCGACATCTGATCCGTCATGTTGTCAGATTCATTGTATTGTTGCTCGGCTTGCTGAACACCCTCTGCAGAAGCTTTTGCCCAATAACTTAGACATAAATTTTTTAAACTACGAGACGCCATTTGCTTATGCACTGGCGCATACTCTTGTTTAATATTTAAACGCTCGTAACAATTTTTAAATTCTAACTCTAAAGCAGAGGCTAATGCACCAACTACTTTTTCTCGCGCCTGATGAATGGCAATAGGATCGATCGACTCTGAGAACTCTGCAATATAAGACTCACTCGGCACTTTTAGTAAATACGCCACTAAATCACCGTCTAAATCGCTACGACTCAATAGGTTTTTAAGGCCTTGCTTGGCCTGATCGGATAACTCAAAAACACCACTCTGTGCTTGCTGCACCCAGCGCAGCATTAACTTCTGCCCCGCATCCCATTGATTAAAACCGTCGCTATCATGCTCAAGCAAAAACAAAAGATCGTCATCGCTTTGATCATATTCAAGCTTAATAGGTGCTGAAAAATCGCGGAACAAAGACAAGCGCACATTGCTAGGCACATTTGAAAAGATAAACTGCTGCTCTTGCTCTGTAAAGTGCAATACTTGGCTTGCATCATTCCATGCATTAGCAGGCTCAACTTGAATGGGTATATCCTGACCATTTTCTGCAATCAGTCCTAACTGCACTGGCAGCCACATAGGTAGTTTATTCGTTTGTCCTGGAGTATCAGGGCATTGCTGCGTCAACGTTAATTTGAGCTGTTGTGTACTTGTGTTGTATTCAGTACTCGCTTGCACTAACGGTGTGCCAGCTTGTTTATACCAGCGTTTAAACAGCGTTAGATCGATATTATTGGCGTCTTCCATTGCGCCGACGAATTCATGAATAGTAACAGCCTGTCCATCATGTCGTTCAAAATACAAGTCGGAGCCTTTACGGAAACCTTCTGCACCGACAATTTTATTAAGCATGCGTACAACTTCTGCGCCTTTTTCATAAATCGTCATGGTATAGAAGTTAGAAATTTCTATGTAGGAATCTGGCTGAACGGGATGCGCCATTGGGCCTGCATCTTCAGCAAATTGTGCGGTACGCATTAATGTAGCATCTTCAATGCGCTTAACGACTGCTGAGTTCATATCGGCAGAGAATGAGGCATCACGAAAGACAGTGAATCCCTCTTTCAGACTTAATTGGAACCAGTCTCGACAAGTAACACGGTTACCCGACCAGTTGTGGAAGTATTCGTGCGCAACAATAGATTCAATACGTTGATAAGCTGTGTCCGTCGCAGTTGCAGGATTCGCCAACACACAAGAGGAGTTAAAAATATTAAGCCCTTTGTTTTCCATGGCTCCCATATTGAAATCGTCTACTGCCACTATCATAAAGATATCTAGATCGTACTCACGGCCGTAAACTTCTTCATCCCAACGCATCGAGCGTTTTAGAGCATCAAGAGCATAGCCAGTTTTATCAATATTTTGTGGCTCCACATAAAGTTTTAACGCAACCTCACGCCCACTCTGAGTAACAAACCTATCTTCTTTAACCAGTAGATCACCGGCAACTAAAGCAAACAAGTATGACGGTTTTTTATGTGGATCATGCCAAGTAACGGTACGAACACCTGCAGTTTCTTCACCTGATACCAAATTACCGTTTGATAGCATCACCGGATTAATTTTAGCGTCTGCAATAATATGCGTGGTAAACACTGACATAACGTCTGGGCGATCCGGGTAAAAAGTAATACGTCTAAAGCCTTGGGCTTCACACTGAGTGCAGTACATGCCACCGGAACGATACAGGCCATCAAGCGCAGTATTATTGGCAGGATTAATCTTTACTTTTGTTTCTAAGACAGCGCTATCAGGCAGATTAGGAATTATTAATTGCTCATCGCTTAACTGGTATTGGTCAGCACTTAGCGTATTCCCATTAACAGAGACTGAAATTAACTCAAGCTCATGCCCGTCTAATTCCAATGGGCTATTAGCAGGTTGTTTAGTGTTACGCTCTAACTCAAGGCGCGCCGTCACTAGCGTGCTTTCTGGCTGTAACTCAAAGGTTAACTCTGTGGTATTCACCCAAAAATTTGGCTCTGTGTAATCAATTAGCTGAGTTGCTGTTGGTTGCGCAATACCCATAAACTGCCCTTAATTGCTTAATGCAAAAGAAATTTGGTAAGAGGTGTACTTTCGCAAGTTCATCACCCCTGTATCTAAAATAATATACTGACCTTTAAGCCCTAGCAGAGTACCACTAACGATAGGTGTCTTTTCTAGGTTATGACTTACTATTTTAGTTGGATACTCGATAACCGGATAGCTAAACTCATTGACCGCATCGGTACGCAGCAACTCAATAGAAGACTCTCCATGCTCTGCTTTTAAAGCGTCTATTTGTGCTGCAAAGGTAGTAAACAAATTATCGCGCTCGGATTCTAAATCGACCGCTGCCGCATCCCCTCTGAGCATAGCTCGCCAGTTTGTTCGATCGGACATCTGACCTCTAAATAAATCTTCAAGCAACCCCGATAATCGGCGTGAAGCAACACGAGCAATAGGCAATGCTTGGGTTGCTCCTTGGTCTAACCAACGGGTTGGCATTTGCGTAGCTCGAGTAATACCTACTTTTAAACCTGAAGAGTTGGCTAAATAGACAATATGATCAGAAAAACAAACACGCTCAGCCCAGTCAGGCTCTCTGCATGTGCCTAAATGAAAATGACATTTTTCTGGGCTCATCATGCATGTGTCGCACTGTGCTAATCGTTTAAAGCAGGGATAACAAAACCCCTGACTAAAGCTTTTATTGGTCAGTCGTTGACAGTGTCGACAATGAATTTGTCCTTGAAACTCGAGCTGTATCGTTTTTTCTAGCTGATTGTTAAGCGCTAGATTTTCTTCACCAAGTACTAATTGGTACATGGCATTGCCATCATTGGTTGCACTGATGGCCATTTTGTCGAGCGCACCCGCCAGTTCAATTTGTGCCATTAAAGTTTTAACTCGTAACCTTTATGTTCAACTTCTTTCTTCTGTTGCGACTTACAACGCTGCTCCATATAACCCACACGCTCGGTTTCAGGTACATTATGCATTTCTTCATAATAGATAATGGCTTGCATGCTGTATTCACGCTGCTCTTTACTGACAGTACGTCCATCAGGCCAACGCCCTAGTGCCACCGCTGAACGTAGGTTTTGATAGATTTCGGGAGTCAGTGATTTAATTAGCTTTTCTAGTTCCATAAGGTGATCTCTGCCTTAATCAATAAACGCCAATCGCGGCGTCAAATTTAAATAATTTCTTGAAGTTACTGGGGTACTGTCTGTGTTTTTGGTGGCCATACTAGTCCAAGTAACAAACCTGCAACTAGCCCGCCTATATGTGCGCCGTGAGCGGTTCCTGTTACGCCAGGAAGCACTACATCGGTTGCAATGGTTAATAGCATTATACCTACCATAACCGGCAACAACATGGGTGGGAATGGATAGGAAACTTTTTGTAGACGTATTCCTACCCACCCTAAAAAGCCCATAGTAATTCCCGAGGCACCACCGAAGGCAGGACCGGCATACCACCACTGTACGGCATTACCTACAAAGCCACACAAAATAATCAGTACCAACAAAGGTTTAACACCATCTAATCGTTCAATTTGCGGGGCTAATATCCACCACCACAAACCGTTGAACACTATATGTGTTAATGAAAAGTGTAATAGTACTGGGCGGTACATTTCCCAAAACCCAATATCAAAATAAGTTTGTAAGCTTAAGCTTTTAGCTGGCCACAAATGCTCTGCTGTAGTTAACCATGAATACCATTCAGTACTCAGGTGCATCCAGATATACATCAGCACTAATATCGCAAGCGTAACCACACTGACAGGCGCCTTTGTAATAGCCGTGGTCACATTCCCATGACTAGCACGCGGTGCTTTTTCAATGGGTAAATACTCTAACTCGCCTTGTTTCCAAAGAGTGAGCAACTCATCTACGCGCGCCTTATCGGCAGGATTAGCCAACAGTAAACACTGTTTATTCTCATGATTGGTCACCACTCGATGTGGGATTTTCTCTGCCCACAAGCGACTGGTTAAAGGGACAAGGTTAAGTGATGGCTCTGCCACCAATGCAACAATCGGCTCCACTAGCGTTCGGTCCTTTCAACTCTAACCCAAGTGTACTTATTAGCTTGAGGCAATGTCTCGTTATCCATGCGATAAGCTACTAAGCGGCCATATTTCACTGCGCTGTAGTCTAAACAAACAATATTAGGGGCAATAGGCTCTGGTAAACCTTGCATCCAGTAGTGGCCAATAAAGAGTGGCTTTTCGTCTGGTCCGTAAAACAACAACTGTTCTTTTTCTTCAGGCGATAAAAGTGCATGTTCAATGTCTTCTGGTAATGGATCGGGCTGAAAAACAACATCGCTGTATTGTTGTGGATTTTCTTCCCAGAACTTTGTTCTAAAGAACTGCCTAACCATACCGTCTTTCGCAGTCATAGAACGGTTGTTTGGTAGTTTAAGTGACGTACCGCGCAAGCTGCGGTCTAAAAATTTGAATAAGAATGAATCAGGGTTTACAGATTCAGGGAGCATGGCTCTGGTGATCTTATTATTTCCGTAGCGGCGTAAATACTCGTCGATCATTACTTGATCCCAACAAGCATGAATGGCTCGGAAGTTATCGTATTCCCTAAACAATGGAATCTCTAAAAACCAGTCCAGAAACTCTTTAAATTCTTCAGGATAGTTGGCGAACTGCTCAAGTGTTTGCTCAACGATAAATGTATTGCGCTTAGTATGAGGTCGTAAGTAACGCTGCTTCATGTTGGGCGGTGCTTCAGCACAATAAGTGACTATATTGTACTCATGGTTGCCCATAACAATATCGGCATGACCAGCGTCCACCATGTCACGCACCACATGACAAGCTAAACGAATGTTAGGTCCACGGTCGACAATATCACCAATAAATACAACCTTGCGTTTAGGATGCTGGTATACACCGTTTTTCTTGGTGTATCCCATTTGTTCTAACAGGCGTATTAGCGTTAAACCACACCCATGGATATCACCAATTAAATCATAACCCTGATGCTGCATAGTTACTCCCCTGCCCCCTATTGGCTGCTCCAGCCTAGTTTAGTACGGCAAATCTCATAAAAGTTGTGTCCTTTCGGATGAATCAACTTAAGTTTGTGAGCTTTTTTACGAATTGTAATAGTGTCACCGGGCGCACAAGGGATATCCGTTTGACCATCACAACTGATGGTTGGATAAATTGATAAGTCTGGATCGACTTCAATTTTAACTTCGCTCTTACCGTCTACAACGATAGGACGGCTCGAAAGCGTATGCGGAAACATAGGCACTAACACTATTGCATCTAATTTAGGATGCATAATAGGACCACCGGCTGACAACGCGTAAGCCGTTGATCCTGTTGGAGTTGCTACGATTAAGCCGTCTGATCGTTGGTTATATACATGCTGGCCTTCAATCCACAAGTTGAAGCTAATCATACGGGTAGCTTTACCTGGGTGTAATACCACATCATTTAAGGCTGAGGCGGTAGCGATTGGAATGCCATCACGCTTAATCTCTGCATCTAACAAGAAGCGCATTTCTGTTACATATTCACCGTCTAAAACATCTTGAACGGCGTCTAACATAGTATCGTCAGGGCTAATATCGGTTAAAAACCCTAAACGCCCACGGTTAATACCTAAGACAGGTGTATTATATTTCGCCAATGCTCGTGCGGCACCTAACAAGCTACCATCACCGCCAATTACAATAACCATGTCGCATATCTCACCCAATAAATTAGTGTGCGATACTTGCATGCTGTGACCAGGCATTACCTCTGCAATAGATTCATCTAAGATGACGTGATACCCCTCTTCTTGCAGATACTTTGACAAGCGCTTGATGGTATCAATTACTTTATTACTATTAAGTCGGCCAATAATGCCTATATTGCGGAATACTTCCATTCTTTCAGCCTGAGTTTGTGTGCTTTTAAAAGTCTTGTTTATAACATAGCTGAGCTTAAAAGGCTTGTTTCAATCCACGTTGCCCTTGTAAGCCGCCTGTATGGATTAACAACACCCGTGCTCGTTGAGTCAATGCTTTTTGCTCATAAGCCCAAAGTAGTTTAGCGGTATAAACTGGATCTAAGGGTAAGCCCATATGCTGGTAACGCTCGATCAGTTCAATTAACTCTGGAGGACACTTAGCAAACCCACCTAAGTGTGCATTATCTATTAACTCCCAAGTAACATTGCTTGGCATTCTCTCTGCCCAATACCGAGCTAACTCTCCCTGATCTGCAACAGCATTAACCGCAAACAACTTTGTCTTTGCCTTAAGTGAGGATAATCCTTTAGCCAACCCTAGAGCTGTCGTTCCTGTCCCAGCAGCCAGCCAAACTTCATCATAGTCACCGACAAATGGCGCAAGAGTCTGACAACCCTGCTCCCCGAACTCTCCAGCGCCTCCCTCAGGAATCACTAAAGCGTCATATTGCTCTGACAGTTTATCTAACCAATTTTTATCGTAGCGCTGCGCGTAGGTTTTCCGGTCTGCAAAGACAAGGTTGGCGCCCAGTGCTTGGCAGTCTAGAAGTGTGGGAGTTAACGGTTGCTCTGGCCATCCCCGCACTATAAAAATAGTAGGGATTGCAAACTCGTAAGCAGCCTGAGCTAAGGCGTGTAGATGATTAGAATAAACACCACCAAAACTTAAAAGATTAGGCTTAGCTTGTGACTGAAAATGCTGGAACCAACCAATAAGTTTTAAAGGCTTATTACCCGATATTTTTTCATCCAACTGATCGAGCCTTAAAATATCAACCGCTCTATTTTCAGTCGATAAAGCAGGCAAAGGGTGACAATACTCAGACCAATGTGGCAAGCTATTTAGCAATTTTTTGAACATTCAGCTAATTTCACTGTTTATAAAACGGTTTATTTGGATTGTATTTAGCATTCTAAAGAGAAAACTAAAGAGTGAAACTAGCAATTATTTTTTTATATAACTTGAGTTTTTATAGGGTTAACGGTAGTAAGGCTTGACCGCACTCTCTACTCCACCTATAAAGTGCCGCGTTTAGCGGTACTAAGTTTTAACAAATTTAAGGTAATACGAATTCTTATGGGTAAATCACTGGTTATTGTGGAATCGCCAGCCAAGGCTAAAACCATAAACAAATACTTGGGCAGCAATTATATTGTTAAGTCCAGTGTTGGTCATGTGCGTGACTTACCTGTTTCTGGGTCAGCAAAAACCAGCGACCCAAAAGAGCGTGCTAAACAAGCCGCTCTTACACGCAAAATGTCGCCTGAAGAAAAGGCCATTCACAAAAAGAAAAAGGCAAAGCAACAACTGATTGCTCGCATGGGTGTCGACCCAGAAAATAACTGGGAAGCTGAATATCAAATTCTACCGGGCAAAGAAAAAGTTGTTGAAGAACTCCAACGCTTAGCGAAAGACGCTGACCAAATCTATCTCGCAACGGACTTGGACCGCGAAGGGGAAGCCATTGCATGGCACCTGCGGGAAATTATTGGCGATAAAGACAAAAACTACCGTCGCGTTGTGTTTAACGAAATCACTAAAAAAGCCATTCAACAAGCGTTTGAAAACCCCTCTGAACTCGATATGAATCGAGTTAACGCTCAACAAGCCCGCCGCTTTTTAGACCGTGTCGTAGGCTTTATGCTGTCTCCTTTATTGTGGAGCAAAGTTGCCCGTGGCCTGTCAGCTGGCCGTGTGCAATCGGTTGCTGTTCGCTTAATTGTTGAACGCGAGCGTGAAATTCGTGCGTTTATTCCTGAAGAGTACTGGGAAGTTTTTGCCAACACCGAAACCCAGACTGCTGCTGACGCCTTACGCTTACAAGTGACGCGCCACCAAGGTAAGGAATTCCGCCCGACCAGTGAAAAAGAAACTCAGTCCTTTTTAGATACTTTAAAAGGCCAAACCTTTACAGTAAGCAAGCGTGAAGACAAACCTACACGCTCAAAACCTGCAGCACCTTTTATTACATCAACTCTACAACAAGCGGCCAGTTCACGTTTAAGTTTCAGCGTTAAGAAAACCATGACTCTAGCGCAGCGCTTGTATGAAGCCGGTTATATTACTTATATGCGTACCGACTCGACCAACCTAGGCCAAGAAGCGCTAGATTCGGTTCGTGAATATATTGGCGATCAGATGGGTCAGAAATATTTACCCAAAGAACCGCGTCTATACAGCAGCAAAGAAGGCGCTCAAGAGGCGCACGAAGCAATCCGCCCCTCTGACGTAAACATTCGTGCCAACGACTTAAAGAATATCGAGCCCGACGCCCAACGTTTATACGATTTAATCTGGCGTCGCTTTGTTGCCTGTCAGATGACCGACGCCGAATTCACCAGTACAAGTATCTTGGTACAAGCCGGCGAATTTGAATTAAGAACGCGTGGTCGTATCATGCGTTTTGATGGTCACTTAAAAGCATTGCCCGTACAAGGTAAGAACGATGAAGATGTCTTGCTACCTGATGTAAAAGAAGGCGATGGATTAAACCTACAAAAATTAGACCCTAAACAGCACTTCACTAAACCTGCGCCTCGTTATTCTGAAGCGGCCTTAGTAAAAGAGCTGGAAAAACAAGGAATTGGTCGCCCTTCTACCTACGCATCAATTATTTCCACCATTCAAGACCGTGGTTATGTCAGCCTCAAAAACCGTCGTTTCTACGCTGAAAAAATGGGGGATATTGTCACCAGTCGCTTAGTTGAGAACTTCTCTGAACTTATGGACTTTGGCTTTACTGCCAGTATGGAAGAAAAGCTCGACGATATTGCCGAAGGCGATATTAACTGGACACAAGTACTGGATGAGTTTTACCAAGATTTCCAAGAAAAGCTTGAAATCGCCAGTGGCGACAACGGCATGCGTCCAAATAATGCGGTCACTACTGAAGACATTGCCTGCCCGACTTGTAGCCGACCAATGCAAATTCGTAACGGTTCTACTGGTGTATTCTTAGGTTGCTCAGGCTATTCACTGCCGCCTAAAGAGCGCTGTACACAAACACTCAATTTAACCTCAGGTGATGAGGCCGTCAGCACCGTTTATGACGAAGACACTGAAAGCCGCTTATTACTAGATAAGCGCCGCTGCAAATTATGTGATGCAGCCATGGAAAGCTATCTATTAGATGAGCAACGTAAAATTCATATCTGTGGTAACAACCCAGACTGTGCTGGTTACGAAATTGAGAAAGGCACATTCAAAATTAAAGGCTACGACGGCCCAACTCTTGAATGTGACAAGTGCGGCAGCGAGATGCAGCTTAAATCTGGCCGCTTTGGTAAGTATTTCGGTTGCACCAATACCGAATGTAAAAACACTCGTAAACTGCTTAAAAATGGTGAAGCAGCGCCACCCAAGATGGATCCTGTTCCAATGCCAGACTTAAAGTGTCAGAAGGTTGATGACACCTACGTATTGCGTGATGGCGCTGCCGGTCTGTTCTTAGCGGCTAGTCAGTTTCCACGTAAACGTGAAACGCGTACTCCACAAGTAGCAGAGCTGATTCCTTATAAGAGTCAGATTCCTGAAAAGTATCACTACCTGTTAGACGCGCCGGCAAAAGACCCTGAAGGCAACCCAACGACCATTCGTTATAGTCGTAAAACGAAAGAACAATATGTTGCCAGCGAAAAAGACGGAAAAGCCACTGGCTGGTCTGCTTTTTACGTTAATGGCAAATGGGTAGCCAAAGAAAAAGGCAGTAAGAAGTAATACTTTATCCATACCTTAAATCATTCATTTTTCTAGACATACGACTAGAAAAATGATGATTTTTGCGGATAGGTTAATTTTCCTGTTTTGCTAATTTAAAACTCCTTCAACCAAAAGGAGTTTTTTATGCGTATAGCAAAATATCTATTAACCGTTCTTTGTATTTCTTTTAGCCTAATGGCTGGCGCTATGGAGCCGGTTAAAATTAATATCAACACAGCAACCGTCGAAGAGTTTTCATCCCTTAATGGAGTTGGCCCTGCTAAAGCACAAGCCATCGTTGAGTATCGAAAACAAATTGGTGAGTTTAAAAGTGTTGAGGAGCTAACTATGGTGAAAGGCATTGGCCCATCCACCATTAAGAAAAACAAAGAAAAGTTAACCTTAGAGTAAAACAAAATAGCCAGCAGATGCTGGCTATTTTTTTACTATTCTATTAATCGACAACGTCCCCACTCACACTGCACATAGTTATGAGTATTATTGGGGCAGGTTAAGTCATAAAGCTCAGAGGGCCAGTTATTCTTAATTAACTGAACCTTAGCACTATCACAACCTTGCTTAGCGGCTATTTTTTCAACCACATAGTAAGAACGTCCAAATTCTTTCTGACTAATTTTTTCAACGCTGGCTTGCTTTAGTTTTAAGTCGCTCGACTTAGCCTGTTTAAGCCCCTGTAGCTCTACGAGTTGGTTGTAATGTACCTTATTACGGTTTAAGTCATAATTTCCTTTGCTGAAAGACTCCATCACCTCGGCACAAGTTGCCGCGGCATCACCTTTTGCCAGTTGTTTTTCGACTGTTTGGTCCGCATTTTCAACAATATCCCAGGTAACTGCTAACGCTAAACGCGCGCCAGTTTCAGGACGATCGCCACTGATTTGAATCATGTCATACGCTAAACCGAAGTCTGCCGCCTCGACAAAGGTACCATTACGCTGCCACCAGTTTTGTCTGGTTAATAAGGCTTTTTGCTTCACATCGAGGTTAACTTCTTTACAAGACTCTTCCCAAGTGCGTAACAGGGTATCTGTCTCAAGTGCGTAATAGACTGCTTCTCCTTTTGGAGATAATGGAGTTGAACTACACCCTAATAAGAATGCCGAAGCCATAAATAGCGCTAATATCCGCATAATAAATCCTTAAGAAATAATCAAAGTGCTCTGAGACACTGATGTTTAGTTAGCCATTGTTCTAATTGTAGCAAATCGAACGGCCAATCTAACTCACTGCCAGACTTTTCATGTACTAAAACTGGAATTCTAACGCCATAACGCTCAACCTGTGCTTCACTTTCAGCGATGTCTTCAACAAATACATCTTCTGTCAGCACACCTTGAAACTGTAATAACAAGGCTTGAGCTTCATCACATAGATGACAGGCTTCTGTACCTAATAACACTAATGCCACACCAATCTCCTACCAAACTTAGTCGCTTCGCTTTTGATTTCGATATTCAACAGGCGTTTGTCCTGTCCAGCGCTTAAAGGCTCTATAAAAAGTGCTCGGCTCTGAAAATCCAGTCAAATAAACAATTTCATCGATACTTTCATCGGTTCTTGCCAGCAAACGCTTAGCAAGATTACAGCGGTAATCAGCAAGTACTTGGTTGAAGTTTGTATCGGCCTCGGATAAACGTGTGCGTAACGTACGTGCTTTGATCCCTAGACGACTAGCCACATCATCAAGGCTCACTTGCCCCGTCTCTAACACTTCGCCTAACACTTTATACACACGGCTAACAATATCTTGCCTTTCAAGCTTGGCCACGCGTTCACTGGCAAGTTTTTCATGCAGCTGTAAAAGCTCGGGTTCGGCGTGTAATGAAGGATGATCTAAAAGCTTCGGATCAAAATATATACGATTTTCGTCTTGGCTAAATAAAACTTCACAACCAAAAATTCGTTGATGCTCGGTCACATCATTAGGTTTTTCATGCTTAAAACAAATGCGTGTCGGTGCAAAGTTGTTGTCGGTAACATAGTTAAAAAAGCGAATCATGCCTAAGCATAAGCTTTCATTTAGATGGCGCAGACTAATGACTCGCTTACTGGAAGTATCAACGACTATATACGCTTGATCATCGCTTTGATCTAAGCTGGCAACCGATGCATCACTCAGTAAACGCTGATAATTAAGAGCACGATTAAGACCTTCGCCAAAGGTAGGTGAAGATAAAAACAAATACTGTAACACCTGCCCTTTATAGACAGGCATATGCTCGCCTAAATGCAGGCCAATATCTGGGTCTTCGCTAACCTCTTCCATTACTCGCCAAAACAGTAACTGAGCTTCATGAGGAGTACGTGCGTTTCGGTCTTCTAATAGCTCTGGTGTTGCACCTATCTGCGATAATACCTTATTAACGTCAATATCCATGTTAAGCATGGCTTGGTATGCAAGCTGTAACATCACGCTTGAATCGCGTAGCTCAGTCATTTTACCTAACATAAGTGTCTATTATTCCTATTGATTCAACGTTCTAACGTTTCTTTTTTTATTGGCTCATACAAGTTGGCTTTTCTGACAGTTTAAGTTGTCTGCCAATGCCAATGGCTAATTCTCTTATTGATCTATACTGTTAAGAGTCATTAAATATTTATTACTAGGCAGAGCAACATGACAGCCCAACGTCTTCATTTCCAAGACAAACCAAGTCTTTTAAGTCAATACACTCGTGCATTACTTTCAAAAAATAGCAAGGGTGAACGTGATAAATTACCCAATATTCAAGCTTGGCGCACAGGCGTCTATACCAACCCTAAAGATGTGGCTGCCTATGCAAAAGTGTGTGGTTTTGAAACCAACAACAACAGCTTACCACTCACCTATCCACATATTTTAGCGTTTCCATTACACATGGAATTAATGCTACATAAGGACTTCCCACTCGCACTGATGGGGCTTGTCCATATTCGCAATACGGTTATTCAGCATCGAGCCATTAGTTTACAAGATAAACTCGATATTTGTTGCTCTTTCACTAATGCTCAAAGCACTGATAAAGGCTTTGAGTTTGATATTCGTACTGAAATAACCAGCGCCGGCGAGTTGCTATGGGAGTCTACCAGTACCAACCTTGCACGCAAAGCTACGAAAAAACCAAAAGATAACCGCCCACGCCCAGAACCCGCAGTATACAGTATAAAAGAGCGTTGGAACTTAGCGGCTAACTTAGGTCGTCGTTACGCTCGCGTATCTGGCGACTCAAACCCTATTCACTTATTTAGTGTAACGGCTAAGTTATTTGGTTTTAAACAACACATTGCTCACGGCATGTGGAGTAAGGCGCGTTCCGCTGCAACCTTAGTACCTTTATTACCAAGTGATAAAATCGAACTAACGACAGACTTTAAGTTACCCGTATTCTTACCAAGTCAGGTAGAGCTTCACTGGAACGAGTTTTCAAACGATGAAGCTTGCTCGACAGAGTTTGAATTACGCAACCTAAAAGGGGATAAAACCCACGTAGCTGGTCGTATTTCTATTTTGAAATAAATGTTTTTCTTATAATTTATCAGTCATTTAAAGCCACTTTAAAAAACTAGGCTTTAAATGACTCATTCCCGCCAAATATATTCTTACTCTCTGCAATCATTAACAAACAATTTTCATTTAGTAATTTGTGAGAATAGTTCCATCTATTTTCACTAGTCATGAGTTACATCAAAAATACTTTGGTCATATTAAGCCAAGCATGGAACTAATCGATACTTCCATGACCTAACTCTGGTTATGCAATCCCTCTTTGTATATAAAACAATCAACTGTATATGATTTAGTCAGTCAAGTGACAAATCTGTATACAATTGATTACCATTGAAGCGACTTAAATAACTATTTTTCTCTAGCAATACGCGTAGAACTGATACAAATTAGTTAGACGCAAACTAACTATAAAGATATATGTTATGAACTCTAAACCAGGCTATATTTCATCTGCATTAATCCGACCTCTTATCGACGGTGCCGATCCTGCACTATTCGAAAGTCTACCCGCGCCTGAATTTGAAGAAGTTCAAGAGGCACTAAAGCAACTTAGAGACCCGAACAACCGGATATCCGATAAGACTGCACATCAGCTAATTAGTTTGATAATACGTCACTCTAATGATGAATCTTTATGCGTCCAAAGCTATCAACGCTTTAATCCTAAAAGCAGTACACAATTACAGCATTTGTTTTTATGCTGTAATAGCTTACGTGAAGCCTTATATTACTTCGAAAAATTTGCGTCTCTGCTCAGCCATGATTTAGACGTCCAAATCACCAAAACACGCGAAGATATTATCAAAATTAAGTTTCCTGTTAGTGACACCCCTTTTATTTCAACAGAACGTCACCGTACTGAAATCATCATCAGTACTATTCTTAGTTGGCTAAAACAACTATGCGGCTCACACCTAGAGATTTCTAATATCACGCTGCCCTTCCCTGCTACACAATATATGGATTCATATAAACAAAAGTGGGATTCTGAAGTAGAGTTTAATGCCGAAGAATGCACCATTCAGTTCCATCAAAAATGGTTGGAGGAAGGATTACATAATACCAATCCTCATATTCTCAATATGATGAAAAGAGAAGTTGAGGAGCAGTATCGTAAACTGTCGCGCTCAGGCTCCTTAGCGAATCGTATTGAAAAAGTATTTTCACAAAGAAAGGTTCGTTTAAATGCTAACCAGCAAGAAGTAGCAGATTACTTTCATATTAGTGCACGCACTCTCAACAGACACTTAAGTCAGGAAGGGACATCCTTAAAGCAAATCGTCACTAAAATACGTTTAGAAATTGCGCGTGACATGCTCATTCATACCACTCAAAGCATTGAACAAATTGCCATTCACCTTGGCTTGTCTGGTCGTCGTACTCTTGACCGTATCTTCATTAAAGAAATGAATATGAGCCCGGCGCAATACCGTATCAATATGTCTAGCAAAGCCGACCAACCTAACGTTGTACGTTTAGACAATGTCAAAGTTAAGTTTGGCTAACTTTCCCACCTAATTTCTGCATTTTCTATAAGATAGTCTATTCTTAATAGACTATCTTAGTCTTATTTACAGCTTACCCAATACAGCCACAGCGATGTGATTTTTACTCAATCACATGGTCGTGCTACTTGGGCTATCTCTCTATTTTATAGGAGCTTTCTATGCCCCAATCCGCACAGTTTAATAGACGCATCGTTTTAGCATCGCGCCCACATGGTGCACCAACTGCCGAAAACTTCAGAATTGAAGAAAACGCCATTCCCACACCCAATCAAGATGAAGTTTTAGTACGTACTGTTTACCTGTCACTCGATCCCTATATGCGTGGGCGTATGAGCAGCGCAAAATCATACGCTGACCCAGTAGAGATAGACGATGTTATGGTAGGTGCTGTGGTTGGGCGTGTTGTCAGCTCTAAGCACGCTAAATTTTCTGAAGGTGATTGGGTACTAGCAAATACCGGTTGGCAAGATTATGCCGTTAGCCATGGCAAAGACTTGATGCCCCTAGGTAAGAACCCCAGTCATCCATCCTATGCTCTCGGTATTTTAGGCATGCCAGGTTTTACAGCCTACATGGGCTTATTAGACATTGGCCAACCCAAAGAAGGTGAAACCATAGTAGTGGCTGCCGCTACTGGTCCTGTAGGCTCTACTGTGGGGCAGATCGGTAAGTTAAAGGGATGTCGAGTTATTGGTGTTGCAGGTGGCAGCGACAAATGCCGTTACGCCGTTGAGACCCAAGGGTTCGACGCCTGTATTGATCATAAAGCAGATGACTTTGCCGAACAGTTAGAAAAGGCCTGCCCAGACGGTATTGATATCTATTATGAAAACGTTGGTGGCAAAGTGTTTGATGCGGTAATGCCGCTACTTAACACCAGTGCGCGCATACCCGTCTGTGGGCTAATTGCTAATTACAATGCGACAGCGTTAGCCGAAGGTCCAGACCGTCTCGCTTTATTAATGAGCACCATATTAGTAAAAAGACTAACGGTGAAGGGGTTTATTATTTTTGATGACTACGCTCCGCGTTATCCTGAATTTAACCAAGATATGCAAGCATGGTTAGCAAAAGGACAAATTCATTATCGTGAAGACTTAGTCGAAGGCCTTACAAATGCACCTGAAGCGTTTATCGGCTTATTAGAAGGTAAGAATTTTGGTAAGTTAGTGATTAAAGTGGGCGCAGACGAATAAGAGTTAGCCTCATAAAAATGCCGCAATCTTAATAGTCTGCGGCATTTTTTATGCCTAAAAGCACTATTTTAGCCAGCCATTACGGCTAAACGAAGGAATATCAGTCAACTTATCCCAGTGCAACCAAATAGCCGTGGCTTTACCTACTATATTTTTTTCAGGAACAAACCCCCACATGCGGCTATCGGCACTGTTGGCTCGGTTATCACCCATGGTAAAGTAAAAGCCTTCTGGCACTTGCCACTGGCCTTCTGGCCCAGCATAGACCATGGTTCTACCTGTTTGAGTAGATGTACCCGCCTGCCAATGAATAGCTGCGGTAGTATCTTCAAAGGCTTCATGCACTAGAATTTTACCAGCCGCCATTTCTTGTTGTTCATCAATACTAATGTCTACCGGCTCACCATTAACGGTAAGCTGTTTATTACGAAACACCACTGTATCGCCTGGCAAACCAATTACACGCTTAATAAAGTATCTTGGGTCTTCCGGCGGAAAAAACACCATAATATCACCGCGCTTTGGTTCTCCGGTAGGAATCAAGGTATTACCCCATACCGGCATACGTAGACCGTATGAGAACTTACTAACAACTATAAAGTCCCCTTTTACTAAGCCTGGCTCCATCGAACCTGAGGGAATTTGAAAAGGTTCTGCCACAAAGGAACGCAGCACAAAAACCACCAGCAAGACTGGAAAGAACGACTTAGATTGTTCAACAACAAATCCTTCCGGTTCGCCTTGTTCACGTTTTTTGGATAACCAAATCTTATCGATCAATGCGACAACACCCGTAAAGAATGTGGCAAGCATTAAGATCAGTGGAAAATCAATATTCATAAATTTTGTTCTTAATTTTAAAGTTAGATGGTAAAAACCAATAGTCTATGCCAATACAGCGGGCATTATACAGAGTAATTGCTACAAACAACCTATGCGTCGATTTTTTTAATAAAATCTTTACCAGTATTGTTAAATGTTATTAAAACCCTGATGAGTTAGGCTGATACCCTGAAAACTGACGAGCAACCTGAGCAGCGTAGTTGTCTGTCATCCCTGATATAAAATCAATCGCTTTCATATAAGACTCATATAAACTCCAATCGCTTTGCGGTGCTGACCGACCAAGCATTTCTAAGACCCTTTGGTTTCTAAAGGTCGCCTCACCATCTAACACGCGCTCTCTTACAGCACTTAAGGTGGCTTCAAGCAAAATTCCTAAGGTCGAATACGAGCCAATTTCAATAGTGAGTTTACGATAGTCTTTAAAGATGCGTTTTCTGGCAACATTTTTTGCGCTTCTGACTACTTCACGCACTGGTTCTGAGCAATAATCAATTAAATCGCCTTGTAGCTCACCGCGTAGCAGTTCTTGCTCGTACTTAATAAAGGCTTCACTCACGGCCGTTACTAATACTTCCATCACTAATCCACGCAACACTTGTAAGCGTCGGCGTGACGTATCTATATGCTTCAGCTCTGCTTCCACATCGTAGTGCCCTTCTAACACCGGCATCAGCAATGCTTCCACTTCATCGTGGCGCAACAAATCCATTTCTATACCATCTTCAAGATCGATAATGCCGTAACAGATATCATCGGCTGCTTCGAGCAAATACACTAAAGGATGGCGTGCCCAAAAGTTTTCTTTTAGCTCAATCAACCCTAACTCTTCAGCAACTTTCCTTAAAATTTCCAGTTCAGTTTGATAGCAGCCAAACTTTTTAGCCTGACCTTTTTGCACGTAATCGACCGTCCATGGGTACTTTAGGAATGCACCTAAGGTGCCATAGGTTAATCGCATCCCTCCTTGTTCACGGTGCGATTCTGTCTGGGTTACCAAGCGAAACCCTTGAGCATTACCCTCAAACGTTTGCAGATCGGCTTTTTCTAAGTCACTTAGCCCGTCTAAAAAATGGGCATTTCCAGGCTCTCTAAACCAATGTCGAATGGCATCCTCACCCGTATGACCGAAAGGTGGGTTACCTATATCGTGTGCTAAGCATGCCGCCTGTACTAACGAGCCCACATCGTTTGCGTTTAAACCTTCCGGCAATCGACTGGCAATAGCATGCCCCACTCGAGTGCCTAACGAGCGCCCCACACAACCAACCTCTAAACTGTGTGTAAGTCGACTGTGTACCAAGTCGTTATCAACCAAGGGATGCACCTGAGTTTTACGATCCAAACGACGAAACGCCGGCGAAAAAATAATACGATCGTAGTCTTTGTCGAAGGGTGTTCGTCCAAACTCTTTACCACTACGTTTTTTATTTTCTTCACCAAAACGTGCCGCAGATAATAATTGCGGCCAATTCATTATTTGAGACATAACACTCCTTTATGGATTAAGGCAGCAGGCCACTTTCGGCAATACCATCAAAAATAAACTGTACAGCTAAAGCACAGAGTAACACACCCATAACACGTGTAATGACGTGCATACCCGTGACTCCAAGTAATTTATTGAGGCGCGTCGCTGCTAGCAAGCTGATAAGTGTCAATAACAGCACAGCAAGCAGAGCGGCAATCACCGTAAGTTGTAATACCCACTCCCCTTCGGCTTTTGACATTAACAAAATTAAAGCACCCATTGTGCCTGGACCGGCCAACAGCGGCATAGCCAAGGGGAACACCGAAACATCGTCCTTCTCAATGGCTTCTAACTCGTCTGCTTCGGTGGGTGTATTGGCTGACGAACGAGCAAACACCATATCTAAGCCCATGAGTAATAATAAAATACCTCCCGCTGTACGTAAGGCGGCTAGCGAGATACCTAAGGTATTTAAAAGCCATTCACCACTGGCAGCAAATATAAGTAAAACGATGGCGGCAATGGTAACGCCTCGTATGGCAATTCGACGTCGTTTTGCTGGACTGTTATTAATAGTGATTGCCGCAAAAATAGCGGCACCATCAATGGGACTGATGGTGGCAAAAAATGTAGCGAAGGCCAAAACAGCCGTTTCTAACATAAAACTTCCCTTTCCTAATTAATCGCGATTTTCTGCTGTCACTATAGCATTTATGACTTAACTCACTGCAAAGAACAGATTAAGCCTACATATTTGCGCTCTGATGTACTTTTAAGCCAGATATTCTGCTTTAATGACAGCTAAGTTCAAACCACAGTATCGACAAAGTACAGCAGATTAAAAGAGCTTTTTACTATGATTTCCGTATGGCAGCTTGTCATTATTTCAACGTTGTACATTGCTTCCTTGTTTTTTGTTGCCTGGTACGGTGATAAGCGCGCCCATAAAGGTAAACCCGTTCATAACACCGGTTTAATTTACAGCTTATCGTTAGCGGTGTATTGCACTTCTTGGACCTTCTACGGTGCCGTGGGGCAAGCGGCTAGTAGCGGTTGGATGTTCGTCGGTATTTACCTAGGTCCTATTCTATTTTTAGTGTTTTTTTGGGGCGTATTTATAAAAATAATACGCATCGTTAAAGAAAAACGCATTACCTCCATTGCTGACTTTATTGCCACTCGCTATGGGCGTGATCACAACCTAGCCATTATTATTACCTTAGTAGCCTTCGTCGGTATCATTCCTTACGTAGCTTTACAGCTAAAAGCCATTGCCTCGACCTTTGAGTTAATTACATTTCCATTAGGCTATGTATCATCTGAATACACGCCGTTCTGGAAGGATACCGCGTTTTATGTAAGCTGGATTATGGCACTGTTCGTTATAATCTATGGCACTCGAGATATTGACGCCAGTGAACAACATCCGGGCATGATTCTCGCGGTTGCCTTTGAGTCACTAATTAAGCTGGCGGCTTTATTAATTATTGGCGTCTGGGTAGTAACGCAACTATACGATCGACCTCTTAACCTGATCACTCAAGCTAAAGAAATCCTGCCCGATCACGCCATTTTTGATAGCAACATTATTTCAGCCTCATTTCTTGTTCAGACACTGATCGCAGGATTTGCCCTGCTGTGCTTACCGCGTCAATTTCAGGTTGCTGTGGTTGAAAATGAATCGACACGACATATAAGAACCGCACGTTGGGTATTTCCCTCGTATTTATTTTTAATGTTATTAGCCGTTGTGCCTATCGCACTTACTGGTCAAATGATGCTACCCGAGCACAGCTATACAGCTGACACCTACGTGCTAAGCTTACCCGTATTTTTTAAGCAAGAATCCTTAGCTATTATTGCCTTTATTGGTGGTGCCAGTGCCGCCACTAGTATGATTATCGTTGCCACCATTGCCATTAGCACCATGATATCTAATGAATTAGCACTACCGGCTTTCTTCCACAACATCACTCATCAGCACCGTTCTGGCCGTGTACGCCGGGTGGTATCAACCGTTAGACGCTTCGCCATTGTACTGATTATGCTCAGTGCTTTTGTGTTTTATCGTTTGGTGGGTGAGTTTGAATCCTTAGCGGCCATTGGCTTGCTTTCTTTTGCTGCCGTTGCACAGTTTGCCCCTGCACTATTTGGTGGTCTCTTTTGGCAACGTGCAAATAAACAAGGCGCTGTCGCCGGTATTCTCGGTGGCTCATTAGTCTGGCTAATGATGCTCTTACTTCCTGTTTTAACGCAAGAAATGAGACCTGAGTATCACATCAGCACTAACGTACTCGGTCTTCAGCTTGATGAATTTGGCCTAGGTACTGCTATTAGCTTATTAGTAAACAGTGCACTTTTTGCCTTCTTTTCTGTGGTTACCAGCACGTCGGTTCGTGAGCGCATTATTGCCAGCGATTTCACTTCACCTAACAACTTTTACAGCAACGATCCATTGGCTGACAACTTACAATACAACTGTAAAGTAGACGATATTAAAGTCGTACTAGAAGGTGTATTAGGAACCACTCGTACCGATCAATTTTTTACCACCTACCAAACACGCTACGGCCAGCTTGATGACAACGACATGGCCAGCCGCCACCTGATTCAAGACAGCGAAAAATTACTCGCATCCATTGTAGGGTCATCGTCGGCCCAAGTAATTTTTTCTACTCTATTAGGCGGAGAGCAAATCAACCCGCGTGATATTACCTTTTTAGCCAGTGAAGCCAGTCAAGCCTTTGCCATGAGCCGAGAACAACTGCAAGCTGCGCTTGAAAACCTGCAACAAGGGGTAAGCGTCATTGATAAAGATTTCAATTTAGTAGCATGGAATAGCCGCTATTTAGAACTATTCAACTACCCTGCCGACCTAATTTATGTAGGCAAACCAGTGGCCGAGCTGATTAAGTTTAATGCTGAACGTGGTTTTTGTGGCGAAGGCAGTGTTGCCTTGCAAGTACGTCGCCGCATGAATTTCTTAAAATCTGGCAAACCCCACAACTACGAACGCCAACTCCCCCACGGTACGGTACTGTCTATGCAAGGTCACCCTATGCCAGACGGTGGGTTTGTGACCAGTTTTACTGATATTACCGTTCACCGCCAAGCGGAACAGGCACTGAAAGAGGTCAACGTCGACCTTGAGCAGCAAGTCGAAGAAAGCACGCAAGAGCTTGCCGATTTAACCTCACAACTGATTGAAGCAAACACTAGCAAATCTCGCTTTTTAGCGGCGGCCGGTCATGATCTGATGCAGCCGTTAAACGCTGCAAAACTTTTTGCCTCAACTCTCTCTCAGCAAGAATTAAACGACCATCAACGCGAGCTTTTATCACACTTAGAAGGCTCTTTAGAATCGTCTGAAAACGTCCTTTCGCTGCTCGTTGAGATTTCTAAGCTCGATGCTAATGTTATGGAGCCTAAAATGCAGCCAGTCGAGCTAAGCACTGTGCTGACGCCATTGAAAGATGAATTTACCGCACTTGCATCTCAGAAAGGGTTAACGCTGCGCACACACTTTCTCGATTTATGGGTACTGGGTGACGCCCACTGGTTACGTCGTATTATTCAAAACCTATTGTCGAACGCTGTACGCTATACCCACGAAGGAGGCATTTTGCTTGGCTGTAGAAAACGTGGTGATTCCTTATTTATTGACGTTTGGGATACGGGGTCGGGGATTCCAAAATCCAAACTCAGAGAAATTTTCCTAGAGTTTAAGCGCTTGGATAGCTCAGACGCTAAAGGCTTAGGTTTAGGCCTCGCCATTGTTGATCGCATGGCACGCCGTATGGGTTATGAGCTGTCCGTGGACTCATGGGAAGGTAAAGGCAGTCGTTTCCGTTTAATTGTACCGCTTACTGCCGCCATGCCTAAAACCGCTTCTCACACCAGCACAACGTCAATTTCAGCAGGAAGCTTTAATGGGTTAAAAACCTTTGTGATCGATAATGACCCTGACGTATTAGCCGGCATGAATGCCTTACTCAACAGTTGGAATTGTGAAATATACAGCTGCCATACTGTTGAGCAATCATTAGAGATTCCATTCATGCCCGACGTGATGCTTGCCGACCACCAGCTCGACAATGACGAAACAGGGCTACAAGCCATGCAGACATTGCAAGAAAAGTTTGGCAAAGAAATTCCAGGAATTTTGATTACGGCAGATCCAAGACCAGAAGTCGAAGATCAAGCCAAAGAAATGGGCTTTTACTTTTTGCGTAAGCCTTTAAAGCCCGCAGCATTACGAGCTTTATTAAGACGTATTACCCGCTAAGCAAAATAATTAATCGTTTGATTCTTCATTGGCATCAAACGACAGGCTTTGTACAGCGATCACTGCTTGGGTACGCGTACGCACACCTAGCTTACGGAAAATTGCCGTCACATGGGCCTTAATAGTGGCTTCACTCACGTCTAAATCGTAAGCAATTTGTTTATTAAGCATCCCTTCCATCATCATGCTTAACACTCTGAATTGTTGGGGCGTTAAACTTGCCAACCTATTGGCTAGATCTATGGCTTGTTGGTTCGGTTGATGCTGAGAGCGCTTGGCGTCTTCTGGCAAGTAGACATCACCTTCCAACACCATGCCGATGGCCTGGGAGATAATATCCAGCGATGAAGACTTAGGAATATAGCCAGAAGCTTCATGGTCTATTGCCTGACACATAATAGACACATCTTCACTTGCCGATACCACCACCACGGGTATTTCAGGGTAATGTGAACGCAAGAAAACCAACCCAGAAAAGCCATGCGCTCCTGGCATATTTAAATCTAATAAAACCAAGTCGGCATCGCTGTGCTGTTCAACAACTTGTTGCAGCTCGGGCAAAGACTCAGCTTGTACTATTTGAACCTTCGGTAGTAGTTGTAATACAGCCTGTTGCATGGCCGTACGAAACAACGGGTGATCATCAGCTATTATTATTTTGCTAGCTTGTTGCATTGTCTGTCCTAAATCGGCAAGTACTTTAAAACGGGTATAATGATCCGCTTAGCACCAGAATGCAAAAGCCGCTTCATTTCTGCCGCGGCTTTTACTTAACAAACCTAGGGGTTATTTATTCAATCGTTTAGTAATTAAATCATCCACCACCGTAGGATCAGATAAAGTCGACAAGTCTCCAAGAGTATCATGCTCGTTGGCTGCAATTTTACGTAAGATACGACGCATAATTTTACCCGAGCGAGTTTTGGGCAAGTCTTCGGTAATCTGAATTAAGTCTGGCGCTGCAATAGGACCGATTTCCGAACGAACCCAATCACGTAATTCATTCTGAATGGCTTCACTGCTAGGTTCATTATCTTTCAAGGTCACATACACATATATGCCCTGCCCCTTAATGGAATGAGGGTAACCTACTACTGCCGCCTCGGCTACTTTTGGATGCGCTACTAACGCACTTTCAACTTCAGCGGTCCCCATACGGTGTCCCGATACGTTGATAACGTCATCTACACGCCCAGTAATCCAGTAGTAACCGTCTTCATCTCGGCGCGCACCATCACCACTAAAATACATGCCAGGGAAAGTGCTAAAATAGGTTTGAACGAAACGTTCATGATCGCCATACACTGTACGAGCCTGCCCTGGCCAACTGTCTAAAAGAACCAAGTTACCTTCAGTGGCTCCCTCTAATTTCAAGCCTTCATTATCAACCAACGCTGCTTGAACACCAAAGAACGGGCGAGTTGCTGAACCTGGTTTTGCATCCGTAGCGCCCGGTAATGGTGAAATTAAAATTCCACCGGTTTCTGTTTGCCACCAAGTATCAACTATAGGACAACGTCCTTGGCCAATATTTTCGTAATACCATCCCCAAGCTTCTGGATTAATAGGTTCACCGACCGAGCCTAATAAACGCAAAGAGGTTCGCTCTGTGCCTTCAATGGCTTTTTTATCCTCGGCCATTAAGGCGCGAATTGCGGTAGGCGCTGTATAAAGAATATTAACCTGATGCTTATCTACTATTTGTGAAAAACGATTAATGCTTGGGTAGTTAGGCACCCCTTCTGCCATTAAGGTAATAGCACCATTAACCAGTGGACCATATAAAATATAGGTATGCCCGGTAATCCAGCCGACATCAGCGGTACACCAATAAACATCGCCATCATGGTAATCAAAAACATATTGATGTGTGATGGAGGCATACACTAAATAGCCACCCGTTGTATGCACCACACCTTTAGGTTTACCGGTAGAGCCAGAGGTATAAAGAATAAATAGTGGGTCTTCTGCGTTCATTTCTTCCGCTGGGCAATCGGTAGAAACGCCACTGATAAGATCGTGATACCAATAGTCTCGGTCATGCTGCCAGTCGATATCAGCGCCTGTACGCTTTACCACAACAACCGTTTCTAACGTAGTCACCGCAGGGTTTTTAGCGGCAATATCAACATTCGATTTTAAGGCAGTGGTACGTCCAGCACGTACGCCTTCATCCGCTGTAATAACAACCTTGGAACGGCTGTCTTCTATGCGGTTAGCCAACGCATCAGGTGAGAACCCGCCAAACACTACCGAATGTACAGCTCCAATTCGTGCACAAGCTAACATCGCCACTGCAGCTTCTGGAATCATGGGCATATAAATACATACAACATCGCCCTTGCGTACACCACGTTCACGCAACGCATTAGCAAAGCGACACACTTCTGCATGCAGTTCTTTATACGTAATAGTGCGATCTTCGGTAGGGTCATCCCCTTCCCAAATAATGGCGGTTTGATTTCCACGCGTTTCAAGATGGCGGTCTAAACAGTTAACCGACGCATTTAACGTGCCTTCTTCAAACCAACGAATATGCACATCTTGCGGGTCAAATGAAATGTTACGAACGGTGGTAAAGGGTTTGATCCAATCGATACGACTTTGAGCTTGCTCTCGCCAAAAGCCATCAGGGTCAGAAACAGACTTCTCATACATTGCTAAGTACTGTTCGTTGTTAATCCAGGCCTTTTCGGCAAATTCCTGCTTCACTGGATATACTTTTTGTACACTCATAGCGTCACTCCTGCACTGATGTTTTTATAATTATTTTGGTGTATTTGACTTTATCTTGAGCATATCCGGTGATTTTCCATATTAGACAATGGTCTAGACCATTAAGGAATGACGCCGTAAAGCAGCTACTCAAGGCATTCAAGAGTGACAGTAGTCGTTAAACACCACTTAAGTCTTAATGCCTAAGATGCCGATTAAGTGGTGTGATGTATAGTATTTTTAATCTACCACTTAGCAAAATGGTCTTCAGTAAAGCCCCAAGCACCATCTAAATGGATGGTTTCATCAGGTAAATGAATGTCGCCATGAAAGCGACCGAAGTGTTGAGTAAAGTTAGACGCCATAAACAAGGCATTAATTTTTTCTTTGCGTTGCCCCTCTGGCGTAAAATGCAGATCAATAATACCGTCAGATGAACGCAGCGCCCATGAGTTTTTATTCTGATAACGGTCAAACTGGAAGTCGACCATATCGATTTTAATCATGCGACCATCTAACCAAACAGCATTTTCGGTATTGCCTGTCTCGTTAACACCTGCCGCTAAGTTAAACCCTAGGCGACGGCCGTCTGCTAAGCGGCAAGATAAGCTGCCCCAATTCCAGAAGGTTTCACGGCGCATAAAGCCCGCGCTCCAATCGACGGCTGCTAGCGCATCAGTTTTTTCTAGATCGTACTCGGTATCACCCCATGTCACGCTCCCATTACAAACCTGTGCAGCACTTTTTTGTGTGAATACCCAACCGTTATAGCCGGCACGGCTGCAGATTGCTAATGGGTTGTACGAGGTAGTTTCATCAATGGTTGCCTCTATCTTTACCTTGCCGGCAAGATTCACTTCAACCTTACGCACGCCTGGCGTGGTCGAGGCTGAAATACGAATACGATTCTTACCCTGTTTAAATTCACTGGTGCCGTTATTTGGATATGGCTCAATAAAAGTATTACGTGCAAAGGGCTGTAAAAAAGTAAACTCTTCAAACTTACCCGTGGCTGGTTCGTATAAGTATAAAAAAGCGTTACTCACCAACTTTAAATCAACGACCGCTACTCCTACGATTAACTGATCACTGACAAAACTAATAAACTGAAACTGATTAAAGCCAAAGCGTTTAGCTAACGTGCTGCGCTTTCGATCCATAGTAGTACGCAAGTCATAGTCTAAGTAGTTAAGTTGCTCAACTCCGTTTGGAAACACCCCATAAACAGGCTGACCATTGGTTTGAATTAACTGATTACGACGACCCATCATGATTCTCTTATTATAATTATCTGTATTTAAAGTGTTTGGACTCAAACGAAAAGGCCCATGCCGAGCATGAACCTTCACAACATGACAAAAGGATATCAGTCTATTTTACTGAACCCTAGAGCTACGGTTTATTAGTCAACAAAGATGATTTTAAGCAGCAGTAAAATCGACATGACCCATACCGCAGGCGATAGCTCTCGAGATTTACCCGACAGTATTTTACAGAAAGCATAGGTGATAAAGCCTAAGGTGATCCCTTGTGCGATCGAAAAGGTTAGCGGTGTTAAAAACAGAACCACAGCAACAGGTGCCGCCTCGGTTAAATCGTCCCAGTCGACATCTTTTAATGCAAACAGCATCAAAATAGACACATAGAAGATAGCGCCTGCTGTTGCATAAGCTGGGATCATCTTAGCCAATGGCGCAAAGAAAATACTCAGTAAGAATAAAATACCAACAAATACTGCGGTTAAACCGGTACGTCCACCTGCTGCAACACCGGCAGCACTTTCAACATAGCTCGTAGTCGTCGAAGTACCTAACATAGCACCTGCAACTGTTGCCGTACTGTCAGCTAACAAGGCTTGTTTTAAACGTGGTACTTCGCCATCGGCCTTAGTTAAGCCTGCGCGCTGAGTCACTGCAATTAAAGTCCCTGAGGTATCAAACAAATCAACGAATAAGAAAGCAAAGATCACGCTTAACATAGCAACGTCTAACGCTTCTTTTAGATTCATTTGCATGAATGTAGGCGCTATAGAAGGCGGTAAAGAAACAATACCGGCATAATTAACATCGCCAGAAACTACAGCAATCACTGTGACAATCAAAATGGCAATCATCACCGCACCAGGCAGCTTGTTTTGAATGAAAGCAACGATCAAGAAAAAGCTTAATACCGCCATAGCAGGACCAAACTCAGTGAGGTTACCTAGACTTACATAAGTGGCTGGATGTGAAACAATAATGCCCGCATTCTTAAGGGCAATGAGTGCTAAGAAAGCACCAATACCCGCTGCAATTGCTTTTTTAAGGGTGGTAGGAATAGCATTAATTGCCCATTCACGAACCTTAAACAAACTTAGCACTATAAAAATAGCCCCTGAAAGGAAGACGGCACCTAAGGCTGTTTGCCAATCGTATCCCATGCCAAGCACTACGCCATAGGTGAAGAAGGCGTTAAGCCCCATACCAGGAGCCAATGCCACTGGTAGGTTTGCCCAAAAGCCCATGATAAAACAGCCAATAGCAGCTGCCACACAGGTAGCAACGAACACAGCGCCATGATCCATGCCGGCTTCGGCAAGCAATGCTGGGTTAACGAAAATAATATACGCCATGGTAAGGTAGGTGGTAATACCTGCTACTAATTCTGTTTTCCAATTAGTACCAAAACGGGACATGTGAAAGAATTTTTCCAGCATAATTGCGCCTTCATTAGTAAATAGGGGTAAACTTTTGCAAGAAGGTGATTATAATGCTCCTGAGTTTAAAGCCAACAAATACCCATAAGTTATTGTGCTTTTATCGCCTTTTCTTTTTTATTGGAGTCATCTATGAGTGCTTACCGCGAAGAAATTCGTAATACCATCCGTGCTATTCCTAACTGGCCAAGCCCAGGTGTTACATTTCGCGATATCATGCCTTTGCTACAAGACCCTAAAATGTTTCATAAATTGGTTGAGAGCTTTGTACAGCGCTACCAAGCAATGAACATTACCGCTGTTGCTGCTATTGATGCGCGTGGCTTTATTCTTGGTGCTCCTATTGCTTACGAACTAGGTTTGAGCTTAGTAACCGTTCGTAAAAAAGGTAAACTCCCCTACGATACCATTGAGCAAAACTACGATTTAGAATACGGCAGTGCCACCATTGAGCTACATACCGATGCCGTTTCAAGCGGTGACCAAGTTGTGGTTATTGATGACTTAATTGCTACGGGCGGCACTATGCTAGCCGCTTGTAAATTAATTACTCGCTTAGGAGCAGAAGTAGTAGAAGCCGCATCAATCATTGACCTACCTGACTTAAAAGGCAGTCATAAATTACGCCAAGCCGGCTTCAACGTCTTTAGTATCTGTGAGTTTGAAGACCACCAATAAGAATTAATGATCTGGGCGCTTAACCTTAAGCGCCTTAGCCTTTATTCCCTGCCGCTTCGGCAATTCTCTGTACCACTCTAGCCGCCGCTACAAACCCAAAACTGGCCGTCACCATAGTGACCGCACCAAAGCCTGACGAACAGTCTAAACGAGTACTTTCACCCACAAAGCTTTTTGTTGAACACACAGAGCCATCGGGCTGAGGATATTTTAATTGCTCTGTTGAATACACACAGGGAATAGAATAGTTGCGGCTTGGATTGCGCGAAAAACCATACTCACGCCTAAGTATCGAACGTACTTTACGCGCTAAAGGATCATTAGTGGTTTTATTGATGTCTGTAATCTGAATCTGAGTTGGATCAATCTGACCACCAGCAGCGCCTGTGGTTACAATGCGTATTTTATTGCGTTTACAGTGGGCAATAAGAGCCGCTTTGCTTTTGACGCTATCAATGCAATCGATCACATAATCGTAGCCTTGTATGAGCTCATGCATGTTTTTTTCAGTAACAAACTGCATCACCGCATTAACCTGACAGTCAGGGTTAATACCCAGAATACGCTCAGCAACAGCATCCACTTTTAGCTGCCCAACGGTATTGGCGAGGGTGTGAATTTGGCGGTTTGTATTAGTGACACAGATATCGTCCATATCAATCAGTGTAATAGCACCTACGCCCGAGCGTGCTAAGGCTTCAGCCGCCCATGAACCGACGCCACCTATGCCCACAACACACACATGTGCCTGCGATAAGCGCTCTAGGCCTATCACACCATACAGACGACCTATTCCGCCAAAACGATCAATATACGCAGACTCCATACCCATCACTTACCACATGAAATGCGTGAGTATATCAAAGCTAAACGCTGGGCGAACCTGCTAAGTTATTTACTTGACTAGACTTAACGCGTAACCAGCGACTGGTTTCTGCAATGCGGCTAAGGCTAGGGATCAATCGATAGAAGTCACGATTCAAATCTCGTGCTTCTTTATCAGACAACTGGCCAAGCAAACCGGCTCTTAAGGTAGACGACAAGACCACTCTGTTGGTTAAAGCGGTGACGATAACATCGATTAACTCACTGGAATATCGAGCGTGCTCTTTTAAGTTAATGCTTAATACTGATTCTCTACCTTGACGCTCTAAGACAATCTGATCATTTGCCAATAATGGTCCATGCAACAAACTTACGATATGTTCAAAGTCTGCAGCGTGTCTTTGCCACACTTCATCCGACAAACTGATCGCAAAGGCATCAATCCACAACTGACGGAAGCGTTGCTGAGTAATTTTCTCTTCAACGATACGAATTTCAATACTCGAGGTAATACCAGGTTGACTGCGCTCAGAGTGCAATCCCACCATAAACCATGGCTTATTTAAAACCTCAAACATTCCTAATCCTTGGAGACTTGAAGCACTCACTGAGAGTGAAAAAAACATTGATAACGCGAGTAGCACAAAACGCATAAACACCTCGACACAACAACAACAAAGACTAGGTGACAAAATTTGTCATACCTCGACTTTATGCATTCCCAATGTTTATTTCAACGTTCATTTACGACAATTTTATACCTTGTCTTAACTCACACTGACTAATTCAATAAAGGAATTCATTTGTGAGGTGGATTTCATTAACTGCTTCTGGCGCTCAGGATGGCGCAAGTCTTGCAAGCTAATATTTGCTAGTATTCGAACCAGTAGCTGATTAATGCCACTCCAATTATTAGGCAATGAACAACTGTCGATAATTTCACACTGCACATCCTCACTGGTACATTCCGTTAACGATATTGGTCCTTCGAACGCTTGCACGACATCCAACATACGAATCTGACCTGCAGAACGTGCTAAGCGATATCCGCCTTTTGCTCCTCGCTGTGCAATAACAAGCCCTGCATCAGACAGCGCTTTCATCACCCTACGAATTGTTGGTATAGACAACTTTGTTGCTCTTACCAAATCATCGGTTGTAAGCTTCACAGCGCCAGCATCGACCATGTTGTTTAACACCAACACGCCGTAATCCGTCATTTTGCTTATGCGTAACAAGTGAATACCTCAATTTTTTGAATAACGGGATAACTGTTAGTCATCCTTTGCCAGTCTTGCTAAAATGCCCCAACCATTAAAGCATACCAATTTAGTATTGTTTGGTATACCCGACCAAATTACTCTGTTATAATACAGCAAGATTCAGGAGCAAACGCTCTGCTTTATATTTAAGAGATGGGAGTTATTTATGAGCAGTACCGCAGAAATTGAACGCCGCATTGGCAACGAATACGAAGCGGGCTTCGTCACCGATATCGAGTCCGATACCATCGCTCCCGGTTTGAATGAAGATGTTATTCGCTTTATTTCCGCTAAAAAGAATGAGCCAGAATGGATGACGGAATGGCGTTTAAAAGCCTTCCACGAATGGCAGAAGATGGAAAAGCCTGAATGGGCAAATTTAAAGATTGAAGAAATCGACTTTCAATCTATCTCTTACTACTCTGCCCCTAAAAGCATGAAAGACCGTCCTCAGAGTTTAGACGAGGTCGATCCTGAATTACTAAGAACCTACGACAAACTAGGTATTCCTCTACACGAACAAATGCAATTAGCGGGCGTCGCCGTCGATGCTGTATTTGACTCTGTTTCTGTTATTACCACTTTCCGTGAAAAACTCGCAGAAGCGGGTGTGATATTCATGCCAATTTCTGATGCTCTACAAGAGTATCCAGAACTGGTTAAAAAATATATTGGTTCAGTCGTTCCGCAGCGCGATAACTACTTCGCTGCTCTAAACAGTGCCGTATTCTCTGATGGTTCATTTGTGTATATTCCTAAAGGCGTGCGCTGCCCGATGGAACTATCTACCTACTTCCGTATTAACGAATTAAACACCGGTCAATTTGAACGCACACTAATTGTTGCCGAAGAAGGGTCTCACGTTTCTTACCTAGAAGGCTGTACTGCCCCTATGCGTGATGAAAACCAATTGCACGCAGCGGTTGTAGAGCTTATCGCCTTCGATAACGCCGAAATTAAATACAGCACGGTACAAAACTGGTACCCAGGCGATGAAAACGGTAAGGGCGGTATTTATAACTTCGTTACCAAGCGTGCTATTGCTCACACCAACGCAAAAGTAAGTTGGACACAGGTAGAAACCGGTTCAGCCATTACTTGGAAATACCCAAGCGTTGTTTTGAAAGGCGATAACTCTATTGGTGAGTTCTACTCAGTTGCGCTTACCAACAAAATGCAGCAAGCCGATACCGGTACCAAGATGATTCACCTTGGAAAAAACACCAAGTCGACCATTATCGCTAAAGGTATCTCTGCAGGTCGTAGCCAAAGCACCTATCGTGGTCTTGTCCGTATGAACCCAGGTGCCACAGGCGCACGTAACTTTACTGAGTGTGATTCCTTATTAATTGGTGACAAATGTGGCGCCCATACTTTCCCTTATATCGAAAGTAAAAACCCAAGCGCCATTATCGAACACGAAGCGACCACCTCTACAGTGAGTGAAGACCAATTGTTCTTATGTCGCCAGCGCGGCATTGATACAGAAAAAGCCGTATCAATGATCGTTAATGGATTCTGTAAAGAAGTGTTCAAAGAGCTGCCCATGGAATTTGCTGTTGAAGCGGGCAGATTACTTGAAGTCTCGCTAGAAGGTGCAGTGGGTTAACCCACCTCTTTCTTTAGAACACTTAAACCGATTTTTAAAAAATTTAGATTTGGAACGAATATGCTAAACATCAAAAACTTAGAAGCCTCAATCGAAGGCAACAAAATTCTTAAAGGCTTAAACCTAGACATCAAGCCAGGTGAAGTGCACGCCATTATGGGCCCTAACGGTGCTGGTAAAAGTACGCTAGGTAATGTGTTAGCTGGTCGTGAAGAATATGAAGTGCTAGGTGGCAGCGCCACGTTAAGCGGTAAGAATATTTTAGATCTCGATCCTGAAGAACGCGCTCGCGAAGGTCTATTTTTAGCCTTCCAATATCCAGTTGAAATTCCTGGTGTATCAAACCTAGAGTTTTTAAAAGCATCGGTTGACGCCGTTCGTGCCCATCAAGGCAAACCAGAATTAACTTCTGTCGAGTTTTTAAAACTGGCACGCGAAAAATGTAAAGCCGTTGACTTAGACCAGAACTTCTTAAAACGTGGCGTAAACGAAGGTTTCTCGGGCGGTGAGAAAAAGCGTAACGAACTACTGCAAATGATGCTATTAGAACCTCAGCTATGCATTTTAGACGAGACAGACTCAGGTCTAGACATTGACGCTCTACAGGTTGTGGCCAATGGCGTTAACAACATGCGTAGCCCTGATCGTAGCTTTATTATCGTCACCCACTACCAGCGCTTACTCGACTACATTGTGCCAGATTTTGTACACGTATTAGCCAATGGCCGCATTGTAAAAACTGGCGGTAAAGAATTAGCACTAGAGTTAGAAGAAAAAGGCTACAGCTGGTTAGAAGAAGCAGATAACGGAGTAGCGTAATGGCAGAACAATTTCACGCTCAACAGTTAGCAATGGCTAAAGCAGCGACTGCACTGCCCTTCCTAACTGAACTTAAAGAACAAGGCTTAGAAGCATTTAGCCAAGCCAGTATGCCCACGCGCAAAACCGAAGCATGGCGTTTCACACCCCTGTTTAAATTTGTGGGTAATGAATATGTTCAAGCACAAAACAATGAACTCAACGAAGAATTAGCAGCGGTTGCCAACATCGAAGATTTAAACGCCGCCCGCTTAGTATTTGTTAACGGTGTTTTAAACACTGAGCTGTCGGATGCTTTAGCACTAGAGCAAGTGACCTTGTTTAGCCAAGCTAATGCCGAACAACAAACTCTTATTAAAAACAATTTAGGCTCAGTATTAGCGCAAGCGCATGGGACTAGTCACTTATTTAACGATTTAAACAACGCCAGCACAACCGAAGGTGTGTTGATTCATGTGGCTAAAAACCAACAGCTCACTCAACCCATTCAAGTGAGTTACTTAACCACAGATAACAAGGTTGCCTTTAGCGTTAACACTCGTATTTTAATGATTGTTGAAACTGGCGCCCAAGCAACATTGGTCGAACAATACGCTTCAGACAGTACGGCACAAGTAAGTTTTACTAACGCAATGACAGAAATTCGTGTTGATGATAATGCTCAAATTCAGCACTACCGCTTAGTAACAATCCAAGAAGAAGCACAACATATTGGAGGCACGCACGTTGAGTTAAATCGTGATTCACAGTACAACGCCTTCCACCTAAGCCTTGGCAGCAAGCTCAGTCGAAATGACTTAGTGGTCAACCACAACGTTGGAGGCTCACACTCAGAGATTTCTGGGGTATATGTGCCTCAACACGATGACTTAGTCGACTTCCATACCTGTATTGAGCACAGAGCTGCACACTGTACCGGTAACGAAGTATTCCGCGGCATTATTAACGATAAAGCACGCGCTGTATTTAACGGTCGAATTCACATTCACCCTGATGCACAAAAAACACACTCAGAATTAAGTAACAAAAACTTACTGCTCACTAACTCAGCTGAAATTTACACTAAGCCTGAGCTAGAAATTTACGCAGACGATGTTAAATGTGCACACGGTGCGACTGTGTCTCAACTTGACGAACAAGCCAGCTTCTACTTACAAAGCCGTGGTATTAGCAAGCAAGAAGCCAATGTTATCTTAAGCTTTGGCTTTATTAATGAGTTGTTACAAGCACTGCCACACAAAGCTATTACGCATTTGCTGCGCCCAGTGTTAGCACGTCGTTTTGGTCGTGACACCGATGAGCTAAGCAGCCATTTACTGGACAAGGATTTGCTATGAGCTTAAGCCAAGCCGACCTAGAAGCCATCAGGGCAGATTTCCCTGCCCTGCATCAAGAGGTAAATGGCAAACCTTTGGTGTACTTTGATAATGGCGCGACCACTCATAAGCCTAAGGTTGTGATTGATGCTGTAAATCAGTTTTATTCACAACAAAACTCTAACGTTCACCGTGGTGCTCATACCTTAAGCGATCATGCGACCGGCTTGTTTGAAAACGCACGCCTAACAGTACAACAATTTTTAAATGCTAAAAGCATAAATGAAATTGTCTGGACTAAAGGAACGACAGAATCGATCAACTTAGTCGCCTCCACTTGGGGCCGCTCTAATCTTAAAGCAGGAGATCGTATTCTAGTATCAGCTATGGAGCACCATGCCAATATTGTTCCCTGGCAAATGGTGGCGGAAGAAAAAGGAGCAGAAATTGTTCCAATTCCCGTACTAAACAACGGTGAACTCGACTTTGACGCTTATAAAAAGCTACTCACAAAGCAAGTAAAACTTGTGGCTGTTACGCATGTTTCTAACGCCTTAGGTACGATCAACCCTGTGGCAGATATTATTAAACTTGCGCATGAAAACAACAGTTTAGTACTGGTCGATGGCGCTCAAGCTGTGTCTCACTTTGAAGTAGACGTACAAGCCTTAGATGTCGACTTTTACGCGTTCTCTGGCCATAAAGTATTTGGTCCAACGGGAATCGGCGTACTCTATGCCAAAGAAGACCTGCTCAATGCTATGCCACCTTACCAAGGGGGTGGTGAAATGATTGAACATGTCAGCTTTGAAAAAACGACCTTTAACTCGTTGCCGTATAAGTTTGAAGCCGGCACGCCTAACATTGCTGGTGCGATCGGCTTAGCTGCGGCATTAAATTATTTAAACAGCTTAGACCGTACTGCTATCGCTGCGCATGAAAACGCCCTATTGGCTCGCGCTAATGAATTGGCCGAACAACTTGGTGGCATTCGTATCGTAGGTACGGCTAACAACAAAGCGTCTGTTTTTAGTTTCTTACTCGACGGGGCTCACCCTGCCGATGTTGGAACATTACTAGACCAACAAGGCATAGCCGTGCGCACTGGCCACCACTGTGCCATGCCCATTATGGAACAGTTTGGTATTCCTGGTACTGCCCGTGCCTGCTTTGCCTTCTATAATACAATAGAAGAAGTTGAGACCTTATTTAAAGGTCTCGAAAAAGCCAAAACTTTTTTACTGTAGGTGCAAGCTTATGACAACTGAAACTTGGGATCCTAACGCTACGGCAAGCAGCTCTGCTGACATCAGCATGACTGACGCAGCCATTAAGCACTTTAGCAAACAGCTAAAGAAACAAACGGATGCTAAAGGCATTCGCTTGTGGCTAAAGAAAAGTGGCTGCTCTGGTTTCAAATATGAGCTCAATTTTATTGACCAAATCCCTGAGGGTGAGCAGTCTATTACTATTAATGAAGACATCACTCTGTACGTGCCTAACGATGCAGTCGAAGTATTGAAAGGAACTGTTATCGATTACGCCACTGAAGGTCTAAATAGCAGTATCAAATACATCAATCCAAAAGCCAGTAACCCATGTGGTTGTGGCGAATCTTTCAGCGCCTAGGAGGCTGAGAACGATGGAAAAACGAATGGTAGTAGCACTCGCCGACTGCCCAGCACGACGAGTTCCAGCAGGCACTCCTGCCATTATTCCTGAAGGAAGCTTTGTTACTATCAGCCAGGCTTTAGGGGGCAGCTACACCGTTTTATACGAGGGCAACATGCTACGTATTGATGGTACTGATGCGGCCGCTCTAGGGCTTGAACCTCTTGAGATTGAATACGAAGATTATGGTGATGGTAAGGTTCATTTAGATCAAGTAGAACAAACCTTACGTACGGTCTACGACCCTGAAATACCGATTAACCTACTGGATTTAGGTTTAATTTATAAAATCGATATTAACGATAACAACGTCAAAATTGACATGACCCTTACGGCTCCCACCTGTGGAATGGGTCCTGTTATGATTTCAGACGTTAAGTATCGAGTATCTAAAATACCTAACGTTAAAAACGTTGAGGTTGAGCTTGTTTTTGATCCACCTTGGCATCGCGATATGATGACCGAAGAAGCACAGCTCGAAGCCGGGTTATTCTTCTAGTAGCTAGCCATAATAAAAGCAGACTCTAACGTCTGCTTTTTTATTGCGCGTGTTTAGCCGGCTTTAAAAATTGCCACAGTGTGCCAAGCAACTCATAAGACGCCCGCTCAGACTTCAATGCGGCTCGAGCGCTTATTCGCCAATCGGAATTATCTTCTGCCATAGCAACAGCCGGTGCTCCAATAACGTCTAATTCAAGTGCTTGAAAGAATCTAATGGCACGAGGTAAATGAGAGTTTTCAGTCACTAGTGCCAAGCGCTTACCCTGTAGATCCCCTTGCATAGCTAATGCTTCTTCTTCGGTATCTTTAGGCTCCGGGTAGGCTCTAATTCTTTCTGGAGCCACACCAAAGCTAATAGCTGCTTCTTGCATCACAAAGGCGTGCGGCTGGGTATCGATGCCTTTATACCCCGACACAAACAGCAGTGCCTCTGGGTTAGCCTCTAAAATTCTTAATCCTTCTACTAAGCGAAATAAACTAGACGAACATAGCTGTGCGGCCGGTGGCATGCGCTTATTGGTGGCATGACACCCACCTAGCACCACTACAGCGTCTACAGGCTGTTGAATATCGAACATTGGAAATTTATTTTCAAACGGTGCAAGAACAGAATCAGCCACCGGATGCCAGCTTGTTAACGCCAACCATAAGCAACTGACTGACACTAAAAGCTTACTTAGACGCGGGGCTCTCCTCCATAAAAAAAGGGCCAATAATAGGCCCGTAAGCGTTAACGGAATGGGCATTAGCCACATCCCGATAACTTTCTTCATATAAAAAGCAATCATTTATCTGTGCTCAACCTAGCTTTAGAATAGTTTTTTAAACTTGTCTTTAGCTTTCGACTTCAATGCGTCCTTTTCTTCGTCCGCTTTTTGCTGAGCCTTAGCTTTTGCTTCTTCTTCTTGCTGTTGTTTAAAATCTTTTAACTCGCTAGATGCCATATCTTTTAGCTTATCCAGTTTGGCATCTAACCCACCTTCAACCTGCTGCAGTTCTGTCAGAACATCCGCATGATCACCCAGTGCTTTCTCTAAGCGTGCATTCAGTTCTTGTTTTAACTCTGCTTCAAGCTCGTCTTGTTTCGCATTAAGACGTTGCTTAAAGGCAGCACTTAGCTGTCTGTCTAAATCTGAGCTGATGGACACTTTTGGTAAAGCAACTCGACCTTTCGCATCGGCATGCACGTTAAATTCTTTAATGTTTTTAAGCGCAAGTCCTAACTCTTTTTCAACAAAAGTTTTACCGCCGCCAACAAAGCCGGCTTGACCGAAGTCAGCATCGCCCTGAGCTTCTAGCTGCCCTCGCACTACGTTGGCATCTGCTTTTATTTGTACTTTTGCCGAGGTCAGCTTGATATCACCCATACCTAACTTAAAGTCAACGGGTTGCCAATTCACAATGTTAAGTTTAAGGCTGTCTTTACCCGGCTTTTTAGTATGGTCAAACACTAAGTTTGCCGTAACGGAATCCATTGAGTGCAACTCAACACCTTCCACATCGACTAACGCGGGACGTCCGAGCACTTTAGGCTCATGGGTTAAGTCTTTGACTTCAATAGATATCAAGCCCGCAGAGACCGCCGCTGTCATGTGTGAATGACGCAATAACGCTGACGGCCATGGGTCGTTAGTAGCAAAGTGAACATAACGACCGCTATCACGCACTCGTTTTTCTTCCTTGACTGTTTCATCGTCATCACCCGAACTGGCCAAATAAGGTTTTACAATTTCATACCAGTGCAATGCTTTTGCAGCCATATCACCGGCTTCACTACCAAACAATGTAGCCGTTAAGTTTGCAGCACCGCCGGCATTTAACTGATATTTATCACGAATAGCTGCTAAGTCGTTACCAGGAGCGTCTTTTAACTCTTTTAATGCCGTACTAATTTCTTCACGACCTGTTTTAACGGCCTGACGTGCTTCAGCAATGGCTTCTTGGTCTTGTTTAAAGCGTTTTTTCAGATCATCCAATTGCGCTTTACGCTTTTGGAAGTCTTCAATCGATTCAATTTTGCCACTGGTAATGGCTTTAATTTCATCTTCATAGGCTTTTAAAGCGCTTTCATCAGGTACCGCATCAAGCTTTTCATCAATAATTTTCTTATTGGTTTCATAACTCTCTTTAAATGCTTTACCTGCGTTATCAGTGGTTAACTGCTCATTAGCAATAATCTCTTTAGCACTAGGGACTTCCACATTGCTTAAGGCTTTCTGTATAGCATTAGGCTTATCGTCTTTTTTCTCTTTTTTAGGTTTCTCAACCGCACCAGAGCGCTTACGTGGCGTACCAAACTCAAGCCCATCTACGCTTAACTCTCGAATAATACCTTTACCAATTAATAGTGGCGCCAGCTCTAGTTCAGCAACAGCCTGATCAAGCTCTAGGGTATTACGCATCGGTTCTTTAGCATCGGTTACCTGTAACCCCTTAACTTTTAGCCCAAGAGGGTTGAAGGTTACTGAAGCACTGTCGACTTCTACTAAGGCACCATTCACCATAGTACCGACTTTTTCGATACTTAATTTTGCCAAAGGGCCGGCTGCAAAAATAAAGAATGCAGCACCACCGCCAAAAATAACGGCAAATACGATCAAGCCCCACCAACGAATCCAACTAAACATATGCTCTCTCCTTATGATGCGATGGCTTGATAAATACGATAAAACTTACTGCCTTTAATAAGCTTGGCAATCCATAGCTTTTCGACCCACGCCAGTAATTTGGCACGATATTGAACCACCAAAAATCGGCATAAAAAGAAAACAGGTAAAAAGGCAATTAGCGATACCACTAGCCCACCCATAACAAGGGTGTGATTAAATTTAGTGATACGTAAAAAATCGATTTGATAAAGACTCGTCCAAGTTTCTTGCAAACCTGGTGCGGTTAAAATTTGCTCTCCAAGACTGGCACTGTATGGGTCAACAAACCAAGCCAATAAAGAAAACAAGCCTAATGACACGATAAAGGCGCTTAAATTCACTTTAATGACCAACGCTAACAACAGTACTATGGCATTGTGCCAACTTAGTAGTGGTGTTAGTGCCATAATTAAGGCAAAACAAACGGCAAGTGATATTTGACTGGGTGAGGCTTCTGAGTTTAAAGCTTTTAACAGCTTAGCGAGAATACTGAGCATAATCCTTATCCCTTATAATAATTCTTTACAATATAGCAACGAAGACCAGTATGACCAACAGTTTACATTGAACACTAATTTTGAATTAAATATGTATCAAAGCAACTGCAACCTTAGTAAAGGATAGGTATGATATACCTTTAATTAAAACCTTAACATGCTAGCTTGCTTAGATTGTTCCATATAAGTAAACAATCCATTTCAAGCTAAAGGTCTAGCGACGCCTTAGTTAAAAGTATATAACTTCGGGCTTCTGTTAAAATCTGGACAATAACAGCAACAATTCTAGGCTTTGCTCCGCAGGGTCATGATCAATGAGGATATTATGGGAAAAACTAAAACCCGCTTACGTTACCAACTGCCACTTCTACTCAGTGCATTATTAGTACTTGGTGGTTGCGGAGATAAAAAATCCGCTGGTGCCGCCGCAATGCAAATGCCACCTCCCGGAGTAGAAGTTGTCACTTTAAAAACAGAAACAGTTGAGTTAACCGACTTATTGCCTGCTCGTGTTTCTGCTTTCCGCTCTGCTGAAATTCGCCCACAAGTTAACGGCATCATTACCAAACGTTTCTTCGAAGAAGGTGCGGTCGTTAAAAAAGGCGATAAGCTATACCAAATTGACCCTTCTTTATACCAAGCTCAATTAGAAAGTGCGCAAGCTCAGCTTGCCGTTGCTGAAGCGAATGCTTACGCAGCTCGCTTAAAAGCAAATCGTTTTAAAGAGCTATCAAAGCAGTCGGCAATCAGCCAACAAGAGTTAGACGACTCTGAAGCATTAGCTAAACAAACTGAAGCGCAAGTCAAAGCAGCACAGGCTGCGGTACGTAGTGCAAAAGTTAACTTAAGCTATACAGAAATTAAAGCGCCTATCCCTGGCATCATTAGCCGTTCTAATGTAACTGAAGGGGCACTGGTTTCTGCACAACAAGCTAATGTGCTAACCACTATTCGTCAGATTTCTCCTGTGTACGTTGACATTCAACGTCCTGCAACCACTTTAATCCGCATGAAAAGCCCTGAGTTATCACGCGATGTTTCCATTGAGCTAGATGACGGTACGGCACATACAGAAACCGGTAAACTACAGTTTGCTGACATTAGCGTTGACCCTTCAACAGGCACTGTAAACGTACGTGCCTTATTTGATAACGAAGACGGCTCTTTATTACCTGGTATGTTTGTGCGTGCCAAAGTACCAAGTTCTTATATTGAAGATGCGGTACTTGTTCCACAGCGTGCCGTTATTCGCCAAGCAAACTCAGTAACAACTGCTTTAGTTGTTAACGAAGATAACATTGCTGAACTACGCGTTATCGCAGTATCACGCGCACTTAACGACAACTGGTTAGTTAAGAGCGGTTTAAAAGCTGGTGAGCGTGTCATTGTTACAGGCTTACAAAAAGTTAAAACAGGTTCGCCTGTTACGCCTAAAGACGTTTCTCTAGAAGATTCTTCTGCGCCAAGCCAAGATAAATAGGGGTTTATATGGCAAAGTTTTTTATTGATCGCCCCATCTTCGCATGGGTGATTGCAATCATCATTATGATAGCAGGGGCTATTTCCCTGGTTTCATTGCCGGTGCAGCAATACCCAAGCATTGCGCCACCAGAAATTCGTATTTCTGCTAACTACCCTGGTGCTTCAGCACAAACGCTAGAAGACAGTGTGACTCAGGTTATCGAACAGAACATGACTGGCTTAGATGGCATGTTGTACATGTCATCACAAAGCAATAGTTCAGGTAACGCGAGCTTAAGTATTACCTTTGCACCTGGTGTCGACCCTGACATCGCTCAAGTTCAGGTACAAAACAAGTTGTCTCTGGCTGAGCCCTTGCTTCCTATGGAAGTTCAACAAATGGGTATTAGTGTCACCAAAGCGTCATCGTCATTCTTAATGGTGGTTGGTCTTGTTTCTGAAGACGGAAGCATGAACAAGAACGACTTAGCTGACTACGCTAACAGTTACCTTAAAGATCCTTTATCGCGTACCGACGGTGTTGGTGAGCTACGTATTTTCGGTGCTCAATACGCCATGCGCATATGGCTAAAAGCCGACAAGCTAAACGCTTTTGGTTTAACACCTTTAGATGTTCGTTCAGCAGTGGCTGAACAAAACAGTCAGTTCGCTGCGGGTCAAATTGGTGGCATGCCGGTTCTTCAAGGCCAGCAAATTAACGCGACCATCATTGCTCAAACACGTTTAGAAAACGTCGATGAATTTGAAAACATTCTGATTAAAGTAAACCCTGATGGTTCTCAGGTACGCTTAAAAGATGTTGCCCGCGTTGAGCTAGGCGCTGAAAACTATATGGCAGACAGTTTTTACAACGGTATGCCAGCAACAGGGATGGCCATTCAGTTAGCCACAGGGGCTAACGCACTTGATACTTCAGCTGCGGTACGTGCAAAAATTGATGAGTTATCACCTTTCTTCCCTGAAGGGATGGATATTGTTTATCCATTTGATACCACGCCTTTCGTTCGTATCTCTATTGAGAGTGTTGTACAAACCTTAATTGAAGCAATCATTCTAGTATTCCTAGTAATGTATCTGTTCTTAGGTAACCTGCGCGCTACGTTAATTCCTACTATTGCTGTACCCGTTGTACTGCTAGGTACCTTAGGCATTATGGCTGCGTTCGGCTTCTCTATTAACACACTGACCATGTTCGGTATGGTACTCGCCATTGGTCTTTTAGTAGACGACGCCATCGTGGTGGTCGAAAACGTTGAACGGGTAATGGAAGAAGACGGATTGCCACCGAAAGAGGCAACTAAACGCTCGATGGAGCAAATTACCGGTGCTCTGATTGGTATTGGTTTAGTGCTGTCTGCGGTATTCGTACCTATGGCCTTTATGACAGGTTCTACCGGTGTGATTTACCGTCAGTTCTCTATCACTATCGTTTCGGCCATGGGGCTATCCGTATTGGTAGCAATCATCCTTACGCCTGCGCTTTGTGCGACTATGCTAAAGCACAAAGAAAAAGTACCGCTAAGTGAGCAAAAAGGCTTCTTTGGTTGGTTTAACCGTTTCTTTGATCGCACTACCCATAAATATGTGAACGCTGCCGGTGGAGCTGTTAGCCGTCCAGTTCGTATGACCGCTATCTTTATTGGCATGGTGGTTGTATTAGCCGTTCTTTATGTGCGCATGCCGACTTCGTTCCTACCGACCGAAGACCAAGGGGTATTACTGACCTTAGTTCAACTACCTGAAGGCGCCACCATGGATCGTACCGTAGATGCGATGGAGCAAATGCGTACTTACTTCGAAACCGAAGACGGTGTTGAGTCTGTATTCTCGGTAGCTGGTTTCAGTTTTGCCGGTCAGGGTCAAAACATGGGTATGGCGTTCGTTAAGTTAAAAGACTGGAGCGAGCGTACAGATCCTAAAGACTCAGCAAGCGCCATTATTGCCCGTGCATGGGGTGGTTTGAGTCAAATTACCGACGCCACTATTTTCCCGATTAACCTACCGGCCATTCCAGGCTTAGGTGTGGCTTCTGGCTTCAACCTACAGTTACAAGACCGTAACAACCTAGGTCATGAGCAAATGGTGATGATTCGTAACCAGCTGCTTGGCATGGCTGCACAAGACCCTCGTCTTGTTCAAGTTCGTCCTAACGGTATGCCTGATGTGCCTATTTTCCGTATCGATATCGATTACGAAAAAGTTAAATCATTAGGCGTTAGCATTGCGGCTGTTAACCAAACGCTAAGCACCGCTTGGGGTGGTTCTTATGTAAACGACTTTATCGACCGTGGTCGTATTAAGAAAGTTTACATACAAGCAGACGCTGAATACCGCATGATGCCGGAAGACATTAACCAGTGGTATGTGCGTAATAATCAGGGCGAGATGGTTCCCTTCTCGGCCTTTACTAGCACGCGCTGGGATTTTGGTTCACCACGTTTAGAACGTTATAACGGTGTTCCGTCTCTAAACGTACAGGGTGAAGCTGCACCTGGTTTAAGTACCGGTGATGCAATGATTGCCATGGAAGAATTAATCAGCCAATTACCTGCCGGTGTGGGTTACGAGTGGACAGGCATGTCTTTCCAAGAACGATTAGCCGGTGCGCAAACTCCCATGCTTTTATCGCTGTCTTTACTGGTAGTATTCCTATGTTTAGCAGCATTGTATGAAAGCTGGTCTGTGCCCTTCTCGGTGATGCTGATTGTTCCTTTAGGTGTACTAGGGGCAATTCTAGCGGCCTATGGTCGTAACCTAAGTAATGACGTGTATTTCCAAGTAGGTCTATTAGCCACCATTGGTCTGTCATCGAAGAACGCGATTCTAATTGTAGAATTCGCTAAGATGCAGGTTGATGAAGGTAAAGAACTGATTGCAGCAACCCTAGAAGCTGCGCGTATGCGTTTACGTCCTATCATCATGACCTCCATGGCCTTTATTCTAGGGGTAACACCTCTAGCATTAAGTACTGGTGCAGGTGCCGTTAGCCGTCAGGCTATTGGTACTGGTGTGATTGGTGGTGTACTCGCCGCTACTTTCTTAGCTATTTTCTTCGTCCCTCTATTCTTCGTATTGGTGATGAAAATAAGCCACCGCATTAGCGGTAAGCCAACAAATAACTAAGAATATGCAGTATTAACAACGGGGCTTCGGCCCCGTTTTTTATTACCGGTTAAATATGGCACGATATTACCAACTCAAAAAAATTGCTATTAGAGCAGTCCATTACTAACCTTAACCACAAATAATTAAAATAAAGGACGAATGAAATGAAATTCCTTCTTAAAGGCATCCTCATTTTAAGCATGTTTAGCTTTGGTAGTGCTAACGCCATTACTATTCACAAACAAGAATTCCCAGACATTCATGAAGCCACGCTCTTAAGCCCTAAACTGCATTTACGCGGCGGTTCGGTGCGTAAAGTCTACGGCTTCGTTAACACCTATGTTGGTTTACTCTACGTTGAAGACGAGACGCTGGCACCTGAAGAAATATTATCAGCAAACGTTGCTCGCCGTATGGAGTTCCACCTACTATCAAACCGAGTTACATCACGACGTTTTATGAAAGTTATTGATGAAGGCTTGTCTATCAATACCACGCCAGAGCAAATGGCAGTCATGGAGCCTCGCGTTAAGGAGTTATTCGACTTATTTGATTACCGCTTCGTTAAAGGCACCGTTGGCTTTATTGAATGGGTACCCGCCGAACAAGTATCAAGGGTAGTCATTAACGGTGAAGTGAGAGGCACAGTTGCCGGTAAAGACTTAAGCGACGCTCTACTTAGTATCTGGATTGGTGAACACCCTGTCAGTGTTCGTTTTAAAGAAGAAGTGCTGGGTTTAGAAGCCTCTGAAGACTAGGTCACACTTCATTGGGCGCTATTTCTTAATAGCGCCTTTCACTAGCAGCTGTAAGCTGTACTGCCCTCTAAATTCATTAATATCTAACTGATACGCAACGGTTAACCACTGCGTTTGAGTATCAGGCCATTCTTGTAAGTCTACGCCGAACCAAATGGCATCATACACTTGCTGAGTTTCTTCTAATCGTAGCATCAACTTTAAATGACGCTCCCCGACAATACGTTGGCTGACAATCTGGAAGTTGCCATGGAACACAGGCTCAGGAAAATTCTGCCCCCAAGGCCCTGCCATTCGCAATTCCTGAGCAAGTTCAAAGTTAAAGTCACTGGGTTGTAAAGGCCCATCGGTTTCAATTTTCTGCTGCAAGTGATCGTCGCTTAAATACTTTCGACAAACACGATCAAAACGCTCTCGAAATTCATCTAAGCCATCGGGTGCAATGGTTAACCCTGCAGCCATAGCATGACCACCAAATTTTTTAATAAGCTTGGGGGATTGCTTGTGAACCTCATCAAGGGCATCACGAATATGCAAGCCGGGAATAGAGCGTGCCGACCCTTTTAGTAAGCCGTCATCGTCTGTGGCCATGGCAATCACCGGGCGATGTGTTTTTTCTTTAATACGCGAGGCTAAAATGCCAATCACACCTTGGTGCCAATCTTCTTGATGCAACACTAAACCGGTTGGCAACAGATCACTTGTTTCAAAATCAGATAAATACTGAATAGCTTCTTGATGCATGCCTTGTTCTATCGCACGACGGTCTTTGTTCATTTCATCGAGTACTTGAGCATGCTGCAACGCAACTGAATACTGGTCGGTTAATAAGCACTCTATTCCTATCGACATATCATCTAATCGACCGGCAGCGTTGAGTCTTGGTCCTAGGGCAAACCCAAAGTCTGCTGCGACTAATTGCTCAGCCTTACGACCAGATACTTCTAACAACGCTTTAATACCCACTATGCAGTGTCCCGCACGAATCCTTAGCAGCCCCTGCTCAACCAAGATACGGTTGTTATGATCTAAGGGAACAACATCAGCCACAGTGGCTAGCGCTACTAAATCTAATAATTGCGCTAAATTTGGAGCAGGATTTGGCAATAGATTTAATTCAGATAATTTAGCTCTTAACGCCAACATGACATAAAAAGCCACAGTACAGCCACAAGCGGCTTTACTTGTGAACGCACAGCCCGGCTGATTAGGATTCACGATAGCGGCCGCTTTAGGTAAGAATTCTGCAGCTAGGTGGTGGTCTGTTACTAATACAGGAATACCATAAGAAGCCGCGCGCTCTACGCCTTCGATAGAAGCAATGCCATTGTCGACCGTCATAATTAGATCTGGCTTACGCTCAACAGCAACGTCGACCAACTCTGGCGATAAGCCATAGCCAAAATCAAATCGGTTAGGCACTAAGTAATCGAGGTGAGTCGCCCCTAACATAGTTAAGGCTCGAATAACCAAAGCCGTACTTGTCGCGCCATCGACGTCAAAGTCTCCGACTATCAATAAGCGCTTACCTTCGGTCACTATGGGAATTAGAAGATCAACGGCCTCAGCAATCCCTTTCATGTTGTACCAAGGCTCTAATCTCTTTAAGACCAACTCTAACTGGTCAGGCTCTGTTACCCCTCGGGCTGCATACACACGAGCCAAGACAGGGTGTACAGGAAGGTTTACAAGAGTATTAGAAGTACTACGTTGGCGAATAAGCATAAAGGTATAAAATCAGTCTGAATTTTCACCTATCATACCACAGCTTACTCATCTAACCTTTCTCGCCAGTACACTGGAAATCGAGGTAATCCGGTACTGGTATAGCCCTGATATTTAAACGTAATTCGGCTGCCTATAGCAGGAGGATTTTGTCGCTGAGCATCGCTAAACCCTGTGCCAATCTTAATATCTGTTCCATTTTCTAACCTTACTAACAAGGCACCCATCATGGTTTTATATTTGCCTTTGCCCGGTAGCCAAGCCACCACTTCTGCTTCTGCATCCTGCCATTGTTTTACCTTTAATAAATCATCTGAGCGCGCAGCTCTATAAGGTGCGGTCTTTAAGCGCAACATTAATCCTTCTGCGCCTTTTTGAGTGTATTTCTGTAATTGTTGCTGCAATTCACTGTGATCAGCAACTTGCCATTGTTTCACTACTTCTATTTGAGTGTTTTCCAAGGAAAGGGATTGCAGTACCGCTAGCCGTTGCTCAAAGTCACCCGCCGCTTTAGGGGCATCAAACACCATATACCTAACAGCATTCCACTCTGATTGGTAACCGGGATGAGTTCGATGTCGATGAATCAACCCCGCACTGCGGCTAAACTGCTGCCGCCCAAACCAAAGCTCACCGTCTAATGCCACCTTAGGCAACTGCTCTAAAAAAGATTTAGGTGCTGGGATTGTTTTTCCACTGCGAGAAAGTAACTGCTTACCACTCCAATAGGCTCTAACACCATCATACTTTTCACTTACATAGTATTGGCTTAGATCCACTTGTCGATCGTAAGTATTGGCGAGCGTTAATAAGGGTTTGCTTTGAGCACTAGCAATTGAAGCTAAGAAAAAAAGACAAAGAAGAAAATAAAAACGTAACCAAGTGTGATTTAAGGGACGAATAATGAAGTTCATAGGCAATCCTACAGTCGTTAATAGTACAAACTGTAGGATTACACTCCACCTCAAGCGTGAGAATACGCCATGAGGCTGAATAACCTATTAGGCGTTAGTATCTTCGCCCTCTTCGGTTT
>CALJVD010000100.1 GCA_937974825.1 uncultured Oceanospirillaceae bacterium | reverse complement strand
TACTTGGCCACACAGATGTAAGCACCACTCAAATTTATACGCACGTTCTAGGCCAGCAGTTTGCTGGCACGCACAGCCCGTTGGATAGGCTTTAAATTACCTGTGTTTAAAACTTATCTGTAATCGCTCCTTCCGATGCAGAGCCAACGGTTTTAGCGTATTTGGCGAGTACGCCGCGCTTTACGTTGGGTTCTGGTGCTTTCCAAGCACTTAGGCGTTTTTGAATTTCTTCGTCAGATATTTCTAGGTTTATTTCATTGCTGTCGGCATCAATGGTGATGGTGTCGCCGTTTTCAATAATGGCAATTGGGCCACCAACCATGGCTTCAGGGGTGATGTGCCCTACGACGAATCCATGGCTACCGCCAGAGAAGCGACCATCGGTAATCAGTGCGACGTCGTTGCCTAGTCCACGTCCCATAATGGCAGAGGTGGGTGATAGCATTTCACGCATACCTGGGCCGCCTTTGGGGCCTTCGTAACGAATAACGATTACATCACCGGCCACTACAGTGCCATCTAAAATAGAGGTCATCGACTCTTCTTCAGAGTTAAATACGCGTGCTTTACCGGTGAACTTAGTGCCTTCTTGGCCGCTGATTTTTGCTACCGCACCTGTGGGGGCAATATTGCCACGCAATATGCGTAAGTGGCTGTCGGCTTTCAGTGGGTTATCAAACGGACGAATAATGTCTTGGCCTGCTGGGTAGTCTTCTACGTCGGCTAGGTTTTCGGCAATGGTTTTACCGTTAACGGTGAGGCAGTCGCCATGCAATAAGCCTTGCGCTAACAAGCGTTTCATTAGGGGTGCAATGCCACCAATTTGAATTAGCTCAGACATTAAGTAACGACCTGACGGGCGTAAGTCGGCTAATACCGGTACACGCTTACCAATTTCTGTGAAGTCATCAATGTTTAGCTCTACGCCTATAGAGTCGGCCATGGCGAGTAAATGCAGTACGGCGTTGGTTGAGCCACCCAGTGCAATAACGATGGTAATAGCGTTTTCAAAGGCTTTGCGCGTCATGATGTCGCTGGGCTTAACGTCGTTGTCGATTAGCCATTGAATAGCGCGGCCTGCTTGTTGGCAGTCTTCACGTTTTTCAGGGGAAATCGCTTCTTGCGCAGAACTGCCCGGTAAGCTCATACCCAGTGCTTCAATAGCAGAGGCCATGGTGTTGGCGGTGTACATACCACCACAAGAGCCTGGGCCCGGGATAGCGGTACGCTCAATATCGAGAACTTGTTCTTCGGTTAAATCGCCACGGGCGTGTGCGCCAACGGCTTCAAACACAGAAACGATGTCGGTATGGTTTTTACCCGGTTGAATAGTACC
>CALJVD010000099.1 GCA_937974825.1 uncultured Oceanospirillaceae bacterium | reverse complement strand
CAGGTAAGTCTTTGATTTTACAGTAAAGTACAAACTTACTGGGCAGGTGAAAAATTTCTGTTTATAGGCTATGCTCAGGCTCTTTTTTATTTAACTAAGAGGTTATGCAATGTCTGAACTTCCACCATGCCCAAGTTGTGCTGAAGAAATCACTTACCCTGATCGTGAAAATTACGTTTGTGCTACCTGCGGCCATGAATGGGCGATGGACGGCTCTGATGAAGTAACACAGGACGATACACCACAATTCCGTGACGCTAACGGTACTCCACTACAAGACGGTGATAGCTGCACCTTAATTAAAGACCTTAAAGTAAAAGGCAGCTCTATGGTTCTGAAGGTAGGCACACGCATAAACAACATTCGCCTAGTTGAAGGTGACCACGATGTTGATTGCAAAGTAAACGGTCAAAAAATGATGCTAAAATCTTGCTTCATGAAGAAAGTTTAATAAATCGCTTATAGATATCACCATGTTTAATTATATTGAGCCAGTATTTCGTCCGCCCAGTGAAGGTAAATCTTTTATCTTACAAGTCTCTAATGGCTGTTCTTGGAATAATTGTACTTTTTGCGATATGTATACGCAGCCACAAAAGAAGTTCAGGCCTCGTGAAGAAGAGTACATTATCGAAGAGCTGCAGAAGGCCTCTACATTAGGCCCACGCTTCGAAAAAGTGTTCTTAGCCGATGGTGACGCAATGACACTATCAATTAGACGCCTAACACGCATTTTAGAGCTTATAAAAGAGTATTTGCCTTGGGTAAAACGCGTCGGTGCATACTGCTTGCCACGTAACGTTAGTAAGAAGTCTGTTGACGATCTTATCAAACTACGTGAGCTTGGCTTAGGCATTGTCTATGTTGGTGCCGAAAGTGGCGACGATGAAGTGCTCAATTTTATAAACAAGGGTGAAACCTTTCAAAGCACATTAGACGCTCTGTTAAAGTGCAAAGAAGCCGGAATCACAACGTCTGTAATGATTTTGAACGGTATGGGCGGCGTTGCCTATAGCGAGCAGCATGCTATCAACTCTGCACGCCTTATGAACGCTGCCCAACCCGATTTCTTATCAACTTTAATCGTTAGCTACCCTTTAGGTGACCAACGCGTTAAAGATGGCTTTAATGGTAATTACGAGCTTCCAAGCCAAGCAGAGCTATTTAAAGAGCTTCGCTTATTAATTAGCCACCTAGAACTAGAAAATACCATCTTTAGAAGTGACCACGCTTCTAACTATCTACCACTTAAAGGTACGTTAGGTGCGGATAAAGCTAAGTTTCTAGAACAATTAGACACTGTAATTAATACCCCAGGGCGTATTCCTCTTAGACAAGAGTGGCAAAGAGGTCTATAGATAACTAATGATGTTTACAATCTAAGGCTAATCTAATGAATCTCGACTCCCTACTAAAGCAAATCGGTAAAGATAAAGCCCATAAAATTCCGCCCGTTGAAAAGTGGAATCCTGAACTTTCAGGCGATATTGACATGGTAATTCGCGCGGATGGCACATGGTGGCATGAAGGCAGCCAAATAAAACGACAAGAGCTTGTTAACTTATTTGCTAGCATCCTACGTTATGAGAATAATGAATACTTCCTTATCACACCGGTAGAGAAATGGCGTTTAACAGTGGAAGATAAGCCCTTACATATTGCTATGATTGAGCAAGAAGAAGGGGTTATCAAACTTTTAACAACCACTGCTGACAGCTTTATTTTAAACTCAGAGCACCCGTTTAAAATGTCTGATTTAAACGGTGTAAGCCTCCCAGAGGTTAAGGTGCGCCATGACCTATGGGCTCGCTTTAGCAGAAACGCATGGTACGAGTTATTAGAATTCGCTCAGGAAGATGAAGAAGGGAAGTTCTATATCTTAAGTAATGGCTCAAAATATTTTCTAGGGCAAGCTTAAAAAGTAACAGGCATAAAAAAACCTGATCAATGATCAGGTTTTTT
>CALJVD010000098.1 GCA_937974825.1 uncultured Oceanospirillaceae bacterium | reverse complement strand
ACGAGTTCTTACTTGAATATTCTATCTATCTAGAACGTTCGGTAAGTACCCACACATAATTGTCTAAATTTCTTGTTAAAGAACTGCTTCTTTTTCATTTGAAGCGGGCTGCGCATTCTAAAGAGTTACCCTTCGATGTCAACCACTTATTTGCACTTTTTGTTAATTGCTTAACTGGCAAATCAGGAGGGCGCATTCTACAGTGAAACTCACTTGTGTCAACCCTCATTTCTTAATTTTGTTTTGGCTTTTCGCCGCTGCTCAATCAAGAGACGCGCATTATAGAGATTGCGCGCCTGCCGTCAACCTCTTTTTAAAGAAAATAAATGATATTTTCGTTTTCCGAGCTTAACGATGAAAAAACAACCAAATAATGCATTACTTTCCGCAAATAGCTCTGCCGTTTTCATATTGTCATCTGCGCCAACAGCAACATTATTAATTAACACAGCCTGGCGACCTAGTGCATCTTTCACTTCACGACCAGCTTTCGCTAATCCGCACTCTGTAAATAACGTTGTTAGTGGTGTCTCTGCTATCTGAGAAAGCTCTATCTCGCTGGCTGGTATACCATCTTGTTGTAACTGTACAAGTTCTGCCTCAGTTAACTGGGTGATATCACCAGAGAATAATGCTTCTGTAATACGCTTAGCAGATTGCAACGCATCTTCACCATGAACTAAACGAGTTACTTCATCAGCCAAAATGCCTTGTGCTGTTTTACGCCCCTGAATGGTAGCGTCGTGCGCTTCGATTTTATCGATTTCTTCAATAGATAAGAAAGTGAAGTACTTTAAGAACTTGTACACATCAGCATCTGCAGTATTCATCCAGAACTGATAAAAGCTGTAAGGCGATGTTTTACTAGCATCTAGCCATACTGCGCCCGATTCTGTTTTCCCAAACTTAGTACCGTCTGATTTCGTTACCAAAGGTACAGTCAGACCAAAACACTGCGCGCCATTTTGTCGACGAGCTAAATCGATACCACCAACAATATTACCCCACTGATCTGAACCACCAATTTGCAAGGTGCAACCATAATGCTTATTCAATTCAGCGAAATCTAAACCTTGCAATAAGGCATAAGAGAATTCCGTAAAAGAAATCCCTGCACCTTCTCTATTCAATCGCTGCTGTACGGACTCTTTGTTAATCATTGCGTTAACAGAGAAGTGCTTACCAACATCTCTTAAGAACTCCAACACATTCATACTGCCAACCCAATCTAGGTTGTTTACGACTCTTGCAGGATTCTTAACGTTGTCGAAATGAATAAATTGACTGACTTGATTACGAATCTTATCCGCCCACCCAGCTACCGTATCGGCCGTATTTAATTGACGCTCTGCATCTTTAAAGCTAGGGTCGCCAATCAAACCAGTCGCACCACCAACCAATGCAATAGGATGATGCCCAGCATTTTGGAAGCGAGTTAATACTAATAATGGAACTAAATGCCCTAAATGCAGACTATCAGCCGTGGGATCGAATCCACAGTATAAGGTTACAGGGCCACTTTCTAAGTGTTTAACGAATTCATCTTCTGCTGTGGCTTGGTTAATTAGACCACGACTTTTCAAGTCGTCTAGTAGTGCCGCTGTCATAATATACTCTATAATGGTTGGCAAAGAAGGTTGGTAAAAATACCTTATTAGCAATCAAAATCAAGCTTTGCTAATAATTCCTGTGCTATTGTGCAAGGAACATACTGTTTAAAAAAATGACTACAACTATATAGGATAGGTAGCAGCTGTTATGACCTTACCCGAACACATACGACATTTTCCTAAGACGCATTTTCTGGGTGCTGCTATTCTATTTACCTTAGTAATCGCCTTAGTGTCATGGCCAGCCTCTAATTCTGCTTCTATTGTCGAAGAGCCCGAAGAAACCAGTTTGATTATCGACATGGCCGAGCAAACTAATGACGCCGAGGAACAAGAGTTTATCCAATGGGAAAGCACCAAAGTAAAGTCTGGCGATAGCCTTTCTGTACTGTTTAGTCGTAATAACCTTGGAGCTTCTGAAGTTTTAGATGTGGTTAATGCAGCCCCAAAGGCCGCTATTAAATTGTTTCCTGGTCAAGAGCTTCGCTGGGTTCGCTCTGACAATAACAAACTTCAGCAACTGCAAATCATTTTAACTCCACTAGCATACCACGAACTGATTCGTGACGAGTCAGGCAAGCTAACCTACAGCTTGGTTGAGCGTGATGCAGAGTACCGCCCCCAATTTGCTAGCGCTACAATTGAAAACTCTTTATTCGTTGACGGTATTAAAGCCGGCATTCCTCAACAGATACTATTCGAGCTCGCTAATATATACGGCTGGGATATCGACTTTGCCCTGGATATTCGTGAAGGTGATTCGTTCAGTGTTATTTACGATGAAATTTATTTAGACGGCGAAAAAATAGGCACGGGGAATATTCTCGCCAGTGAGTTCAATAACCGTGGCCGCAATATTCGTGCTATTCGCTACACCGATAAAACCGGCAAAACTGACTACTACACGCCAGAAGGTCAGAGCATGCGTAAAGAGTTTCTGCGCAACCCTATAGACTTTACCCGTATTAGCTCACGCTTTAGTACTGCACGCAAACACCCAGTTTTGAACTCGACGGTTCGCGCGCACAAAGGTACAGATTACGCAGCACCGACAGGCACTCCGATTAAAGCCGCCGGTGACGGTAAAATTATTTTCGCCGGTCGTAAAGGTGGCTATGGTAACACCGTTATTCTACAACACGGTGCCAAGTACCAAACGCTATACGCCCATATGAGCCGTTTTAATCGGAACACTAAAACTGGTCGTTACGTTAAACAGGGTCAAATCATTGGATATGTTGGCATGACTGGTTTAGCAACTGGCCCGCATTTACATTACGAGTTCCGAGTGAATGGCGTTCACCGTGACCACTTTAAAGTTGACCTACCTAAGGCGCAAAATATTGCGAGCGAATATCGTTCAGACTTTATGGAACGCAAACAAAATGTACTCAACTGGTTAAACAGTTATAACCAGCAAGCCACACAGATAAGTACGTCTAAGTAATGAGTTTGTATATTGGGCTAATGTCAGGTACCAGTGCCGACGGCATGGATGCAGCACTGATTGATGTAGGCACCAGCACTAAGCTCATCGACGCTTTGTGCATACCTTACTCGCCCTCTTTTCAGTCAAAGTTACGCACTTTAGCGCTTGAACCAAATGTTAATGTACTTGAGCTTATGCTCACCAAACGTGAACTAGCTCAGCATGCCGTTAATGCCATTCAGCAGTTATTAGACCGAAACCGACTGTCATTTGAGCATATTGTAGCGACTGGTAGCCACGGTCATACCTTGCGCCATCAACCTCAGCCCGATGGTTTTAGCTGGCAAATTAACGATCCTGCATGGATTGCGGAACATACCAAAATCACTTGTGTGGCAGATTTTCGTCGTCGTGACATAGCCGCCGGTGGGGAAGGCGCTCCGCTTGTTCCGGCATTCCATGCTGATTGTTTTCCAAATAATTCGATGGTGTTAAACATTGGTGGGATATCGAACCTGACCCTGCTATCTGACAATCCGGAGCTGATTTTAGGGTTTGACTCTGGCCCAGGTAATGCCTTAATCGACGAGTGGTGCCAACGCCACTTCGATTGCTCATACGATAAAAATGGTGAGCTCGCTTCTCAAGGACAGGTAATTCAACCTCTGCTAGATGTTTGGTTATCGGCCCCTTACTTTCAACAGCATCCACCTAAAAGCACTGGAAGAGAGTTGTTTCAGTTGTCATCCATGGGCAATTTAAATGATTACTCAGCACTAGATGTTATAGCAACGCTGACGGAATTAACTGCTCAATCCATTGCACATGCCGTTGCGCAGTTCAGCCGTAACCAGCCTGAATTATATGTTTGTGGGGGCGGCGTACATAACCAATATTTGATGGGTCGCATACAGTCACTACTACCTAGCACTGCTGTTCGCAGCACGGCACATAAAGGTATCGATCCTGACTGGTTAGAGGCCATGGCGTTTGGCTGGCTAGCTGCGCGCACCATCAATAATAAGTGTGGAAACCTTGCTAGCGCCACCGGAGCTAGTGGCGCTCGAATATTAGGGGCTATCTACCCAGCTTAATAAACAACATAGCCTGCATTCTGCAAGCGAATTTTTGCTTCATCGGTACTAGAGACGACCGCTAAGAAGGCTGGGATTTCATTATTGCCGATGGCATGGCTATCTAAGTAATCTTGTCCAACACGCAATTCAACAAAACCAAACGCCGACAACCTGGATGCTTGATCAACCAGTGCCTTCTGGTCACGATAATGCTCACGCAGAAACAGCTGAACGCTTTCACCTTCAAGCACAAGCACGATGGGTTGTTGGTCTTTTGCGTTTAAGCCACCAGCAATATTCTCGGCCAACAGTAACTTTTCCTGTAACTCTTCTGCCGTATGATCATATAAAGCAACTTGAATAAGTTTAGCCTCTGGCTCAACAGCCTGTGGCGCTGCTTCTGCCAATGTTGGGTTTCCTGCGAACAGCATTAAAATTGTTATTATTATGCGCATTATGCTTCCTTAAATGGCAAAGGATGAGCCACAACCACAAGTAGAAGACGCGGTTGGATTTTTTACTGCAAATTTAGAACCTGCTAAACCTTCTTCGTAATCTAACACTGAGCCTGCTAAATAGCCGTAACTTAATGGATCAACCAACACTCGCACACCGTTTTGTTCTACTAAGGTGTCATCGTCGGCGCGATCATCGTCAAAGGTAAAGCCGTATTGGAATCCGGAACAGCCGCCGCCAGTCACAAACACTCTTAAACAAAGTTCGTCATCGTCTGCTTCTTCTAGCAACTCTCGAATTTTATTAATAGCGGCGTCAGTTAATTCAATGAAATTAGCGGACTGTACTGCGTTCATATATGTTTCCGTATAGGTTTATAGCAATGCCATTATGACTATGCCCCAGTATTTTAGTCAACTTTAGACAATTTACTGAGGTTTCACATCTTGACCAATGGCTTTAACCGTTGCTTTATTCGCTTTAGGCTTAGATTGGTGATTTAGCTTACCGTTCACTTGGGCGCCCATTACCATTTCCATTATTTGATAATAAACATCACCTTCGACTTCTGCCTTTTTCGCAAGCTCTAAGTATTCGCTGGCATGAACATCACCAATCACTTTGCCATTGATGATGATATTAGGCGCATTGATATTACCTTCTACACGGCCTTTGTCGCTGATGCGAATAACTGCGCTAGAGCCTTCGTCAGCATTCACTTGCCCTTTGATAACACCATCCACATGTAGGCCACCGGTAAATTTAATATCACCAATGATTTCTGTTTTCGACGATATTAATGTATCGAAATGAGGGTTTTTAGCTTTGTCTTTACTGCTGAACATGGAAGCCTCTCCTTACTGGGGCCAATTAATGGTCTCTTCTACACGCTGTGCTTTGCTGCCTGTAGACTGCGATACCACTTGTACTTGCTCTGGCACAAACTGGGCAGGCAATGTCAGGGTACCTGAAATTTCTTGGAAGTATCGAAAGCGGAATTTAACACCTAACTCGGTAACATCCGAATCTAAGTCTCTTAATGGAAGAATAACTCGCTCTCCATTCATTAAGCCTACGACATTTACCGCCGCCAAGCCGGAGATATAGGATCTATTGTCCGCTACTTGCGTCAGCATTATCGAGTAGCGATAACGGTTGCTGTTTTCTTCACGAGTCACATCAATTTTACTTACTCGCAGACCTTTATCGTTACCACTAGGTGCCATGATGCCTTTGTAAAAAGACACTTCTTCTTCGAGTGTGGCAATTTGCGCTTTTAACTCAATGACTGTTTGGCGAACGCCTTCAGTGGCTTTACGATCAACTTCTCCGCCTTTTTCGAGAATACTTACTCGTTGTGACAGGCTGCTAATAGTGTGCTCTGCATCTGCCAAACTATTTTCAAGCGTGTCGCGTTGCAAACTAAGGGCTTGTATTTCATCAACACTATTGATGACACCGCCATAATATCCACCAACCGCCATCCCAAGTGCTAACAATGTCACAAAGATAAAGCGCAGGACTTTCGCCATAGGATTATAGCGAGTCACCATTAATCGATCGTGCTTAGTGCCTCTGACTTTGGGCATTACTTCCAACCTTCTTTAACTGTCATTTATAGCCTTTGCGCAATCCGCTCTACTAAGGCAGTAGTGCGGCTTGCTTTAGCCCAGTGTTTTCATCTAGGCCAAACATAATGTTCATGTTCTGAACACCCTGACCAGACGCACCTTTCACTAGATTATCAATGACCGATAGTACAATGATCTGACCAGTATTCTCATGATAATGCACAGCGACACGGCAATGGTTGCTGCCTCTTACGCTGCGAGTAGTTGGCTGACTGCCTGCTGGCATAACATCTACAAACGGTTCGTTTGCGTAACGCTCTTCATAGAGTGCTTGCAGTTGTTGCTGAGTTAAACCTGGTGCCATGGCGTACATAGTCGAGTGAATACCACGAATCATAGGAACTAAGTGTGGTACAAACGTTAGCGCAACATCACGCCCAGCAGCACGCTTTAAGCCTTGCTGAATTTCAGGTAAGTGACGATGTCCTTTAACAGCGTAGGCGTTAAACGATTCTCCAGCTTCACAATACAATGAACCCACTTTAGCAGCGCGACCTGCACCACTAACACCCGACTTACAGTCAGCAATAATTTGCTGCTCTTCTAATAGGTTGTTTTCAAACAGTGGTAACAAACCTAATTGTACTGACGTAGGGTAGCAGCCAGGAACGGCAATAAGACGAGCATCTTTAATGGCAGCACGGTTTACTTCTGGTAAGCCATACACGGCTTGCGGTAATAATTCTTTTGCACCGTGAGTCTGACCATACCATTTCTCCCACTCAACTGAATCTTCTAAACGGAAGTCAGCCGACAGATCAATGATACGAGTGCCTGTTTCTAGAATACTGGCCGCCATGGAATGCGCCACACCATGAGGCGTTGCAAAAAACACAACATCGCACTCACCTAATTTTTGTGCATCGGGAACACTAAAACGTAGATCGGTATGTCCGCGTAAATTTTGGAACATATCATCAACACGCACGCCTTCTTCACTGCGCGATGTAATTACTTTTAATTCTACTTCAGGGTGATTCACTAATATTCTAAGCAGCTCAACACCGGTGTAACCTGTGCCGCCAACGATACCTACTTTAATCACTATTTTATCCTCTCTTAAAAACCGCGCTGTCACTTTATTTTGCGGTACCAACTTGGTTTGTCATACTGATTTTAATCAGTGTTTAGCTGCATTCTACACTTTCCGTGCGGATATTTTAGCTTGTATTAATAATTTCACTTACAATAATGTTTTCTATTCTATCACTAGGGCAATCTATGCTTTGGGTTAAAGCCTTTCATTTAGTTGCGGTCGTTACTTGGTTTGCTGCAATTTTTTATTTACCACGTTTATTTGTTTACCACGCCTCTTCGGAAGACACTGTTTCGCGCGATCGTTTTAAGATCATGGAGCGTAAGCTATACCGCGGAATTATGACACCTTCGATGATAGTCGTATTGATATTGGGTACATGGCTTTTAAGCTTTAACCCAGACTATTATTTATCAAGCGGTTGGCTGCACGCTAAATTAACCTTAGTGAGTTTGCTGATAGTTTATCACTTTTATTGCGGCCACTTAGTAAAAGTATTTGCTGCAGACCAGAACCAGCGCAGCCATGTTTTTTATCGCTGGTTTAATGAGCTGCCGGTATTTTTACTCATTGCTATTGTCATTTTAGCAGTGGTTAAACCGTTTTAATTCTTGCCAAACGCTCACGCAAAAGTCGCTTACATTATAAGTTGATTTCTATGTTTTAGGCGTTTGACTACAACGTTTTAAGGAACAACCATGACCTACCAAATTACTCAGTCTGAACAGCTTTTCAAAGACGCCCAGAAGCATATCCCTGGCGGTGTAAACTCACCTGTACGCGCTTTTAAAGGCGTCGGCGGTACGCCCGTGTTTTTCGATCACGCTAAAGGTGCTTACGCATTTGATGCCGACGGCAATAAGTACATTGATTACGTAGGCAGCTGGGGACCTATGATTTTAGGTCACAATGCCGACACCGTTATGGACGCTATCAAAGCGCAAATGGAAAAAGGCTTAAGCTTTGGCGCCCCCACAGCCACCGAAATCGAAATGGCGGCTGAAGTATGTAAACTGGTTCCGTCCATGGATATGGTACGCATGGTTAACTCGGGTACTGAAGCGACCATGAGTGCCATTCGTTTGGCGCGCGGCTATACCGGTCGTGACAAAATCGTTAAGTTTGAAGGCTGCTACCACGGCCATGCTGACTCGTTATTAGTGAAAGCAGGTTCTGGCATGTTAACGCTTGGCGTGCCAACCTCACCGGGCGTTCCAGCATCTATAGCCGAACACACACTGACGCTTAACTACAATGATTTAGACGGTGTTCGCGAGTGTTTTGCTAAATACGGCGACCAAATTGCCTGTGTCATTATCGAACCTGTTGCCGGCAACATGAACTGTATTCCTAGCGAAAAATCATTTTTACAAGGCTTGCGTGAGCTATGTACCGTTCATGGCGCTGTGCTTATTTTAGATGAAGTGATGAGTGGCTTCCGTGCAGCCTTAGGCGGCGCTCAAGATCACTATGGCATTACCCCTGATATGACTTGCTTAGGTAAGATTATTGGTGGCGGTTTGCCGGTAGGCGCTTTCGGCGGTAAACGTGAGATTATGGAACACTTAGCTCCGCTTGGCCCTGTGTATCAAGCCGGTACTTTGTCGGGTAACCCATTAGCCATGGCAGCGGGTTTAGCTATGCTAAAAGCCATCCAAGCGCCAGGCTTCTATGAACAACTAACTCAACGCGTTGAACAATTACTCGAAGGTCTGCAAGCAGCGGCTGACAAACATAAAGTACCCTTCACTTCTAACCACGTAGGTGCCATGTTTGGTATTTTCTTTACCGAGCTTAAAGAAGTGAAAACCTTCCGTGATGTGGCCGACCACTGCGACACTGAACGTTTTAACAAGTTCTTCCACGGCATGCTGCAAGAAGGCATTTATTTAGCGCCTTCTGCGTTTGAAGCGGCCTTTATGTCGATTGCTCATAGTGAAGATGATATTGCAGCAACCATTGCTGCGGCTGACAAGGTAATGGCGACACTTTAAATCGCTATCCAAGTTAGACGACGGGCGCTCTTTGCGCCCGTTTTTTATGATTAGTGCGCTTTTTGGTCTGCGCTGTAAGCTTCCATCACTCGTCCTTGTCTGTTTAAGCTTTGTGCTAACAATGCATACAAGCGCTTTTCTACTGCACTGCCTGATTCAGCATAAATAAGCCCTCGCTGGGCAAACTGCTCTGCTTGTGCAGGGTTATTTGCTTGCAGACTAGCCCAAGCTAAACGATAGAGCACAGTGGCAGAGCGCGGTTGTATCTGCCTTGCCTGATCTAGGTAAGTAAAGACTAACTGCCATTGCTGAGCTTGTCTTGCCTGCTCTGCTTTTTGATATAGGCTAATTAATGCCGGATGACTTTCACCTTCATCCAACGCCGCTAAGCGCCCATTATCCATCGTGGGCAACGGAGCTTGTGCTGTATCATCTACGGCATCAATCATATGCTTTTGAGTACAGCCCGTTAATATGAGTAATAACGTTAAAACAACCAGTCTAACCATGATTTACGTTTCTCTTGCTTGTGTGATTTGCCACACCCGTTTAATTCAGTGGGCATTTGATTTTTAGGTAGAGGATACAGCATTCCTGCACAACGCTCTTCTACAAACTCACCTTGGTCATTCACTTTCACCCAGCCAAACCCAGTAGCAGGTGCTAGAGGTTCTACTCCCAATGACTTAAAGCTTTCTAACCAAATAGGTAAAGCCGCCGTTGAGCCAAACAACGGCATAGGTTCGTTATCATCTCGCCCAACCCAAACAATGCCTAAGTGCCTATTATCAAACCCCATAAACCAAGCGTCTCGCTGATCATTACTGGTACCTGTTTTAGCAGCGATGGGCAGTGGTATATGGCCCTTTAACGCTCTGGCAGTACCATTTTCGGTGACTTGTTCTAAGCCCCAACGCAACCATTGCATTGTTTGCGGGCTGACCTCTTGTCGCCCTTCCATGCCATAACTGGAAAGTAAGTTACCACGTGCATCATTCACCGCTTCCATGCTGCGCAATGGCATTACAAAGCCGTTCGATGCAATGGTTTGATACATTTCAGCGACATTAAATGGCGACAAAGGCACCGCTCCTAATAAAATAGAAGGGTAGCGAGGCAAGTCTGTTTTAAGTCCTAAACGATTAAAATTATTGGCGACTTTCGCTAATCCAACATTCATGCCTAAGCGAACGGTGGCCTGGTTGTACGACTGAGTTAATCCGGTCAACATGGAAACATTGCCATGCGATACCTTATCGTAATTTTGTGGTTGCCACTGTTTACCGCCACCTAAACTCACGCTAACAGGATCATCCGACAACACACTGCCCCAATGCCACTGCCCACTTTCAAGCGCGGTTAAGTAAACAAAAGGTTTCGCTAATGAGCCAATCGAGCGCTGTGCATTAAGCGCCCGGTTAAAGCCAAAATATTCTGGTTCACGTCCGCCCAGTAACGCGCGTACTTCTGCGCCATCTGTGCTTGTAACCACAGCGGCAGTTTGTAGCTTACCCTGCGCCTGTGGGAAGCGTGTTTCTAGTTTTTGTAAGTGCTCACTTGCGGCGTTTTCTACGCTATGTTGCAGCCATGGATCTAAGGTAGTGAACACTCTTAGTCCTTCATTTTGAAGATCCACCAGCCGGTAATCTTCTTGTAATTGCTGTCGAACCAGCTCTAAAAAGGCGGGGTATTCTCGTTGCCCTGCCCGTTGTGCAGATACCGTATTAATAGACTGGCTTTGAGCTTTAAGCCGCTCGCTCTCACTAATGATGTTGTGCTCTGCCATAATGCCTAACACTATATCTCGACGACTCTTAGCACGTTTTGGGTTACGCCTTGGGTTGTAATAAGACGCCCCTTTTACCATTCCCACTAGGGTAGCTATTTCTGCGGTGTCTAACTCTTGTATTGGCTTGGCAAAATAAAAGCGTGAGGCCAACCCAAAGCCATGAATGGCACGTCGGCCCGCTTGACCTAAATACACTTCGTTAAGATAGGTTTCTAGAATTTCTTCTTTGCTGTAATGAAGCTCGAGAAGAATCGACATAAACGCTTCTTGTATTTTACGGGTATAGCTACGCTGGCTGGTTAAGAAAAAGTTTTTTACCAACTGCTGCGTTAACGTTGAACCACCTTGTACCACGCCTCCTGCCTTTAAATTGACGACCATGGCACGCCCTATACCCCGTAAAGAAATCCCCTTATGCTCAAAAAAATATTGATCTTCGGTGCGCACTAGGGCTGCGACCAACTCTGGTGGGAAGTCTTCTAGGCGTAGCAACTCACGGTCTTCATTATGCGAAGGGAATATCCCTCCAATATAAAGCGGCTCAAGGCGTGCTAAGGCGACCTCTTCGTTTTGCTCTAAAATACGTTCTATGCGGTTGTTTTTGATCAAAACTTCTAGGCGCCGGGTAGGTTCTGCACCGTCCCAAAAGGCAAACCCACGACGATAAATAACAAAGCGATCCCCTTCTCGAAAATAGTAACCTGGCGTGGTTGGATAACCGCCTTGTCGATAATCACCCCACACTAGCTCGGCATTGAGCTGCGCAGGAGTCATAAGCTTGCCTGGGTAAAGCTGCAAAGGACGGGCGTATACTTTTGCTGGCAACGTCCACTTCTTACCATCAAAACGCTCTCGGACTTGTGCGTCTAGCCAAACCATCCAAACAGAAAAAATAAGCACGCCAACAACAACCGCTCTAAAGAACCACTTTTTCCACGGAAATGGCTTGTTGATTTTTGTTTGGATGGTTGATTTCTTTGCTTTCGGTTTCTTATTCGCGGGCTTGCGTTTTTGTGTGGGCTTTTTGCTCATATAAATCCTTAAAATTTCCTATACATCATAACGCAAACACCTGTTATCTTATCGCTACAGTGCATAAGTAGCTTATGCCAAGCACCATTGTACGCACCTGCTCATAATAGAGAAATAATGACAACGCTAGGAAGCTTATGCCTAACAACAGCGCGACTAAGAAATATCATATCGTTTGGTCTTTATTCATTTTTGGCGGTGTTTTTGCCGCTGCCGGACTGTTGGTCTTTTGGTTTACAACGGCCAGCCCTGTTTTGCGTTATTTAGAGACTCAATCTTGGCTAGAGGTTCCAGCCAATATACGCACTATCAGTTTAGAGTCTTATGTTGGTGATAGCACCACTTGGAATATCTCTGCCACTTACGACTATCAGATAAACGGCATCGAGTACTCTAACAACAGGGTAACACTCAGTGTTGGCAGCGATAGTGACAAAGACTTTTGGCAAGACTTATACAATCGACTTAAACAGTCACAACGGTCTAACAGCAGCATTGCTTACGTCAATCCTACGCAGCCTAAGCAGTCGTACTTAGACAGAAGCCTGCACACCAAAATGATGGTATTTGGTGGCGTATTTGTGCTGATGTTTGGTGCCATCGGCGCTGGGCTGATGTTTTTAGCAATGCGAGGGCAAAACGAACACAGTCTTATTGAAGCGGCGAAAGATGGAGTCGCCAGTCAACAGAAAAATAACCACGCCATATTATTTTTCGTTGGTTTCCTGTTTGTAGGCGTTTCTATACCCATATTGCTGGTAAACACTAAGCAGATCGATTCATTTGGCACGGCTCTATTGGCTTTCTTCTTTCCCTTATTGGGAAGTTTAATGCTGTATGCTGGATGGCGTTTACGTAAACGATATAAGCAAATTGGCCCGACCTTGTTCTTTCCTGACCCGTTGCCCGGCAATGTGGGTGGTCAAATCGGTGGATACTTTGCACTTTCACAAGGTGATTGGTTGTCTGCACCCGATGTTTACTTAATATGCGAGCACAGCTACTACTCTGGTACGGGTAAAAATCGAACTAAAAAAAGCGAGGTCATCTGGCAAGAAAAAAGCCGAGGCTATTGGCAAAAAGAGCGCAACGGCGGCAAACTGCATGTGCTTTTTGATGTGCCTGGTCATTTACCTGTAAACGGTGAAGACAATAAGTACTCAGGAACTGTTCAGTGGTATCTAGCCTGCGAAGGTAAACTTAGCCTTACGCATAAGCCACAACGCGATCCGCGCATTGATGACAGCCGTGCACTTCGTCGCGACAATTGGAAAATTGCCACCTACAGGTTTAAACGTCAGTGGGCCTTACCTGTTACTAGTGGTTCTGCTCAAGCAAACTATCAGCTCCCTGACTCTATTCGTGAATCCATTCAACAAGATTTATCTGAACAAGCGCTTACAAATGCCCATAATCAAATTCAAATCAGCTCGACTGCACAGGGGCTAAAGCTAGTAAGCCCGTTTGGTCGACACATGAAGATTGCCATCCCTGTATCCTTAGCAGGACTACTGTTTTTCGGCATTGGTACTTTCTTAATTTATCTCACACTGCAAGACAAAGAGTCGCTATGGTTTATTGGCTCTGTCTTTACCTTGCTTGGTGCTTTGACGACAGCACTAGGAGTCTTCTGGTTAGGTCGCAGCCTTGAAACCGTCGTATCCCCACCTAAAGCGACTATGGTACGCCTGATGTTTGGCCGCGCCCTGTATCAGCGTACTGCTATCATTCCCGCTAATGCTGTTTTACAGCTTGATTTAACTCTGACGGCTTCAGGTTCTGAAAGCAGTGTGCGCAATGAATTTTACAAACTTTGGGTGGCCGGCGTGAATGGTGAAAAAATTGTATTAGCGGAAGGCATACGAGGAAAACACGAAGGTGAAGCAATAAAAAAGCAGGTAACAAAGATACTGTCTCACTCACACTAACAATCTCTTTACTGGACGCACCGCTACTATTCCAGTACAGTGCAACCTCTTCTCGGGCTAGAACACAACGATGTTCTTCAGCCCTACTGGGCAACTGCCCAGATGGATACACGGCTGCTGACACCGTCCCATTCTTTCTTGCAATGTCAGCTCTAGAGCAGATCACGCACTAATGACCCAATTTTCCGAACTCGGCCTTGCCGAACCCATCCTGAAAGCAGTTGCTGCTCAGGGATATACCACTCCGTCTCCCGTTCAAGCACAAGCAATACCTGCTGTATTAGCCGGTCGAGATGTCATGGCCGCTGCCCAAACGGGCACAGGTAAAACAGCCGGTTTTACCCTACCCATGCTACACAAGCTACAGCAAGGCAAACGCGCAAGCGCTAACCGCTGCCGTGCTTTAGTTTTAACTCCGACTCGTGAACTTGCTGCGCAAGTAGGCGCCAACGTTGTCGAGTACAGTCAACATTTAAACATTAGCTCTACTGTCGTATTTGGTGGTGTTGGTATTAACCCACAAATGATTAAACTACGTCGTGGCGTCGATGTGTTAGTGGCTTGCCCTGGACGTCTTCTCGACCTGTATAAGCAAAACGCTGTTCGCTTTGATGAAGTAGAGTTTCTAGTACTGGATGAAGCTGACCGCATGTTAGACATGGGCTTCATTCATGACATCAAAAGAATTTTAGCCATGCTGCCTAAAAAACGTCAGACGCTGATGTTTTCGGCAACCTTCTCAAATGAGATTCGTACACTGGCTAAAGGCTTAGTGCAAGACCCCATAGAAATTGATGTAAGCCCTCGTAACAGCACTGCCCACAGTGTTGAACAATGGCTGATTCCTGTCGACAAAAAACGAAAGCCCGAAGTACTAAGTAGCTTATTAAGAGATAACGATTGGAACCAAGTACTTGTCTTTACTCGTACTAAGCACGGTGCCAACCGTCTAACCACCCACTTACAAGATCGTGGCATTACGGCAGCCGCCATTCATGGCAATAAAAGCCAAGGCGCCAGAACACGTGCACTGTCCGATTTTAAAAATGGTGAAGTGTCAGTGTTAGTCGCAACAGATATTGCCGCTCGCGGCTTGGATATCGAACAACTACCATTAGTGGTGAACTTCGAACTTCCTAATGTTGCTGCAGACTATGTACACCGCATTGGCCGAACGGGTCGCGCCGGTGCAACCGGGGAAGCCATTGCCCTAGTTTGTGCGGAAGAATTAGAAGATCTTGAAGGCATCGAAGGCCTCATTGGTAAGAGCATTGAGCGTCGAATTCAAGCAGGTTTTGAGCCATCAAAACCGCTACCAATTTCTCGCCCTAAAGCACCACGCAAACCAAAGAAAGCGAAGCAGCCTAAAGGCTTCAAAGATACCTTTGACCGTGAGCCACGCGCAGCGCGCCCTGCAAACCGCAATGGTGCCGGTCGCAACAGTGCAAGCAAACCTGCTAACAAATCGAGCAATACTGGAGCTCGTACTGCTGCTAATGCTAGCGGTAATAGACGCCCTGCCTCGACTGCCCCAAGACGCTCAAGTCGCACCGCTTAAACTTGATGCTATATCGAGGTTTCTTTGGTGGTAAGTGATACCACCAAAGAAATTAACGCAGGGTTTCGTCTGCTGGCAGCAAGTCTTGTAGCTGTTCAAGTCCTTCAACAACATCATCGGGCTGTCTAAAGTAAGCCACGTGATACATTGCTTCGCCTTCTTGCACTAACGGTATTTTTTGCTTACCAATAATAATGCCTTCATGACGTGAATAGACTTGATCTAGTACGGTGCCGTATGGATCTCGAATGGTGGCTAACAGCTCTTGTTTTTTAACCCTGTCACCAAGGTTTCTATGATGCTGAACAAAGCCACTGTCGGTAGCACGCTCCCAGGCGCTGGTCCGTGCTGTGACCGGTTCTTTTAACTTCGTTTTCTTAGCCCGACTGGCTGGCAGCATTCCTAAGTGGCGCATGACGTTAATTGTCCCACGCTCACCGGCACGAATGCAGAGTTCATCGTAGCGCAATGCCTCACCAGCTTCGTACAACAAAATACGCACTCCGTGGTCGGCAGCTGCTGCACGTAACGAGCCATCTCGCAGGTTAGAATTAAGCAACACTGGCACACCAAAGGCGCGCGCCATGGCGGCGGTTTCTTGATCGTCTAAGTTGGCGCGTATTTGTGGAAGGTTTGTGCGATGAATAGCGCCCGTATGAAAGTCGATACCGTAGTCGCATTTGCTGACAATTTCTTCTAAAAACATATTCGCCATGCGCGCTGCTAACGAGCCTTTTTTACTGCCGGGGAACGATCGGTTTAAATCCCGACGGTCGGGCAAGTAACGACTGTGGTTAATCACGCCATAGACGTTCACCGTGGGAACGGCAATTAACGTACCGCGCAGACTATTAAGGCTACGCGAATTGATTAGACGTTGAATAATTTCAATGCCATTAAGCTCATCACCATGGATAGCAGCACTAATAAACAGTGTTGGTCCAGGTCGCTTACTGCGCTTAACGTACACCGGCATAGAAACGATATTGTCTGTATACAGGCGCCCAATGGGCATTTCAATTTTTTTGCTTTCACCTAAAGCGACACTAACGCCGGCAATGGTAAAGTCGGTAGTTTTTTTCATAGGCGCGCTTTCTGTGTTATTAGCCTTTACCGCGGGTTTTAGTGCTACTGCGTGTCGATTTTTCTAAGAACTGAAACAACATGCCGGCAACATCCTTGCCAGTGGCTGATTCAATGCCTTCTAATCCAGGCGAAGAGTTTACTTCCATCACTAAGGGCCCTTGGTTAGAACGTAAGATATCCACCCCACACATGTTTAACCCCATGGCTTTAGCAGCATCAATCGCGGTTTTTCTTTCTGCTGCAGAAAGACGCACGACTTCCGAGCTACCTCCGCGGTGCAAGTTAGAGCGGAACTCGCCTTCAGCGGCCTGACGTTTCATAGCGGCAATCACTTTGCCGCCCACGACCAAGCAACGGATATCGGCACCACCAGCTTCTTCAATAAATTCTTGCACTAGGATGTTCGCATTAAGCCCCATAAAAGCTTCAATAATACTTTCTGCCGCCTTTTTAGTATCTGCTAACACCACACCAATACCCTGGGTGCCTTCTAATAATTTAATTACCAGTGGCGCGCCACCAACGTTTTTAATTAAATCGCTAACACTGTCTGGGTAATGCGCAAAGCCCGTACGCGGTAAGCCAATACCTTTACGTGACAATAATTGTAATGAACGCAGCTTGTCGCGCGAGCGGCTAATAGCAACAGACTCATTGATAGAATACGTGCCCATCATTTCAAACTGACGCACTACTGCCGTGCCATAGAAGGTAATGGAAGCGCCGATACGTGGAATCACTGCATCGTACTTTGGTAGTTCTTTACCTTTATAACGAACCGTAGGCTTGCTACTGGTAATGTCCATGTAGCAATGCAATGTATCGATAACATCGACTTCATGACCACGTGCCTCACCTGCCTCTTTCAAACGGCGAGTGGAATATAAATTAGGGTTTCGAGAAAGAATAGCTATGCGCATAGAAGAATAAATCCGCACTCAAGGAAGGAATATAAAGAGAGTTTGCACTCAAGCCGTTTAAAAGTCACTCATCAACAATGGTTTAATATTTAACCACCGCTAAGTACGATAAATAGTTTCAATTAAATGATAGCCAAAGCGTGTTTTCACAGGGCCTTGCACCTTAAGCAGCGGTCCTTTGAACACTGCGTCATCAAAAGGTTTTACCATATCACCCTTATTAAACTCTCCTAAACTGCCACTGTTCTTTTTACTGGGGCAAGTGGAGTATTTTTTAGCTAATTTGCCAAAGTCGGCGCCTTTATCAAGCTGCTGTTTTATTTTTTCAGCCTCTTCTTTGGTTTTTACTAATATATGTCGAGCACAAGCACGTGGCATAGCAACCTCAAAGCAATGATTAACAGAGTAAGGATAATTCAGGATTGTATTATTACAAGGCACAAACAGGTTATACATTATGGTATTTAACACCTAAGCGTAATACAGTTACGCCTTACTGATAACAACACCACTACTAAAAGAATAATATGGATATCGATTTCACCACTCAGGATAACGTCACGCTAAAAGGAAAGTTAGTGTTAGCCGAAGACGC
>CALJVD010000097.1 GCA_937974825.1 uncultured Oceanospirillaceae bacterium | reverse complement strand
AGAAACCTCTTTAGAACAGCCTGTAAACCTTATAAAGAAAAAAACGGTTGGTTATCAAAACGACTTTAATGATAGTCGTTCACCGAATCTAAGCTTATCTAAAGAGGTCATAGCTGAATGTTGTGGCTTGCAAGAAGATGTTAATTTTAACGACCCTCTATTTAAAAAGCAGGCAACTTTTGATCCTAGTACTAGTCTGTTGCGGCCAATACAAGAGGCTATAAACTTGGCACGTGATAAAAACACGCATGTTGAGATAGAAGCCATGGGCGAGAAACAAGGGTTTATCATTATGCCAGGTGGCGACAAAATATATGTTGACCTGAATAAGCCTTTTATACGCCACTATGGTTTGGTGCGTAAAATGTATTCTGCAGAAGAGCAAAAAGCGCCAAAAATAACTCCCGTCTCTATCAGCTCAGTCGAAAGTGCGCAACGGTATCCACAACATGGCTGCTTTATGCACAGTAGTTGTACTGTGCTTTGGCAGGTGGCACTTTGGTCATCTCTTGGGCGCTTACCTAATAGCGTATTGCCAGACAAACCTGTGGCAATTGTTGCATGGCCTAATTTTACACGCCTCACGATTACACCGCATGCCATTGGCATGGCATCCATTTTAATAAAAGATGCAATTTCCCCTTTAGAGCTTGCAAGGCATATGCAGATTCCCCAGCGCTACGTCTTTGCATTTATTTCGACCTTAGCGTCTTTAGGTTTATTGGTTGATAAGCCTTCAGTAGAAACTGATGCAGACCTATTACCAAAGCGAAAATCCGGTGGAATATTTGAAAGTATTTTACGCAGTTTAAAGTTGAATTAAATAAAGGACTATAAAGTGGAAACGATGAATAAATATAAAATTATCTTTACCGGCCCTGTTGGTGCGGGAAAAACCACCGCAATAGCTGCAATCAGTGACAAGCCACCGATATCAACCAACGAGGCAGCCAGTGATATGACTGCTTTACGTAAGTCGCAGACTACCGTTGCCATGGATTACGGCATTAAATACTTAGACAATAATGATGTTTTACATCTGTATGGGACACCTGGCCAAGAACGATTTAACTTCATGTGGGATATTTTAACTGAGGGTGGTCTAGGGCTTATTCTGCTTATTGATAATCGTGGTGAAAACCCGTTTGGTGATTTATCTTTTTATCTTACTGCGTTTAAAGAGTTTATTGATAACACCGGTGTGGCCATTGGTATTGTCGGTATGGATATTAATACTCAGCCCACACTTAGTGATGCGCCTTTGTTTGAAGTAGATGCCAGAAGCAAGCACGATGTGTCCATCATGCTTGAAGCTTTGCTGTATTCAATTAGCAGTAAAGTGAAGGCGCTAGCTTAAAAGTGATGAACAGCACAGGGTTTTTAATTGATAGCGGTCTGCTGTTATGGCCAACGCCTGCGGGGGGCTTATTACGCTGTGCAGTCTTCGAATAAAGATGCCGCCAGCCGTTATATTTTGCAATTATTAACTCAAGAGCAAACCCCAGTGCTGAATGAGCAACAGTTACAACTGCTTGATGAAGACAGCGAAGTCGCCTTAAACAAACTTTATCATTTAAAAAACATGGGGCATTTACAGGTTATAGATACCCCAGTTTTGAACAATACAAAACCATTGCAAGAAATATTGCCCAGCCTGCTGTCGGCCCTTTGCGATGATGGCAAAGCGGTATTAGCCGACGAACAAGGTCTCTCTCTTTCGCAAGTGGGCTTTGCGCATGAGTCGGCAGAAGAACTGTCAGCGTTAAGTGCCAACTTGCATGTAATGCAAGAACGTCACCGCAAACTATTACAAAACAACTTAGGTGTTTATTCATCCGGCTGGGGCTTAATTGATGCCGCTGGCAATAGCCAAATAGGCTTTTGGCCGCTGTTTCTTCCCGCCGATAAATTCACGCTTATATTATCGGGTATGCCTCGTTTTAACAGCACCAGCTTTGTCAGCATGATTGCGTGCTTGGCTCTGCGTTATCACAACTAATCTCTACTCTTAGACAACAACAAAAAGGTAAAAACTATGCGCTCAGAAATGTTCAGCTCAATTTTAAAAGATTTAAATGGTACCTCAGCAGACATCGAAGCCTCTGCGGTTATTTCAACCGATGGCTTGATGATTGCCTCACTCCTACCAGCCGACATGGACGAAGACCGAGTTGGTGCCATGAGTGCGGCAATTTTATCACTAGGTGAGCGCAGTGCAGTAGAACTGGCTCGTGGTGATTTAGAACAAGTACTGATTAAAGGGGACAATGGTTATATCTTAATGACCCACGCCTCAGACGAAGCCGTACTCACGGTGGTGGCTAAACCGAAAGCACGTTTGGGTTTGATTTTCTTAGATGTTAAGCGCGCAGCAGAAGAAATTTCTAAGTTAATTTAATGCTAAATAGGAGAGAGCCATGAACGATATGAGCCCTACCGATATAGTCGGTGATTACCAAGAACATACGTTAGAACTGTACAAACACGGCACACGTAAAGTCTATGTGACCGACATTGAAACGCCGTTTCCTGAAGGAAAGCTGATTGTTTCTGTGGTCGATTTAGACGGCAATATTACCCATGCCAACAAAGCCTTCGTTGAAATGTCTGGCTATCAAGAAAATGAATTGATTGGCGAGCTACAATCTATTTTACGCCACCCCGATATGCCGAAAGCCGCGTACGCTGACTTATGGCAGAAAATGGCAAAAGGTGAAAAATGGCACGGCTATGTTAAAAACCTACGCAAAGACGGTGGTTTTTATTGGGTCTACGCCAGCATTGTACCTAACGTGCGCAATGGTGAAATCAAAGGTTACACCTCGGTTCGTCGTAAACCTTCACGCGAGAAAGTGGAAGAACACATCGAACTTTACAAGGGGATGAAAAATGAAGAAGTATAATATTACTGTTAGTCCTGACTTTAAGCCGGATAAAATTGCAGGATGGTATATTTTTAATACCTACCTTCAGCAAGCCGCCGATATTTCACTTCATTTGAACTTGTATGATGGCTTTGAGCAACAGCGTAAAGCCATAGCAGACGGCCAGGTTGATTTAATCTACGCCAATCCCTTTGACGCCGCCATGTTGGTGAATGAATACAACTTTAAACCGCTTGTGAAACCTGCAGGCGCTAATGATGAGTGCGTAGTCGTTACTTCAGCCGACAGTGCTTTTACAAGCATTGATGATTTAGTGGCGGGTACTAAAATTGCTGCCACCGACGACCCTGCCATCAACATGATTGGCATGCGTATGTTAGAGCCTGCCAACCTCAATGAAGACAATACAGAAACCGATGTAGTGGTCAGCTTTATCGCCGTTGCCAAGCAAATCATGGACGGAAAAGCACAAGTAGGCTTTATTCTAAAAGAAGCCTTTGATGGTTTTTCTAATATGGTTAAAAGCCGCTTAAAAGTGTTAGTCGTCAGTGAGATTGACGTTATCTACCATGGTTTAATGGCCGCGCCTAGCTTGCATGAGCGTGCTGAAGAATTAAGCAACACCTTAATGGCCATGAACACCGAGCCTAAGGGCAAAGCGGTGCTAGAAGGCTTAGGTTTTAATGCTTGGGAAGTGATGGACGACGAAGACGCCGCCTTTATGATCGACTTAATGGAAACACTTCGCAGTTAAAAAAAAGGGATGCTCTGGCAAATGTCAGGGCATCCTTTTAAGTTTTACTTTCTGCAGGCTCTAAAAACTAACGAGCTTAAGTATTAATGTAATTTCAGGCGCGGACGAATAACTTTGTTAATACGACCGGCTAATGTAATTAAAGCTGTTTTCCAATAACCGTGTAAGGCTACTTGATGTAAGCGGTACAAGGATACGTACATTATTTGTGCCAGCTTACCTTCAATCATAATTGAGTTGCGTGATAATTTGCTAGCCAGTGTGCCTACTGCACTGTAATTGCTCAAGGACACTAAAGAACCGTAGTCTTTATAGACAAAATTAGCTAAGGGCTTACCTTTGTGTTGGGCAATGATAGCGTCAAACAAGTATGAGGCTTGCTGGTGTGCTGCCTGTGCCCGTGGTGGTACTGGTTTGCCATCTGAGTGCATAACTGAAGAACAGTCGCCCATGGAAAAAATACGAGGGTCTTCGGTTTGTAACTTACCATTAACGACTAGCTGGTTAATTCGGTTGGTTTTTAAATCAAGTGTCGATAAAAACTCCGGACCTTTAACCCCCGCTGCCCACACTTTAATTTGCGAAGGAATCACCTCACCGCTTTCCGTAACAAACCCTTCTTTGGTTACTTCTGTTACTTTGGTGTCGGTGTGAATACTAACGCCTAAAGTTTCTAATTGACGTTTGGCAGCGCTGGCAATGCGCTTTGGCAGCACCGGTAAAATACGCTCACCGGCTTCAATAACATGGAC
>CALJVD010000096.1 GCA_937974825.1 uncultured Oceanospirillaceae bacterium | reverse complement strand
TTTATGGCTTAACCCCGACCAACACCAAGTTAGAAGGTTTAGACAAACACTTACGTTTGATAGAAAGCTATAAGAAACTGCATACCGCCCGCCAGCAAAGTTCGCTGTATAAATAACGCCTTATTAGGAAGCTCGCCATGTCTGTTCATCCGTTTGCTACGCTGTCGCCTGATTTAGTATTAGACGCCGTAGAAAGTGTCGGCTTTATAAGTGATGCACGCGTATTGGCACTAAATAGCTACGAAAACCGCGTGTATCAGGTGGGCATTGAAGGCGAGCTGCCTATTATTGCTAAGTTTTATCGACCAGAACGCTGGACCGACGCTCAAATTATTGAAGAGCACGAACTCTCTTTTGAACTGGAAGAAGAAGAGATTCCTTTAATTGCTCCCATGAAAATTAATGGCGAAAGTTTATTCAAACATGACAATTTTCGCTTTGCCTTGTTTGAACGCCGTGGCGGCCAAGCGCCCGAACCGGGTGATTTAGACCAACTGTATCGCCTAGGACAACTACTAGGGCGCATGCATGCGGTAGGTTCCAGCAAACCATTTAAGCACCGTCCAGAATTAAACGTCGCTACTTATGGGCACGCGTCTTTTGAGCGTTTACGCACAGGCGAGCATGTGCCTAAAAGCCTAAGGCCCGCTTGGGAAAGCGTGGTCAGTGACCTACTTATAAAAGTAGATCAGCTGTTTGCAGAACACCCCTACACGCCCATTCGTATACACGGTGACTGCCACCCAGGCAACTTACTGTGCCGTGACGACAGCTTTTTTATTGTCGATTTAGACGACTGCCGAATGGGGCCTGCCGTCCAAGACTTATGGATGATGCTAGAGGGCAGTTATCAAGAACGCCTATCGCAGCTGTCAGAACTGATAGATGGTTACCAGCAGTTTTACGACTTTTCTACCCGTGAACTGCCACTGATTGAAGGGCTAAGAGCATTACGCTTACTGCATTACAGTGCCTGGTTGGCGCAACGCTGGGATGACCCTGCCTTTCCGATGAGCTTCCCTTGGTTTGGTACAGAGAATTATTGGGGCGAGCAAATTTTAATTTTACGTGAACAACGCGCTGCCCTAGATGAGCCTTACTTAAC
>CALJVD010000095.1 GCA_937974825.1 uncultured Oceanospirillaceae bacterium | reverse complement strand
CGATAGTACCTACGTTAATGTGGGGTTTGGAACGCTCAAATGTTTCCTTTGCCATGACACTATACTCTTGTTGTTTGTTGAATTCACATACACAAAAAGGCAGAACAAAGTCTGCCTTTTAACATTTAATGGTGCTGATACCCGGATTCGAACTGGGGACCTCATCCTTACCAAGGATGCGCTCTACCGCCTGAGCTATATCAGCGTTTTTTGGAGCGGGTAGCGGGAATCGAACCCGCATCATCAGCTTGGAAGGCTGAGGTTCTACCATTGTACCATACCCGCAAACTGCTTTATGGTAGCAAGCCTTTCACTCGCTTAGTAAAAGCCTTAGCTTTCACTATAAATAATGGTGGTGAGGGCTGGATTCGAACCAGCGAAGCTCGCGCGTCAGATTTACAGTCTGATCCCTTTAGCCACTCGGGAACCCCACCAAATTGGCGCGCATTATCGGGATAATACGCAACCCTGTCAACTACTATTTTCTTATTTATTACTAACTTAGCAAATTTCTTTAATGACTTTGCTATCTTATGTCGCTCAAGCTGGCTTATAGCCTTACTTAGAGCACTCCACTAATTCCCAGCGCACTTTTTGGTCTTGGGCTTGTATTCGCGTGCGCAATGCTTCGTTAAGTTGAGCAGTTTCAATAATCTCAACCCAATACTCTGTAGTATTTTTGTTTATAACGCGTACTTCTGCAGGAATAGCCAACGACTTAATCTGATCTTGTAAGCCATAAGCCGAGTCTTTGTTTCTAAACAAGCCTACAGAAATACCGTCTGCCATCTCGCCCTGTGTTATGACATAACTATCGATTTTCTTTTGGTGCAATTGTCTGAGGGTACGCATTGCTTCTTCTCGACTCTTGCGCGGTGGCACATGCACCCAATATTCTGACGGCTCATCACTAACAACTTCTAATGCCTTGGTCTTGCCATTAAAACCTAAGGCGACCGCTCTAGAGAGTAAGTTAGTAGCGTTTTCTGCTTCGTTATAAGGTCCGGCGACATAACACAATGCTGCACGCTTAGGTGTAACAGCTTTCTTTTCTATGCTTGGCAAGGTGTAATCAAGTTCTTTTACTAACTGAATAGTCTTGCCGCCCTTTGGCAACTCAATGGCAGTTTCAACCGCCGGTGTCATAGTGTTTTGCTGCTGCCAAAAGTATGCCAGCAGTAATAGGTTACCGAACACTAAAGTTATAAAGATCCAACGCATATAGATTCCATGCCATCTAAAACAAGGTTGTTATAATAGTGGAGATTAAGTTGTTGTGCTAACCATTGTCCATCTCCGCCGCAAATAAAGGGTTGATAGTTTTGAAACTCATTTATAACCGACTGGACAAGAGCAAATCTTTGGCGCTGAATTCCTGCCGCGACGCAGTTATAGGTGTTTTGACCTGGCGCCATTTGGTCTACGCCCTGCTCGCCAGCAAAGGGTTTTACTTTAGCCGTGTTATTAAAGAGTGCGTCTTGTGCCATTTGTACGCCAGGCACTATATAGCCACCTTCATGTTTATTGTCAGCACTCATTAAATCGATGGTTAAAGCCGTTCCTGCATCCACTACCAGAACTGCTTTTTGGCTGTGCCGCCTTGCTCCCAACATTGCCAACCAGCGATCCACTCCTAGTCTTTCAGGATGTTCATAACAATGTTGAAAGTACCCAGTCGAAGCAAGTGGATGATGCAACCAGTGCACCTTCGCTTGATATTTTTCTTGCAATAGAGCCTGCAGATGCGGCTGCTCAGTAACGCTTGCTACCCAGACCTTGCTAACAGAATCAAACCCTTGCCATACGCTAGGCAAGTCGTCGGCATAAGCGAACACACCTTCGCTTTGCACTTCTTTATTGTTTAAGTATCGCCACTTGGCGCGGGTATTCCCCGCATCAATGAGCAGCACGAACACTTACCTCTCCGGCATTTAATACTTCCATGCCTATTTCTGTCTTCAGCATTAGTTCGCCTTTTCTATTTACCCCTTTAACCACACCCACACGCTCTTTACTGCCAGAAATCACGCGCACTTCTTTGTTATGAAAGATATCGCGTTCTGTCCAATATTGCTGATAAGGCGCAAACCCTTCTTGCTGAAACTCATCGACTATTTTTAAGAGCTCATCAAGTACCTTGGCAGCAACCAAATTACGAGACAGCCCAGGCTTTATCTTTCTAAGCTCGGCCCAAGGTTGAGAAATTTCAGCAGCGTCTTGTTCATTTAACGCTATGTTTAGCCCTATACCAATAACCACTTGGCAGTGACTACTGTACTCACCTGTCACTTCCAACAAGATACCGGCTAGCTTTTTTCCTTGTGCGTATAAATCATTAGGCCACTTTAAACCAATCCCTTCGACACCTAAGCGAACCAAAGCGCGCTCGACAGCAATAGCCACCATTAGGCTTAAGCCTTCTAAAGAAGCAATACCCCCCGGGAAAGTTGCCAATAAAGAGAGATAGACACTTTTACCAAAAGGGCTCACCCACATACGCCCGCGCCTACCTTTACCGGCGGTTTGTTTTTCAGCAAGCACGGCATAACGCTGGCCAACATAATCGGATGACTGATTAAACAAGTAAGTATTAGTGGAATCGACATCAACTAACACTTCAAGCTTATCGATTCTCTGCGATAATTCTTGTTCTATTTGCTGCCGTGATAACAGCTCAACGGGTTCAGGTAGGCGATAACCCTTTCCTCGCACGGATGAGTAAGGAATATTAAGCTCGTCTAGTTTTTTTAGTTGTTTCCATACAGCAGCGCGACTCACCCCTAGTCGATCACCAAGATCTTCTCCAGAATGAAATTTACCATCTGCCATCACCGCTAATATCTGCTGTAACAATTTTTTACCCACCCATGGATATTGACAATTTCGTCGCCATTTTAATATCACTTACACAAATACAAAAAATACTTAGTATTTCCAAAAAAAATACAGGTTATTTTTTACACCCAGTGAAAAACCTTAGAAAACAAGGATCTATAAGGAATTCAAGCCCATTTATAGGCGCTTCACAGGGCGTTTTCACAATGGCTTCGCTCAAGTTCCGATTGAACCTGAGCTCTAACATGTGTATAAAACGAGCGTTTGAATCAAGTATGGCAGATTATATTGGCCACAAGCCACTGCTAAATGGCGTCAATCTACGCCTAAAAATTGTATTTACCTAAAGGCAAAATCGAATGGTAACCAATAAAGTTGATGTGTTGCTTGTTGGTGGCGGTGTTATGAGTTCAACACTCGGCACTCTACTAAACAAGATCGATCCTTCCCTCAAAATCACCTTAGTCGAACGCTTAGACAGGGTTGCTCACGAAAGTACAGACGGTTGGAATAACGCAGGTACAGGACACGCAGGTAACTGTGAACTTAACTACACACCTGAAAACAGCAAAGGTGAAGTAGATATTAGCCGAGCTCTCGATATCAATGCTCAGTTTGAGATTTCATTACAGTTGTGGAGTTCCTTAGTGGAATCTGGCGACTTACCATCTCCAGAAAACTTCATTCACCCGACACCTCATATCAGCTTTGTTTGGGGCAAAGAAAACGTAGAATTTTTGCGCCAACGCTGGGAAAAGATCTCTGCTCACCACCTATTCAATGAGATGGAGTTCAGCGAAGATCCAGAAGTGTTACGCGAATGGATGCCTTTAGTAATGAACGGCCGCGAATTAAAAGAGCCCGTTGCCGCAACGAAAGTGACCTTCGGTAGCGACGTAGACTTCGGTTCTCTAACACGCAACCTAGTGTCTTCATTGCAGAAAAAAGACAACTTCGAATTATTACTTAGCCATGAAGTACAAGCGTTAACTCAACGCAAAGATAAGTCATGGAAAGTACAGTTAAAAAACCGTGAAACCGGTAAAAGCACCAGCATTAATGCAGGCTTTGTTTTCTTAGGTGCCGGTGGTGGTGCCTTACCATTGCTACAAAAATCTGGCATCCCTGAAAGCATGGGGTACGGTGGTTTCCCAGTTTCGGGGCAATGGCTCGTCTGTAAAGAAGAGTCCATTGTTAAACAACACCACGCTAAAGTGTATGGCAAAGCCGCTATTGGTGCGCCACCCATGTCAGTACCTCACTTAGACACTCGTATCATTAATGGTAAGCCAGCGTTATTATTCGGGCCATTTGCTGGTTTCACCACTAAGTTTTTAAAGGCTGGCTCTAAGCTAGACTTAATGAAATCGGTTCGCTTTAACAACCTGTTACCTATGATGCAAGTTGGCGTACACAACATGGACTTAACGCGTTACTTAATCAGTGAAGTAATGCAGTCACATGACCAAAGAGTGGACTCTCTAAGAAATTACTTCCCGAAAGCCGATGGTAAGCAGTGGACACTTGCAGAAGCAGGTCAACGTGTGCAAATCATTAAGCAAGATGCCAAAGGCCATGGGAAGCTAGAATTCGGTACTGAATTAGTATCATCTAAAGACTGCACTATCGCAGCCTTATTAGGTGCATCACCAGGTGCGTCTGTTTCTGCTTACGCCATGATTGGTGTAATTGAGAAGTGCTTTAGTACCCGCCTAGACCAGGGTTGGCAGGACCGCTTAAAAGCGATCGTTCCTTCCTACGGCGAATCGTTAGTCGACAACGCAGATTTATTAAACGAGATCCGCCCTGTCGTTTTACGAAAACTTGGTCTCTCCAACGATCTAACAAACTAAACCAACCGGAGTTTAACTACTATGTTGATTGGCGTACCTAAGGAAGTTTATCCTGGGGAAAACCGAGTTGCCTTGATTCCTGCTGGAATCCAAATGCTAAACAAAGCAGGTTTCGAGGTAGTAGTACAAGCAGGGGCTGGTGATGCAGCTCACATCCACGATGACGAGTACCGTAACAGTGGTGCGAGCCTAGCTCCTACTGCTCAGTCATTGTATGAACAAGCGGACATTATTTTAAAAGTTCGCCTGCCTCAAGAAAGCGAAATCAAGCAAATGAAAGAAGGGGCAACGCTTATTTGTTTGCTTGATGCTTGGTTTAATTTACCTACCGTTAAACTATTAGCAGAACGTAAAATCCGTTCATTTGCTTTAGAGTTTATTCCACGTACCACGCGCGCACAAAGCATGGACGTTTTAAGTTCTATGGGTGCTATTAACGGCTACCGTGCTGTGTTAAGTGGCGCCATGGAATTGCCTCAATACTTCCCAATGCTAATGACTGCTGCGGGCACTATTCACCCAGCTAAAGTGTTTGTTGTGGGTGCTGGTGTTGCCGGTTTAATGGCTATTTCTACCGCACGTCGTATGGGTGCAGTTGTTGAAGCTTATGACACTCGCGTAGAAGTTCGTGAACAAGTTGAATCACTGGGCGCTAAGTTCGTTGAATTCGACTTACCACAAGAAGAAGGCGGCAGCTCGGGTGGCTACGCTACTCAGAAGTCTGACGAATTCTACCAAAAGCAACGTGAACAGATGACCGCTAAAGTAGCGCAAGCCGACTTAGTGATCACCACCGCTGCTATTCCTGGTAAGAAATCACCTCGCCTTGTAACCAATGAAATGCTTAAGTGCATGAAGAAAGGCTCTGTTGTTGTAGACCTTGCCGCTGAACGTGGTGGTAACGTTGAAGGCACGATTGCCAACCAGAAGACCTACGTCGAAGGCGTTACTTTAATTGGTTACATCGACCACGCAAGCCGTGTTCCAGTTCATGCGTCTCAGCTACTTACTAAGAACATTACCACCTTCTTCTTAAACATGGCTAACGAAGGCGAACTGAACATCGATATGGAAGACGACATTATCGCAGCCACTTTAGTGACTGAAGATGGTGACGTTAAACACGCTGGCCTTAAAGCCGAATTAGAGCAGGAGTAAGACTAATGGAAATGTTCATCATGAGCCTATCCATTTTCGTACTGGCAGTTTTTGTCGGTGTGGAAATTATTAACAAGGTTCCACCTACCCTACACACTCCTTTAATGAGTGGTACTAACGCTATCTCAGGTATCGTTGTTGTCGGTGCCATTATTAGCTCTGGCGGTAGTGATCACACCACGGTGTTATCAACCATTCTTGGGGTTATCGCTGTCTCTCTTGCAACCATTAACATTGTGGCTGGGTTCATGGTAACCGACCGCATGTTAAGCATGTTTAAAAAGAAATAAGGTACCACTTTAATGATTCATTTAGTTAACCTAGGTTACCTTGCCGCTGCCGTTCTTTTCATTCTCGGCATCAAAGGCCTGACCACTCCAAAAACTGCTGTACGTGGTAACAAAATGTCTGCTGCAGGTATGCTGCTAGCAGTAGTTATCGCCCTACTAGATAAGAACGTTGTTACTTACGAATACATTATTCTTGGCCTAGCCATTGGTGCCATTATCGGTGCTATTGTTGCAAAGAAAATTGCCATGACCGATATGCCAGAATTAGTGGCTACCCTTAACGGTATTGGTGGTGGTGCATCTTTAGCTGTGGCTGCTGCTAACTATTTAGAAATGCAGGTAAGTCCTGGTTTTACAGTAACTTACGATTGGTCTGTTGCTTTAATTCTATCTATTTTAATTGGTGCAGTAACACTGACTGGTTCACTTATCGCTGTTGGTAAGTTGAAAGGAAAAATTGGTGATGCAGCACAAGTTGGCTTATACAAAGCCATCGTTAAGCTATGCTTCTTAGTGTTAATTGCGGGTGCGATTTACTTCGTAACCTCTGATACACCACTGGATTCAAACGCCCTAATTCTTGGCTTAATCGTTGTCTGCTTAATCCTAGGGGTAAGCTTAGTAATGCCAATTGGCGGCGCAGACATGCCTGTTGTGGTTGCACTACTAAACTCATACTCAGGTTTAGCCGGTGCTGCGACTGGTTTCGTTTTAGGCAACAATGGCTTAATCATTACCGGTTCGTTAGTCGGTGCTTCGGGCATCATCCTAACCAGCATTATGTGTAAAGCGATGAACCGTTCATTAACCAACGTGCTATTCGGTGGTTCTATGGCGGCTCAAGCGGGTATTTCACGCGACGAAAACGATGCGTTCTATGAAGGCAAAGTTAAGTTCTCAAGCGCTGATGAACTAGCCATGTTGTTAGACGGCGCACAAAAAGTTGTATTCGTTCCTGGCTACGGTTTAGCCGTTGCTCAAGCACAACACGCAACACGCGAACTAGCCAACATGCTAGAAGAGAAAGGCGCTGAAGTTAAATACGCTATTCACCCTGTAGCAGGTCGTATGCCTGGTCACATGAACGTTCTGCTTGCGGAAGCAGAAGTGCCTTACGATCAATTAGTTGAAATGGATACTATTAACCCAGAGTTTTCACAAACTGACGTTGCTATCGTTTTAGGTGCTAACGACGTTGTGAACCCATCTGCGGCTGAAGATCCAAACTCACCTATCTTTGGTATGCCCATTCTTGAAGTACACAACGCTCGTACCGTTGTCGTTGTAAAACGTGGCTTATCGCCAGGCTTTGCCGGCATTCCAAACGAACTATTCATTCGTGACAACAGCCTAATGGTGGCAGGTGACGCGAAGAAGGTTCTGCAAGAAACCATTGCAGCTCTTAAAGATCTGTAATACAAAACGCCCTTCGGGGCGTTTTTTCATTTATCTTCATTAAGTTTAAAAATATCACTATGTCTTATCATATTTACGGCATTGGCAACGCATTGGTTGACCAAGAGTTTGAAGTACAAGATGCGTTCTTTCAGCAAGCAGGCATCGAAAAAGGCGTAATGACTTTAATCGACGAGTCACAACTAAACAGCCTACAAGCCACCCTGCAATCTGATTATGGTGTTAAAAAACAAGCCTGCGGTGGCAGTGCAGCAAACACCATTATTGGTGCATCTTATTTTGGCGCTAAAACATTCTATACCTGCAACGTTGCCAGCGATGAAGGCGGCGACTTCTATGCAGCCGACTTAAAACAAGCAGGCGTAGACAGCAATATCAACGGCCACCGCGACCAAGGCATTACCGGTAAGTGCATGGTTATGGTGACCCCTGATGCTGAACGCACCATGAATACGTTCTTAGGGATTACTAGCAATCTAGAAGAAAAACATATTAACGAAGAAGCCTTAGCTAACTCTGAATATGTGTACATTGAAGGTTATCTAGTGACCTCCGATACATCACGCGCTGCCGCGGTTAAAGTGCGTGAGCTTGCTCGCAAGCATGGCGTTAAAGTAGCTGTAACGTTTTCAGACCCAGCCATGACTCAATATTTCCGTGACGGTTTATTAGAAGTATTAGGCACAGGCGTCGATTTGCTATTTTGCAACGAGCAAGAAGCTAAAACCATGGCTCAAACCACAGACCTAAACCAAGCCATTGAATTCTTAAAGCAATACGCACAGTCTTTTGTTGTGACCTTAGGTGCTAAGGGTGCACTTGCCTTTGATGGTAAGAACACCATTGAAACACCTGCTGAAAAAATCACGCCAGTCGACACCAACGGTGCAGGCGATATGTTTGCTGGTGCATTCTTATACGCTATTACCCACGGGTATGATTTCGCCGCGGCCAGTCGCTTAGCGGTAGCCTCTGCAGGACAGCTGATTACTCAATTTGGTCCACGTCTCGAACCAGAACAGCACGAACCGTTAAAACAGCAACACCTGACGGCTTAAAAGGCTATCTAAACCATGCTAAGGATACTTAGTGTTAAGTATCCTTAGCAGCCTTCAAAATCCCTTTACGCTTATTTCTTAGCGGCTCTATTGCTTAATCCTCTGTTATTCGCTTAACTCTATCTTTCCTACCAATTTATTTGTTTTTACTTAGGTTTCTTAATTGGATCTCTTTAAGCGCTTTATGCTGCCTATCAGCATGGTTTTCCTGGGCTTCGGCTTTTGGGCTTATCCGAATTTTGAAAAAATTGCGGCCGGCATCGCTGTATTCTTATTTGGTCTCTGGATGCTTAAGCGCGGCGTGCAAACCCTAAGTGGCGGCTTAATTGAAGACACTCTACAAAAAGTTACCCGTTCCATTCCACACTCTATTGGCTTTGGTTTTGTTAGCACAACGCTAGTGCAATCAAGCACTTTAGTTATGGTGTTAGCTATTTCCTTTTTAGCCGCCGGAATTATTCCCTTATCAACCGGTTTAGGGGTGGTCATGGGAGCCAACCTAGGCACCACTACTGGCACCTGGCTAGTCGCATCCTTTGGCCTAAGCATGAGTTTGGCAAAAATTGCTTTGCCATTACTGGTCTTTGGGGTGCTCTTGCTTTTTCAAACTCGCAGCGCCTATTCAGCCGTCGGCCACTTGTTGCTTGGCATGGGGTTTCTATTCTTAGGGATTGATTACATCAAAGAAGGGTTTCAGGTGTTGCAAAGCAGCTTGGACCTAAACCAATACAACCCTGATGGCTTTCTAGATGTATTAGTAGTGTTTGTTATTGGCTTCATCATGACCATTGTTATGCAGTCTAGTCATGCCAGTTTGCTACTTACTTTGTCGGCGTTATCAGTGGGGCAAATCAGCTTTACTATGGCCGCCGCGATCACTGTAGGGGCTTGTGTGGGCACCACCATCACCCCATTAGTTGGAAGTTTGGGTACTAATGCCGCAGGTCGTCGTTTAGCCCTAACACACGTTCTATTTAACCTTATCACCGCCATAGTGGTGTTACCTTTGCTGCCCGTCGCACTCTTTGCGATTGAGCACCTATCGGTTTGGACAGGCATTACTGACCCTAACAGCCCTCTAAAACTTGCGTACTTTCATACCGGATTTAGCATCGCTGGGGTCTGTATTATTTATCCTTTACGTGGTCGCTTAGAAAAAGCACTACAGACGCTCATTCCAGATGAAGAAGCGACCGGCAGTAAAGCACAGTTCTTAAGCTCTGTAGCGTTAGAGTCTACTGCCACCGCCATTGCGGTAACGCGCAGTGAAACCATCCACCTATACGAGCTATCCACGGGTATTATTATTAATGGTGTAGGATGGCAGTCGCACGAGTTTCATCAAGACAAACCTCTCACTCAGTTAAGTGAGCTTAATAAAAATGCCATTGCCGATATTCAGCAAGGCTATGAGCAGCATATTAAAGGCATCTACTCCGATATTATTGGGTTTATCAGTAGCGCTCGTGAAAACTCCAGCGATATTCAAGACGAGCTTTTACGCGACCTTTGGACTGCCAACTTCCATTTAATTGACGCTGTTAAAGGCGTAAAACATTTACAGAAGAACCTGCAAGCCTATGTGTCTCATCCTAACCAATATATTGCTCACGCCTATCAGGATATTCGCTTGCAGTTAGGTGAAGCCTTACGAGCTGTTGAGTTTGCTAAAAACACCAAAGACCCCATAGAGAGTCGCTTAGCACTCGACCATCAGCAACTTATTATTGAGCGTATTCGTGAAGAGTCAAACGCCCTTATTGAAAACTTTATTCGTCAAAGACAGGTCACCACGCAAATGGCAACTTCGTTAATGACCGACAAAGGCTATGTTAACCAAGCCAGTTTAAACCTACTGACAGTAGGACGAATCTTGTTTATTGAAAAAGACAAACCCCAGACACAGTCTCCTGACTCCTTTGATTTAGAAGACGAAGAGTTAACCGCCATTAACCAGAAGTTATACGAACAGCGCTTAGAGGCTTCGGTCGAGGAAAACCAATGAGATCTAAAAAGCTATTTCACAAGCTAAAGCTTTTCTTTAACCATAAAAAACAGCAAGAAGAAAAGCGCCGACTTGAGCTTAAAATTGCGCTTAAGCAGTTAAAAGAGAAGCACAAGGCGCTGAAAGAAGAACTAGAGCAGTTAAATAACGAAGAAGAAAGAGCTCAGTTAGAAGAAAAGATTTCTATTTTAGAAGCCCAAAGGCGCAAGGGCATCGATAAACTGCGTAATCCCGAAGTCTAATTTACTCGTTGCCCGTGAATAATTAATATAGAAATAATACACTTGAACGTCCATACTGTATTATTGTCTTAATATTCGATATAAAGAAAAATAAATTAAGGTTTAACTATGAAAAAAATTGCACTCTTTGGCATGACCGCCGCACTCACCTGCTTCAGCTTCGCGGCGACGGCAGAGCTAAAAGTAGAAGACGCCACTAAATATCGCCAAGGCGTTTTCCAAGCATTCAAATGGAACCTTGGCCCGATGGGTGCCATGGTTAAAGGCGAGACTGAGTTTAATGAAGAAAAATTTAACATGCACGCTGAGCGCTTGGCTCAACTAAGTAGCATGCCATGGGAAGGATTCATTGCTGGCTCGTTCAGCAAAAATACAGCAGCCCTACCTAAAATTGAAAACGATCGTGAAGGTTACCAGAAACAAATCGATAACTTTCAAAAGGCCGCTAGCAATTTAGCCGCTGCAGCTAAAACCAATGAAATGAAGAACATTGGCCCAGCCTTTGCTCAAGCCGGACGTAGCTGTAAAAGCTGTCACGACAAATACAAAGATTAAAATTTGTTCATTAAAAAAGGCGGAGCATCCTAGATGACTCCGCCTTTTTTATGGCTCAGCTTTTTTATCTGCTTATTTTTTGCCCGTAAACATTGCCTGAATAAGCTTTTCTTTACGGAATATCTGATGGTACAACACCCCTGCAACATGCAAGCCAACGACTGTTAATAGTACGTTAAAAAGCCATTTATGAATTCGAGTCAGTTGAGCAGCCAAGTCCGATGACACCCAATGATTTAACGGGCCATTGAACATAATTTCATCAGTAGCAAACAAACCAGTGGTTGCTTGTGCCAAACACAGTATCAACAGCAAAAACACACCCAACGCTCCAACAGGGTTATGTCCTAAATAGGTTTCTTCTTTGCCTTTCAATAATGCAGCGCTGTACTTAATGGTATGCGCTGGTGAAAACAAAAAGCTTTTAAAACGTGCAAAGGGTGTACCAACTAACCCCCAAACAATACGCAGCCCTATTAAAGCCAATACCAGATAAGCCGAGCGCTCATGCCAAGCGTTCCAGTTAACACCTAGCTCCCAGTCGTAGCCTCTGCCACCCGACCACCAGCAAAAGCCTACAGCGGCGACGAGCGACCAATGGAAAATACGTATAAAAGGATCCCATACTTTTTTAGGTTGTTCACTCATTGGCACTACCTGTTACTCAAAAAAATAGTTTTTGTAATTCTTCGCCAGGATGTTCAGCACGCATAAAGGCTTCACCCACTAAAAACGCATTCACGTTATTGTCACGCATTAAGCTTACGTCTTCAGGCGCTAAAATTCCACTTTCTGTGACTAATAACTTATCGGCAGGAATTTTAGGCAGCAGGTTAAGTGTGGTATCCAAGGTGAGATTAAAGGTATGTAAATCACGGTTATTAATGCCTAACAACTTGGTTTCCATGGTCAGTGCTAGATCTAGCTCAGCTTCATTATGCACTTCGACCAAAACATCCATGCCTAGTTCATGGGCGATGCCTTCTAAATCGTGCAATTGCATTTTGCTCAGTGCAGCAGCAATAAGCAGTACGCAGTCGGCATTAATGGTACGAGCTTCGTATATTTGATACGGATCGACTAAAAAGTCTTTACGAATCACCGGCAAGCTACAAGCAGCACGCGCCGCTTTTAAGTAGTCTTCATGTCCTTGGAAGTACTGATGATCAGTTAACACCGACAAACAAGCAGCCCCACCAGCTTCATAAGCTTCAGCGATAGCGGCTGGCACAAAGTCTTCACGCAACACGCCTTTAGAAGGTGATGCCTTTTTAATTTCAGCAATAACAGCAGGGTGTCCTTGCTCAATTTTGGCACACATCGAACGGATAAATCCGCGCAGCGCTTGTGGGTCTTGGTCTAATGCTTGCGCCTTTAATTCCTCAAGCGGCAAACTGCGGCTGCGGAAAGCGACTTCTTCTGCCTTAGTATTAATAATTTTCTTTAAAATAGTAGGAGTTTCAATCGTCATTCTTTTCACCTAGCACCCAGTGCTGATTAAACCGTTTCAATAATATAATTAGCTGTTTGCGTCTTCGGTCAAGCAAATAGAGTAATTCACTAACTCTTTTACTTTCTCTAAGGCAAGGCCAGAGTAAATGGCATCTTCGGCCATCGCGACACCGTTTTTCAAGGTATTGGCAACGCCTGATACATATATAGCCGCACCCGCATTGAGCGCTAACATATCAGCGGCTTTTTTACCGTTAGCGGTTTCACGCTTGCCTAGGGCATCTTTAATCAGCGCCCAGCTTTCTTCAGGGCTGCCTACTTCTAAGCCGAGCAGTACTTGGCTTTCAATGCCAAGATCTTCCGGCTTAATGACTAAATTAGTTAGCTCGCCATCCTTCAGTTCACAGGCGTAAGTTTCTGTCGCCAAGCTGATTTCATCTAGACCGTCTTTAGACGACACCACCAACACATGACGACTGCCTAAACGTTGCATCACTTCGGCGACTGGGCGCACCAATGCTTTGTTAAACACACCAATCACTTGGTTAGGTACGCCAGCAGGGTTAGTCAGAGGCCCTAGAATATTAAAAATGGTACGCATGCCTAATGACTTACGTGGCCCCATCGCATACTTCATAGCACTGTGATGCGAAGGCGCAAACATAAAGCCAACGCCTATCTCATTAATGGCGCGCTCTACTTGTTCAGGCGTCATGTCTAAGCTGATTCCCATGGCTTCAATCACATCGGCACTGCCCGATTTAGACGACACACCACGACCACCGTGTTTAGCGACCACACCACCAGCTGCGGCAACCACAAACGCAGAGGCCGATGATACGTTAAATAAGTTAGCACCATCACCACCGGTACCGACTATATCGACTGCATGTTTGTCATTAACCTTAATACCTGTCGCCAACTCACGCATTACTGTTACCGCACCAACAATCTCGCTAATGCTCTCACTCTTCATGCGCATGGCGGTTAAAAATGCACCTATTTGGGCATCATCACATTGCCCTGTCATAATCTGGCGCATGACTGAAATCATTTCGTCTGTGGTTAAGTCTTGTCGCTCAACAATACGCATTAATGCGGTTTTAATATCTAATTCGGCCATTATTTTTGTGCCTTATATCGAGTCAAAAAATTCTGTAATAAATCGTGTCCATGTTCGGTCAAAATGGACTCAGGGTGAAACTGTACCCCTTCAATTGCTAAAGTTTTATGACGAATCCCCATAATAGCTTCCATACTGCCGTCTGGGTTTTGCGTCCAAGCCGTAATTTCTAAACAATCAGGAAAACCCTTTCTGTTAATGACCAACGAGTGGTAACGAGTGGCTTGATAAGGATTGGTTAACCCTTCGAAAATACCGATATTGGCATGGTGAATGGGCGAGGTTTTTCCGTGCATGATTTGCTCAGCACGAATGATTTCACCACCAAACGCCTGACCAATACTCTGATGCCCTAAGCAAATGCCTAAAATAGGAATCTTGCCGGCAAAGTGCTTAATAGCTTCTATGGAAATGCCCGCCTCATTTGGCGTGCAAGGCCCTGGCGATATCACTAAGTAATCAGGGTTAAGTGCTTCAATGTCTGCCAAGCTAATGGCATCGTTACGAAACACTTTCACATCTTCCCCTAGCTCAGAAAAATACTGCACTATGTTGTAAGTAAAGGAGTCGTAGTTATCTATCATTAACAGCATGGGCGTGCTCTATATAGGTGCTTTTAATATTGCGGGTTAGTTATCTAATCCTGCTTCAGCCATGGCCACAGCTCGGAACATGGCACGACCTTTGTTCATGGTTTCTTTCCACTCAAGCTTAGGGATAGAGTCGGCTACAATACCGGCACCGGCTTGAATGTTTAACATACCGTCTTTAATAACAGCCGTACGAATGGCAATGGCGGTATCCATATTTCCGTTCCAGCTTAGATACCCTACTGCGCCGCCATAAACACCGCGCTTAGTGGGTTCAAACTCGTCGATAATTTCCATCGCGCGCACTTTAGGCGCTCCACTTAAGGTGCCCGCTGGATGCACGGCGCGAATTACATCCATAGCCGTCACACCGTCTTTTACCTGTCCGGTCACGTTCGACACAATATGCATCACATGGGAATAACGCTCGACCACCATTTTATCGGTGACTCGCACTTCGCCTACTTTAGAGACTTTACCCACATCGTTGCGCCCAAGATCGATCAGCATTAAGTGCTCGGCCACTTCTTTAGGATCGGCCAACAGCTCTTTTTCTAAGGCTAAATCGTCTTCCGGTGTTTTGCCGCGATAACGTGTGCCAGCAATTGGGCGTACGGTTACTTCACCGTCTTCTAGGCGTGCAAGTACCTCGGGTGAAGAGCCGACCACATGGAAATCATCTAAGTGTAAACAGTACATATAAGGCGAAGGGTTTAGGGTACGCAGCGCACGATAAATATTAACCGGATCACCACTGTATGGAACTTGCATGCGCTGTGAAATAACGCATTGCATAATGTCGCCCGATAAAACGTATTGACGAATCTTTTCAACGGCGTCTTTAAAGGCGTCTTCGCCAAATAAAGAACGGAAGTCTTCTTCTTTAACTGTTTTGGTTTGTGCCAACGGCTGACCAATTGGACCACTGTAGGGCTGACGTAACTTGTGGCAAAGCTCGTTTAAACGCTCATTGGCTTGTGCTAATGCGTTCGACTGCTCTGGGTTCGCCAACACTATTAGGTGTATGGTTCCACTGAGATTATCAAAGACCACTACCTCTTCTGCCACCATCAATAATATATCGGGGGTGTTTAAAGCATCTTCAGGGCAGCTGTCTTTTAGCTTAGGTTCAATATAGCGTACGGTGTCGTATCCAAAGTAGCCAACCAACCCACCATTAAAGCGTGGCAAACCATCTAGCTCAGGCACGTTAAAACGGGCTTGAAACTCAGTGACAAAGTCTAATGGGTCACTAACCTGGTGGCTTTCTATTAACTCACCATTACTATGCACTAAGGCTTCTTGGCCACTGATAGTTAGTACTTGCTTAGCGGGTAAGCTAATAATGGAGTAACGCCCCCATTTCTCGCCACCCTGTACAGACTCAAACAATGAACTATAAGGCGCATTCGCAAGTTTTAGATAAGTGGTTAAAGGGGTGTCTAAATCCGCAAGTACCTGACGGGTAACAGGAATACGGTTAAAGCCTTGAGCGGCAAACGCTGAGAATTGTTCGGGTGTCATATTAGTAAACCTTTAGCAAAAAAATAAAGTACGAGCAAAAGCCAGAAATAAACTGTGCTTCACCATCGACGATTTAATTGCTGCCACTGGGCCATTGGGTTTATATAGAAAGACACCAGAAACTCCGTGTGTAAAGGTTGAAAACTAGGGTTACACTATAACGGCTGTTTAGTTAGGCGGCAAGCTATGCCACACTAATAGAACTCCTCGACAACACACAGATAAACAACAATATGAAAAAACTATTTATACAGCCTTTAATTAAAGGGTCGATTGTCGCTTTACCCATTCTTATTACAGGTTGGTTGCTGTGGTCCACCCTGTTGTGGCTGAACAGTTTTGGCACCGATCTTATTATGCTGCTAAGCCTGCCCAACCTATTCCCAGGTATGGGTTTATTGCTAATGATTATTGGCTTAGTAATAATTGGATTGTTATTTCAATTTAACCCTGTAAGTTGGGTCTACCATTATTTTGAAGACTTACTGCTAAGATTCCCCTTAGTTAAGACTCTATACGGGGCAATCAAAGACTTTGCCAACATGTTTGATCAACAAGAAAGCAAAGATCAACAAGTGGTATTAGTCGATATTGAGAATTTAGGCAAAGCGGTTGGGTTTATCACCTCTGGCCAGACACCTAATTCATTAGACGATGCGCTAGCAGGTAAAGACATGGTCGCGGTATACCTGCCAATGAGCTATATGATTGGTGGTTATACTTTATTTGTTCCACGCGAGCGTATTACTGTTGTAGACTGGTCGTTTGAAGATGCGATGCGATTTACCTTAACCGCTGGTGTTTCTCAAAGCGAAGCGCGAAAGTACAACTCTTAACCTATAATAAATATAATAAAACATAATTAATAAATGCCGCTATGACTGACAACACTAAATCCACACTGACAGCAGAACAGGTGCAGCAGTTCATTCCTTTTGATGAACTCTCTGAATCTGCCATCGCCGATCTACTTCCACACTTTCGCCTGTATAGCGTGCCGGCGAAACGTGTCATCTTTAAACGCGGCGTGGAAGACAATGAATGCCATTTTCTGCTGTCGGGTTGCGTTGATTTAGCGGACAGCCAATTTGAAATCACGCAAATTTGCAGCGCTGACCCTGAAAACATTTTAGCGTTAGATGGCAGTCATGCCATCCACCGTCACGCAGGGGTGACTAAAACCGACTGCACCTTATTTGCGGTTAGTCGCCAACACTTAGAGCTGATTAATACTTGGATTGAAATCGCTCAATTCCAACAAGATGAAGAAACCGACGTTCAAATCGACTGGTTAGACGCACTGCTCACCTCGAATATTTTCAACCGTATTCCACCGGGTAATATTCAAAAACTGCTCAGTGATTTTACCGAGCGCACAGTCAGCTTAGGCGAAGTAATTATTAAAGAAGGTGATGACGCTAACGAGTGTTATGTCATTCAAAAAGGCAAAGCCATTGTTACCCGCATGGAAAACAATAAGCCCACCGTGTTAGCCGCTATTACTAACGGCGCACTCTTTGGCGAAGATGCGTTAATCAGTAACTTACCGCGCAATGCCACTGTTACCATGAGCAGCGACGGTATTTTAAAAGTATTAACCAAAGAACACTTTGACACCCTGCTAAAAGAGCCGGTTATTTCTTACATTAGTGAAGATGAATTAGCCGCTCTTATTAGCGACGGTGATACCGGCACTATTATTATCGATGTGCGCTTATCACAAGAAGTAGAAGTGAATCCTATTAACCACAGCCGAGCAATTCCTCTATCGCAATTACGCTCGAAACTAGATTCGTTAGAAAAAGATTTTATTTATGTGGTGATTGGGGAAAGCAGAGCAGAAGCAGCGGCCTACATATTGAATGAGGCCGGCTTTGAGGTCAAAGTCCTAAAATAGTTTTAGGCTTCAGCGGCAGCTTCTTCAAGCAGGGTTTTTAATTCGCCCTTTTCGTGCATCTCGGTCACTATGTCACAACCGCCAACCAACTCACCTTTTACCCATAGCTGTGGGAAGGTTGGCCAGCTTGCATAGATTGGTAAGTTTTGACGAATGTCTGGGTTTGATAGTACATCGACATAAGCGAACTTCTGGTTACATTCCATGACAGCTTGCACGGTACGCGCAGAGAAACCACACATAGGTTGGTTCGGTGAGCCTTTCATGTAAAGCAGAATAGCATTACCTTCAACTTGCTCTTTAATGGCTTGCATAATATCCATAAAACTCTCCAATTTAGTAGAAATTTGGTCGCATTGTAGCACAACCTTTCGATTACCTGACAATAGCACTCGGAATTATTTTACCCAGTTAGATTAGGGCAAGCTCACGTGCTCGGCATAATGCCTGCGTACGGTTTTTTGCGGCCAATTTAATATTAATTTTACGCGCATGGGTTTTAACCGTGTGCAGCGAAATATACAACTGATCGGCAATGTCTTGATTCGACAATCCTTCGGCAATTTTCTTAAGCACCTGTAATTCACGGTCACTTAAATTGGTATTTAATGCGGTGTCTTTATCATCATTACTGCCTAGCGCTCTTTGCAGAGGCAACCAGTTAAAGATTTGAATGGAGATTTTTTCGCGCTCTAAGAGACGCATCATTGAATACAACAGCTGTTGGCTTTCCGCTCCACCAAAGCGCTGCAAACTGACGGCCTTAAGCAAGCCCAACAAATGTTGGAACACGGCATTATTACTGGCTTCTTTGGCAACGTCTATTAGCTCTAAACAAGCGTCGGTTTGGCCGGTCATCAAATACAAGCGCGCCTGAGTAATCATGGTAATTTCAGGCAGCAAAGGAAAGACTTCTGGCTTAGGCAGTTGGGTAAACTTCTTATCGTTTAACAACTCTTTAAATAGGTTTTGTGCAAAACCAACCTTATTTTGGCTCAACAATATATTGATTTGAACGACATACAGCCATTGATAATTAAAAGGCTCAACATGCCATTGCTGCAGCTTTATTTTTGCTTCTGCCAATATTGCTAAAGCGTCATCGTAATACTTTTCGTTCGCCAACATAACAGCTTTCAAGGCATAGCCTAAACTTAAGTTCACGTCCTTTTGTTGCAAACACAAACGCAAACCTAACTGCAGCGCAGAGGTCACCTTATTGACATCTTCACCCGTTAACCAACCAAATATGGCTTGATATACAAACAAACGCCCGGCAGGTACTTGGTCAACCCCTTCTGGCGATTGCATAAGCTGCGCTGTGGCCTGTTCAGCAATTTCTTTGCAACGCCCAATGTGCCCTAAATAAAACTCAATGCGCAGCAAATCAAACTGCGCCACCGCACCTAGGCTAGGTGACTGGCTTTGCTGTGCTAATGCCTGCGTTTGATTATTCCAGTGCATGGCATCGTCTATCTTTTTAAGCGATAAGCCTAAATGCGTTAATGTCGATGACATTAATACGCGCAGTGCTAAGCGCTCTGGCGGTAAGTGTTTGTGAGCACTCGCACATAATAGATTGGCCTGCTCTAGGTTATTATCCATTCGTGCCAAGCTACCACTTAAGGCATCTTGTTCGGCAGGCTGCAGATACCCAGACTTCTGCAACTGGCCATACACCCTAAACGCATCATCACGCATTTGCGTCACTATATAAGTCACACAAGCAATAACGAGCAAACGCGGAGACTTCTCTAAAAATTCACAACCTAGCTGTTGTATCCAGGCCAGCAAGCTTGAGAAGTCTTGGCTTGCCAGAATGTATTCAGACTCCTGTAACACCCACTCTTGCACTTCCATTGCCATATCGGCTGCCAGCGCATGACGCAACGCAGGCACTGCTTGCTTAGGTTGCCTGCTTAACCACTGAAAGGTTTTCTTATGAATTTCATGACGCTGTATCAAGGGTAACTGCTTAGCAAGTAATGCCGACATCACCGGATGCATTTGATACCAACCGGAAGTTTTTAAAACAGGTTGAATAAACAGATTGAGCTTTATAGCTTCCATCAATAGAGGGTGGTAGTTGTCGTTACCGTAATGGTTATTTAGCAGCGGCTCATTAAACTGACCAATTACCGCCAGTTCGCGCAAAAAGACCAACATTTCTTTCGATATAGACTCTAACACTTCGCCTGTTAGATAATCGTCTAGCTCATATTCAGCAAAGTTTGCGCCCACTTCGTACGGATGCAGGCGACTGAATTTTGTCAGCCAAATACTTAGCCCAGCCGGCCAGCCTTGCAAGTAAGCAAGGTTGTTTTGTACTTGGCTGGCGTTATTTGTAAGGCCATGCTGTTTAATGGCTATTTGAATCTCTGTTTCGCTGTAGCGCAAATCGTTAGATTGCAGCCACTGTAATTTATTCAACAAACGCAAGCGACCAGTTGCTGCCGGTAAGTATCGACCAGCCAAAACCATCTGGCAGTGGCTTGGTATTAGCTCCAGTATGCGTATAAGCAGCTGCCAACTCTGCCCCTCTCCCAATAAATGCACATCGTCCAAGGCAATAAAGAGTCGTTCTTTTGTTTCTAACAGGCAGGTCAGCCAGCTTAATAGGGCCTGTTCTATATCTTGCGTACAGTTTTGTTGTGCTTCAGTTAACAACGCAGTGGCTCGCTCATCGAGCGATAGCTGTTGTTGAGTGCAAGCAATCAACAGAGCGATAAAGTAATGTTCTTGTTGAGCTTTATCGTTTAGGTTTAACCAAAGCACCTGTCCGTTATTTTGTTCGTGCTGATCGGCAAGCTGTAGCATCAATTGAGTTTTACCAAAACCGGCATGGGCGTTTAACCAAATCAATGGCTGCTCGGATAAGCGCTTAAGCAACTCGCTACGTGCAATAGAGTGCAATGCAGGTTTCGCCCTGTCGCCTACATATTGACTGATGCTGGTTATACTCGCTATTTGACTGGAATCTATGGCAGATGACATGGTGTTCTTAGTTGCTCTTCGAAAACCGCCCATTTAAATGCACGGCTTTTATTAATTAGATGCTTTGATTACACGTTTTAAACTATATCACTCATAATAGTGCCAGAGTACAACAGTAAAAGGGAAAGCGGTGAATCCATTTCAAAGAAACAGATCGGTTACTAAGCGTTCCAACCAAACGTTATGGATAGCTGTTTTAATTTCTTTAGGGCTTCACCTGCTGCTTATGTGGCCAAATTTTAGCAATAAAAGTCAGCCGTCTAAACCAACGGCACTGCCGGTTATTTTTGCCGAGCTAAAGCAAGAAACACCGACTCAAGCTGAAATTAAAAAAGCACAACCGCCGACTGCGGCAGAGGCAAAACAAAGCACTCAAGCGTCATCGGCTAAGCAAGAACCACAATCGAACAGTGCTCAACAGACGGTAGTAACCACTAAAATCCCCTCGACTAAAACAGCGACCAGCAGACTGTCGTCAAACGCTGTGGCTAAGCCTACTGCACCTGCGCCAACAGCAAGTTCAGAAAAAAGCATTAATGATGATACAAAAGAAGAAAGTGGGTTGGCGGTATCGAAAGAACTACTTTCAAGCGATCCATTAGAGCGAGACTACCAACAAAAAGTACTGGCGCATCTTCGCAAAACCCTAACCGCTCCGCATAGTTTTAGCGGTAGCGTTAGAGTTGAAATTCGCTTTAGTTATCGACAAATTGCAACCGATGTTCAGGTCATTGATTCAAGCGGTAACCCAGCCTTTGATGACTGGGCGGTTAAATCGATACTGGTTGCTAATCCTTTTCCGCCGGTGCCTAAAGAGTTAGGAGACAATTACGTATTCAAACCTACGTTAAAAGTGTCTCCTTAAGTTCTTAGCTTAGGCCTGCTCGATTTTATCTTCACTCAACATAGTATAAAGCACCGGCACCACCACTAGCGTTAATACAGTCGAGAGCGTTAACCCGCCAATAATCACCCAACCTAAAGGTGACCACATTCCGGAGCCCGATAAAGTAATAGGAATTAAACCACCAATAGTCGTTAAGCTCGTTAGCACAATAGGAATAAAACGCGTGTGCGCTGAAGAAGCGATCGCTTCAAGCTTACTCATACCTTCTAAGCGCATTTGGTTGGTGTAATCTACTAAAATAATAGAGTTGTTCACCACGATGCCCACCAGCGAAGTAAAGCCAATAAAGGCAGTAAAACTGAAGGTGTAGCCCGCAATAAACAACGCTAAGAAGGATCCTGTCGCCGCAAACGGAATGGCAGCGAAAATAATCAGTGGCTGAGTAATGGATCGAAACTGCACCACTAACACAGCGAAAATACCCATTAAAGCAAAGGCCGTAGCTTTCGCCATGCCACCAAAGGCTTCTTTTCGACTGGATTGCTCACCACCGATTTCATAGTACACCCCCGCCGGCCATGCGTACTCTTCAAGCTGTTCGACCACTGCATTCGTTACGTCTTCAGTGGTGTATTCCGGCAGAACATGCGCTGTCACCGATGCCATACGCTCGGTAGAAAAATGGTGGAAGCGTGCGATGCCTGTTTCAGGGCGAATAGTCGCCAACTGCAACAAGGGCACCAACGTGCCATCAGCCGTGGGCACTTGAATATCATCAAAGACCCCTAGTTGCGGGTCTGAATATTCCGACAAACGCAGCACTAAATCATACTCGTCGCCTTCTTCGTCACGAAACTTACCTACTTTAGACCCCACCAGTGCGGTGCGAATACTGTGGTCGATGGTTGATAATGGAATACCTAATAGCGCGGCTTTATCACGATTAATATCGACATGCAGATCAACCTTTTCTTTACTAATGGGGTTTTCCACATCGACCGTACCGGGCGTATTGGCAATGATTTCTTCAACATCTAAAGTGGCATCACGAATATCGTTAAGCACCTCACCCATTACTCGTATTTCTACCGGTGCCGCTACAGGTGGACCCTGCATAAATTCTTTAATGCTGATATCCACCCCTGTGAACTTGTTAAACTCTTGACGTAGCTGAGCAACAAAAGGCTCTACTTGCCTTAAATCACGTTCGTGCAAGGTTACTAAGAGTTGGGCGTAGTTAACGGCTTGCCGGGATGGAAAAATATTATAGTAAACGCGCGGGTTATCACGGCCGACGTTAGTAGCAATGTCTTTAACAATATCGTACTTATTCACAATATTTTCGACTTGCGATGCCATTAAATCGGTATGTTGGTAGGTAGTACCTTCTGGCATTTCTATGCTAACGAAAATCATTGGTTGTTCTGCTTTAGGAAACAGACTCACGCCAATTATGGGAAATAACGCCAAAGCTAACACCAGCACCAGCACCGAAATGCCCAATACCGCTTTTGGCTTAGCCAAGGCTTTATCGAGCACGTTTTTATAATGTCCATCTGCCAGTGTTTGTAGTTTACGTTGCAAATAAGGGGTTGAGTTAACACTGCTGCCTAAACGACTGGCTAATAGTGGCGTTAACCCTAAAGCCACCACTAAAGAAGCAATCAGTGTCAGCACCACAGTAACGGGCATGGCACGCAAGAAAGTACCGGGGCCATTCTGCATCATTATCAGCGGCACAAACGCCAGAATGGTCGTTAGGGTTCCAGACACTACCGCCCAGCCGACTTGGCTACTGCCTGATATTGCCGCCTGCTTGGGTGTTTTACCTTCGCGCAGATGCCGGCCAACGTTTTCAACCACCACAATGGCGTTATCCACCAGCATCCCTAGAGCAATTACCAAACCAATAATACTCATTTGGTTTAAGCCAAAGCCGCTTAGATCAACCCAGCCAATGGCAATAAAGATCGATAAGGGAATAGCCACTACTACCACCAAGGCCGGCTTAAAGCCCAGCACTAATAACGACATAATAGCTACTAACGCCAAACCGAGTTTGAGGTTGTCAAAGAAGTGGGTAATTTGGAATTCAACACTGTCGGATTGATCAAGCGCCAATTCAATACGCATGTATTCTGGCAAGCGTGGTTTGTAGGCTTCCAATACTTGATCAATATCTTTTCTCACATCAAATATCTGCGTGCCCATACGCTGTACCGCCGAGATAAATACCGCTTTTTCACCATTAAATCGGGCTTTATAAATAGGCAGGCTTTCTGTCAGGCTGACATGAGCAATATCGCGCAAATAAATAATCTTACCGCCCACTGAGCGCACCACGGTATTTTCAATTTGCTCTAAGTTTTCGTAGTCACCACTGGTACGAATGGTAAAGCGACGCTCACCGCTTTCAGCGTAACCGCCTGGAATGTTTTGTGCCGACTGCTCTACCGCCTGTGCGATTTCAGCCAAGCTGATACCTAGTGCATTAACTTTACGCTGCTCTACCTGGATTTGGACTTCTAATTCTGGCAAGGCATCAATACGAGTACGACGTACACCACTGACACGCTCAAGTTGTTTTTCTAATAGCTCTGCGTGTTTCTTTAATTCTAAATAGTCGGCTTGTTCTGAAATTAGCGCGACCTGCAGAATATTCACGTCTGAGGGCGTGAGTTTTTCAACACTTAAATGTGCGACACTGTCGGGTAACTGACCACGCACCTGTGAGACTGCGGTCACCACATCGTCGTATTTGTCGTCTGGGTTGGTATTAAATAAAAACTCAATTCGAATAAAAGCTAAACCATCTTCGACGTTGGTTTTAAATTCGTAAATGTCATCCAGCTCGTTCAGCTCGCTTTCGATGGGGTCAACAATAAGCTTTTCGATATCTAGAGGTGTAGTTCCCGGCGACACTACCTTAATAACGGCCGCCGGATAGTTAAACTGAGGGTCAACCGAGCGCGGCATAGTAAAGAAAGATACTGTGCCTAAAACCAATAGCAGAGCAAACAGAACAATCGTTAGCTGATAGTTACGTACAGCCAGTCCAGGTAATTTCATGGTAACTACCTCTATTCTGTTACGAGTTGTGAGTCGGATGACGCATTAGCGGTAATGTTTACGGCACGCCCTTCACTTAAAAAGGACGCCCCTTTAGTCACCACTCGCTCACCTTCTTCTAAGCCTGACGCAATCACTAAGTTGCCCTGTTCTATCGATAGTAATGGCAAGCGACGCAATTCAGCTTGGTTGTTTTCATTGACGACAAAAACTTCAGCTTCGCTGTGCATTCCGCTTTTACGAATAGCTTCGGTACGGCTGCCTCTGACCATCGCCATGGCCGGCAACAGCACTACTTTTCGCGACTGAATGGGGATGATTTCTGCATAGGCGACAAAGCCGGCAAGTAATGGTGTTTCAGTTTCTTCTTCGATACGTAACTCTATGCCAAAGGTTTGGCTAATATCGGCACGTGCCGCCAGCTCATTCACTTGTGCTTTAAATGGCACACCAGGATATGCATCAAGCGTTACTTCTGCGCTGTCACCCAAACTAAGTCGAACGATATCACGGTCGGTCACGCCGGCACGCATCACCCAACCACCCTGCTTAGGCGCAAAGATAAAAGCCGGTGTACCAGGGGCGACCATTTCGTTGTTTTCAATATAACGCTTAAGCACACGTCCATCGGCAGGTGCACGAATCACCGCATGGCGCAAATTAAACTTAGCGACGGTTAAATCGGAACGGGCAACGTCTACTTGTGTTTCGGCCGCTTGTAGTTGGTCTATCGACAGAGCGTTTTGCCCTTGTAACGAGGTAAAACGCTCTAGGTTGCGTTCTGAGTTATCTAACACCGACTGTGCCTTAGACACCTGAGCGTTAATTTCTTCTAAATCTAACGCGGCGAGTACTTGCCCTTTTTTAACCCACTGCCCTTCGTTCGCCTTAACTTTTTTTACTAAGCCACTCACTTTAAAAGCTAAGTTCTGTTCAGACTTGTTCTCTAATGTGCCGCTAATACGCACCGGCTTAGAGTAGTCTTGCCAGTGCGCAATAGACACTTCTACCGACAAAGGCTCCAGAGCGGAAACAGCAAGCGAAAAAAACAAGGGAATGAACAGACAGAGTCGACGAATTGATAGGTTTTTCATTTTGGCCACTTTATTGTTTTAATTAGGCTCTATAAAGAGTATGTTTACATTGAAAACATAGTATGCCCAAAGCACAATAATGGTCAATAAAAAATATTTCACCTATTATGTCGCCGACTAAACACACCTAGAATAAGAAATGAGCACTAAAACTGATAACACATACCATCACGGCAATCTGCGTGAAGAGCTCTTACACAAAGCCATTAGCATTATTCGCGAAAAAGGGGTCGAAAAGCTGAGCTTACGTGCTTTAGCACGTGATGTTGGCGTTTCACAAACGGCGCCCTACCGTCACTTTACCGATAAAAATGAATTACTGGCAGAGCTTGCCACCTTAGCATTACAAGAGTTAGCCAATGAGTTTTTGGCGTCCATCACCCTTGGAAAAAGTGCCCCTGAAAATATTCAAAACGCCGGCGAGGTATACCTACGCTACGCTTTTGATAACCCTGAAAAGTACCGTTTGATGTTTGGCCCTACCATTTCTGATCGTCAAAACCACCCCAAATTAGTCGCTGCTGGGCGTGCCGCTTTTACCGTCTTGCAAACCTTTATTGAACAAGGTCAGGCCAATGGTGAAATAACCCCAGTGCCCGCGCCCTTACTGGCGAATAGCTGTTGGGCAAACATTCACGGCTTCGCCTTAGCGCATATGGACGGTTTGTTAGAAAACCTAGAGCTACCCGCTAGCCACGAAGAAATTCTTACTCAGCATATTCAGTTAATGGTTCGTGCAATCAAAGCATGAAGGCAGGTGCTAACAGTGGCTATTAGCGCTATACTTGCCAGCTTTTTTCATTGCTAAGACAATGAAGCCTTAGTCGGAGTCAAGGCTAATTAACGGTTAAAAAAGAGCTAAAAAACAGATAACAATACTTATAACAAGAATATCTACTCAGGATTTAGAATGGGTAAACACACTGCTCTGTATACTAAGCACCTCGAATCTAATGCCAGTTTTACATTACTTGGCGATTGGGAAGTACCCAACCATTACCATTCAGCAACACATGAACATTTAGCAGTACGCCAGCACGCGGGCATGTTTGATGTGTCGCACATGACCATTGTGGATATACGCGGCATCGATGCCGAAGCTTATTTACAAAAACTACTGGCTAACAACGTTTCACGTTTAGAAAACACCGGACAAGCGCTCTACAGCACCATGCTTAATAACAATGGCGGCATTATTGACGATGTAATTTTGTATAACATGGGCAATTGGTATCGCATTATTTCTAACGGGCATACGCGCAACCAATCCATTGAGTGGATGACCGCTCATGCCACAGGTTATGAGATATCGCTAACCGAACGCCCGGAACTGTGCCTTATTGCTATTCAAGGGCCTAAGGCTATAAGTTGTGTTAAAAAACTGTATCCTGACGCCGCAGAGCTGATTGATTCATTAAACCGCTTTGAAGGCAAAACCCTATCGCATTGGTTTTATTCGCGCACGGGCTACACTGGTGAAGACGGTTTAGAAATCACTCTGCCGGAAGAAGACGCTGCCGAACTATGGCAAACCCTATTAGATGCAGGCGTTGTGCCTTGTGGCTTACAAGCCGCCGACAGCTTACGTATCGAAGCGGGCTTTAACTTCTATGGCAAAGAGATGAGCGAGCAAGAGTCACCGCTTACCTCTAACATGGCACACAGCATCGCTTGGCAACCTGAAGACCGCGCCTTTCTTGGGCGTGATGCTTTATCTGCTGAGCAAGCGCGTGGAGTAGACTTCAAGTTAGTCGGCTTAGTATTACCGCAACATGCCGCAGCCAGCACCGGACAAGCACTAACAGATGCAGAAAACAGCGGTGTGATCACCTCTGCTACATACTCGCCCAGTCTAAACACCAATATTGCTATTGCGCGTGTTCCTGCAACAACGCAAGACAAATGCCAAGTAAGCATTGATGGTAATTTAGTAAGTGCTACAGTTATTAACCTACCTTTCGTACGAAATGGTAAAAAACAATTTTAATTTTTCTTTGTTGCCTTAGAATGCGACACATTAAGTTAAATATACAAACAGCTGTCGTACAGCTATTTAGGAGAAAACAATGAGCAATGTCCCTACCGACTTAAAATACATGGAGTCACACGAGTGGGCACGTGTTGAAGCCGACGGTACTGTGACAGTGGGTATTACTGACTTCGCTCAAGAACAATTGGGCGATGTCGTATTTATTGAGCTACCAGAAGTCGGTATGGAAGTTGAAGTTGGCCAAGAAGTTGCCGTGGTTGAGTCGGTAAAAGCAGCCTCTGATATTTATGCGCCCGTAAAAGGTAAAGTCATTGCCGTTAACCAAGAACTAGTGGATGAGCCCGAGCTTATTAACGAAGA
>CALJVD010000094.1 GCA_937974825.1 uncultured Oceanospirillaceae bacterium | reverse complement strand
TCGGCCTAAAGACCGACCTACATTTAATTAAATTGACGCCAATAAAAATAGCGGCCGAAGCCGCTATTTTTATCACTGTGTTAGGGCTAGCAACCGCTAGCTCTAACCTAAGGCATAAAGCGAATTGGGAATTCCACTTCTGCCACTTCAACATTACTGCGTGCTTCAAAACGCATTTGTCGACACTTCATCTCTAGACGTCTGTGCAGACCATCGTCGTTTAGTTCACTGCGTAATACTGAACAGTTGCTTACAGTACCATTAGGCTGAATTTCTAGTTTTAGTGTTACCGATCCTTTTAGGTTTGGATTCCTACGTAAAGACATACGGTAAATACGGTCGAAGTCGACTTTGTATTGTTCAAACACTAACCCCAGTTCTTCCTGTGAGCGTGTTTTGCTAGCCACTGTGGCGGCTGCTTGCTCTTCGGTAAGTTCAACCGCGGTTAACTCGCGTGAGCCAAGTTCTTGGCCAGCCGTTGCTACGGTTAAACCACTGGTATCAACACCGCCAGAGCCACGTAGGGCTGCATCACGGTCTACCACTGTGCCAACGTTAGTAGCAGTACTACCAGCATTACTTAAGTTCTTGCTGGAGGTACCAAGCGCTGCAATCGGTACTTGACTGCGTGTTGCTTGTAAAGCACTTAACGCATCGCTACCAAAGGCTTTTTTAGCGGTTTCTTTTGCCTTTTGACGCTGTTCTGGCGTCGCCTCTATTTTTGGTTTAGGGGCAGGCTTAGGCTCCGGCTTTGGTGGCACTGGCTTAGGTTCTGGTTTCGGCTCGGGCTTAGGCTCAGGTTTTGGTTCTGGCTTAGGCTCTTCCTTTTTTTCTACCTTAGGTGGCTCAACCGGCTTGGGTTTTTCAAGCTTTTTACGCTCAAGTACTTTGGCTAGTTGAGGCGGTAGTTTTTCCAGTTCTGAACGATCGGGCTCGGGTACTTTGATCATGGGGATGATGGCACCAAAGATAAATACCACGGCCAGTAGAGTAATAAGTATTTTATTAAAACTACTGTTGCGATGATCGTTCCATGGGAGGTTGTTAGAGGTATTGTGCATTATCCCCCTCCCCCAGGTTGAACTTGGTCAACCGCTAACGAAATTTGGTTAAAGCTGGCTTTAGCCGAGGTGTTCATTACCTTTTTAAGTAAGTTATAGGCAATGTCTTTGTCGCCCATAATGGTAATAGCACGGCCTTCATCTACGGCGCCTTCCGCTACCGGAGTACGGCTGGCTAGATATTCAAGCTCTTTCTTTAACGCGGTAATTTCTTCGCCTTCTTCTGCTAACGCTTCTGCAGTACTGACTATTTCATTTCCTCGAACCAAAATACTGGTTTTAGTCAGTAGAATAGTTACTTGCTCTTCAGGTTGCGTGTCGGCTAAAGACGCAGGCAGTTTGATATCATCCGAACTCTGTACCGTTACTTCCGATTGGTTAACCATTAGGAAGAATACAAGAATCGTGAAAATATCCATCAGTGCGGTAAGGTTTAAACCGCCGCCTTGTTTATTGCGCTTATGGGCGCGCTGCATACGCGCTGCACGGCGTGACATACTCATTCTGTCACCTCCGGGGCTTCACCCAATGACATGTCTGGAAACAGCACAGCATCTACCAAAGAAGCCGCAACCACGGCTGGGTAAATACGCACAGTATCCATAACGGTTACAAGCGTTTGATAGTTTACTTCGGGTTCAGACAATAAGCTGATGTCTGTTTTGTCGGCAAAAATAGGATTTTTCTTAATATCCTGTAGTGCTTCTGACAACCCTGCGTAATCGTATTCGCCCGCTTTTTTAGGCAGTTTTATAATGGTTTCGGATTCTTCTTTGAAGGTTCGCATCACTTCAAATTCTTGTGCCCGAATAACCACTTCTAACGAAACTTCTTCTGATAGAACGGGTTCGTCCTGGTCACCTAATGGCAGGTGCAACTCTAATGTTGCTAACTGGGAAAACACCATGTTTAAAAGCAACACTGGCACCAACACGATCATTAAGTTCATGAAGGAAGTTACGTTAAGATCCGCCTCTTGCTTTTCTTTTCTCGGCAGTCTCATAGCGATTCTCAGTTGTTATCTTGGGTTGGCTTACGCTCTGAAATTATGTTTAGAAATTTAACACCAGCCATTTCTAAGCTGTCGACTATGTCGTTTGTTTTAGATTGTAAGTAGCTGTGCAATAACAGTAGAGGAATAGCCGCCATCAGACCGAATGCAGTGGTGTTCATCGCCACCGAAATACTTTGTGATAGCAGTGCGGCTTTTTCTGCAGGCGCTGCGTTAGCAACGGCAGAGAAGGCAGCGATTAGACCCATAATGGTACCAAGTAGACCAAGAAGGGTAGCAATATTTGCGTAGGTAGCTACATAAGGTGTGCGTTTTTCTAACTGGGGAATAGCTTCCATTAAGCCTTCTTCCATGGCTAGTTCGATATCTTCGCGACGGCTGCTGCTTGGCATACGTGAAATAGCCGTAGAAAAAATGTGACCCATTTTGCTGTCTGAGCTATTGGCGTAGTTCAGTGCTCCACGGAAGTCACGCTTTTGCAGCATGGGTAGAATTTCCTCAAAAGTCTGACGATTGCTGCGCTTTTCTTTGCTTAAGAAAATCATTCGCTCGATAGCAATGGCAAGACCAACCGCCATGATCGCAGCAATAGGGTACATAAAAGCGCCACCCTCTTGGAAAAAACTAATAATTGCGTTCATATAAATCCCCACGATTTTTTATAATTAGTATGTAAGTTGTTGTTATTTATCTGCGTTTTGTTCTGTTGGACGCAAATAGTACTGTGGAAGCTGCATTTCATGTTGAAGACGTTGTTCATCTAAACTATGCAACCATTGCTGCCGATAACTAGCCGCTTCTTGGTATAGGCGAGCCGTTCCCGGTGCTTCTTTCCAAGGGGCAATGAACATAACCTGAGGTTCTTCACTACTGCCTTGAATAGAAATCCCTTCTAAACGAATGACCTTATCAGGTTGTGCCATCGCTATGGCGGGTAGCAGAAGTAGTAGCGCAAGTCGTTTCATTATTCGCCCTCTCCTGCTATGCGTGTGGGCTGACGATTTTGTAAGTCGGTAATCCACATGGCTAAGGTTTCATTTTCTTCGTTTAATAAACTTTGTGCCTTGGTGTAGTAAGTCAGTGCTAAACCAATATCTTGTATGTACAAGTCGTAAATGATACCCATGTTGTATGGGATATCTGGGTCATTAGGCGAGCATTCTGCAGCGATTTCATAGCTTGCTATAGCTTCTAAAAACAAGCCCTGTTCTTTTTGTAACAACGCGCCAATTTTCTTAGCTGGGCAAAAGTCTTGATTCACGCTAATGGCTTTATTATTGCTCTCGGTCGCTGCTTCAAAATCACCTAAGTGCCACTGACTAAGTGCTAGATTTGTCCAAATCCCTGGATATTGTGGCCACTGGACTGCCGTTATTTTCCAATGTTTTTCTGCTCGTTCATATTGCTCTTTTTCAAGCATCTGCAATCCTTGCTTGAACGCAATCGACAGCGCCTGAGGTATGGACTGATCTGTTTCTTCGTTTAACTTAGGTTTGGTTGCAAATAAGCTACAGCCGCTTATTAGCAATGCCATTAACACCAAGCTAGCGTATTTGATCCACATAAGTTACTACTCGTTCTTGTTTGTTGTATTGACCGGGCATTAGCTTGGCTAGTGATTTAAAGCTGTCTTTAATCCAACGGTCATATAGGCCATCACGGGTACGGGCTGAGTTTGTTTGATGAATTTGAATGGCAGCTTCTTCTAATGGGAAGACCTGCTCTTCGATAAGAAACTCATACTCTTCTAGTTCTAATTCATCTAACCCTTGTGGGCGCTCTGATTCCATAAGCGCCGTGCTCATATCGGCATACAGTTGACCTAAGTGATAGGTTGATGAGGTTGTAAATTCTTGCACATTTGACTGAGCAGCTTGTGTATAACGCTTTTGTGCCGCCAATAATAAATTATTCTTAGTGGTAATACTTTTATCTAACGGAATAGTTATGGCTACAGCTTCAAACTTCTTACGCTCAATTTCACCTAGTTGGAAGGCGGCACTGGCGGCTAAGTAACGAGAACGATCACTTTGTTGTGATCCAGCATTGTTATGTAGGCTGATGATTTTAGCCAGCCAGAATTGACGATTTTCTTCTTCGCCCATTTGTGCGTAGATTTGGTCTAAGCGGTAATGCGCTTCGACGGCTGGGTCAAAGGGCGTTGGATAACGGTGTGCGTAAGTACGGAACATATCACGCGCATTGTTTAGGTCACCGGCTTTTTCATAGTATTCGGCTGACTGATAGGTAGCAATGCGTTGTTCTTCTGCTTTCGTGCTGTTTTCAGCAATATTTTTTAGCTCAAACGCAGCATCTCCCCACATTTCTTGCGCCTCATAAGCAACAATTAACTTACTCGGAATATCTGCGGCAAGTCGGTGAGTAGGATACTTCTGACGGAAGTCTAGTAATACGGCAATGGCTTGTGGATAGTAGCCTTCGTTTTCCATTAACAAGGTAGCTGCGTCGTAATGTGCGATGACTTTGGTATCGCTTTCAGGTACGGAATCTGCGAGGCGTAACCAATGGTACACCGCTTGCTTAGTATCTCCGGCATCTTTGTAGTGTTCGCCAATACGATAAATACTTGCTGCAAGCTTAGTGCGTAAGTCTTTGCGTGTTTTAGCATCAGCCATTTGCTGCGCTAAGGCTAGATTAATAGACTCTTCGGCTTCTTCGTAATAGCCCAGTTCAAAGGAAGCATGGCTACGTACTAAAGCGACACCATAGCGAGACTTAGGCGTTAATCTTTCATCCATTTGCCCGGCTAATCGGGCAGCGTATAGCGCCTGACGATAGTATTTATCTTTCAATAACAGTTCAGCTGTGTTCACTAAAACCATACCGCTGCGAGTGTCTGTTTTAAATTCTTGAACAAAGCGCATTGAGCTGGCGATAGTCGCTTGCTGCCATAGTTTGCTTTCTTCTTGGCTAGGACGATGTGCTTTATACGCTAAAATAGCGGCGTAACCCGCTTCAGCGGCTTGATCAAATTGAGGGTATTGATACGCCACAATCTCGTAGTTACGAATGGCTGTTGGGTAATCTTTAAGCTCGTAAGAGACTTCCGCTAATAAGAAATGGGCATTAACGGTATCGTCAGCTAGTGGGAAGCTATCAATATATTCTTGATACCAACGTGCAGCGATGGATAAACGTTCACGTTTGTCGTTCGCGTTTTTGGTGTTCTGCCCCCAGCCATGATGAAATCCGGCTAAGTCCCACATATAAGCAGATAATTTAGCCGTTAACTCTTGACGTTGATTAACATGCTCTGCCCAGTAGTCAGACTGCACGCCGAATAAAGAAACGTAGTTTTCCATATGGCGGCGCATTAAAACGCTGTAACGGGCTGTTTTATAGCCTTCAATCAAACGCTCGTAAAAACTGGAAGCACGTTTATCTAATGGATAGCGTAAAACAAACTCACGTAAGGTAGAGGCAGCACTGCGATAGTATTCACGTGAATAGTGCAGCGACGCTAGGCTGTCGTATAAACGGTATTCATAGAAACGCTCGCCATGCTCGGCGTAGAATTTCTCGATTTCATCCCAGTCGCCTAGTTCATCGAAGTTGATCGCCATAATGCGGAATATATCGTCACGCAAATCTACATTAGCCGTTGCGTTTTCGAGTGCATATTCGCTGACAAACTCTTCGTCTAGCACACGAGTAAAGGCTAGAAGGCTGTCTTCAAATAGGCTCTGTTTAAATAAAGACCAACCCAGTAAGTAACCTGCACTGGTGTAGTAATCGTTTTGGTCACGACCAATATTTACCACATGTTGGTAGGCTTCAGCCGCCATTTCAAAGTCGCGACTGGCATAATAGAGCTGACCTAAGCGGAAATAGCTTTCTAAATAATACTGGGATTCAGGGTACTCTTCGGTTAAACGCTCTAAGGTCGCAATCGATAAATAAGGCTGCCCTGAAATACTGTATGCCTTGGCTAACTGGTATAAGGCTATGTCGTTATCTGGGCGATCAGGGTGTTCACTTAATAAGGCTTCATAGTCTGCTATAACGGCTAATGCACTGCGCTCTGAATAGAATTCTTGATCGTCACTGTCTAAGGCAAGCTCTTCTGCCTGAAGCTTGAGAGCTGCCATACGGTGCCTTGTACGAATACGAAGCTCGGAATCTTCTCCAACCTCCAAATAACGCTGATAACGCTCTTGGACGTCTTCATGAGTTACATCAATGGGTCCATTAGGAAGAATACGTAGCGGCTTGTACGGCAAAGCACCAAGGGTGTTATCCGGTTCTTTTTGGAACAAGCTACATGCCGACAAGGTAACGGCTAGGCTAAGAATTAATAAATAACGCATTAGTTCTCACCTCCGATGTTTATTGTCGCCAATTTTTGTTGGAGATGGTCATCGTATAGGCGAGCTAACGCTAAGCGTGCTTGCGCTAAATAGCGGGTGAGTTTGTCTTCTTGAAACGTTAAGTTTTCTTGAATTTCAGCCACTATATGTTGCTGTTGAAAACGTTCTAAGACGTTCACTTTATGCTGTATCTCTTTGACTTTTTCTTTGGCTTTTTCTGCTCGTGCAACATAATCTAACCAAGCATTTTCAGTGGACTGTAACGCCAGCTGGCTATGCGATAGCTGGGTATTAAGCTTAGTCACTTCTGCTCTAAGCTCTCTTAGTTCGTTATAAGCCAGTCTTTCTTTTACGGGTCGTTCTTTGCTCATATTCCAGACCATTAAGCCACGAGTACGACGCCAACGCTCAATATAACCCATGTATTCACTAGGTTCTTTAGCGTTTTCTTTTAATGCTTTAATAACTGGCACAGCGTCACGTAACAGTCCAATCTGTACCTTTTGTTCGTCATCCGCAAAACCAAAGGGAGAGGCGTTTTCTTCTTTCCATCTTTGTTCGATTGCATTGGCCTGTTGCGTTAAACGCGCATGGCGCGTCTCAAGTGCTGCCATGCGTTGTGCACCATTCACTTGGGTTAAATAATCTTGCCTTACTTTGGCTGTTTCTTGCCAGTGATTGATGTTTAGCAACTGATCACTCAGGTTTTGTTTAATTCTTTTTAAGTCAAACAGAGTGTCTAGCTGCTCTTTAACCGTTGAATCGGATAAGTAGCTGATTAAGTTTTTACTGATCGCGCTATTATGATCGATGCTTGTATTATGGCGCGTCCAACCCCAATCGCCTTGTTGGTTGCTGTACCATTCTTCTATCCATTGTTTGATATAGGCTTCTTGTTGCTGTTCGCGGAGATCGGCGAGCATACCTACGATTCTTTCTTCTGCTCTTTCGTAGCCGCGCAGTGCTTGAGTCGTTGCATTAATACGTTCCATGGTATGCGGAACGGTAAGGGTCGACTCAATAACGGCTGGATGCCATGAAGCGTACTTGGTTTGCAGTTCGCGCCAAGGCTGCATGGCTGCTTGATACTTAGACTGCTCTAACAATGCCCATCCGAGCTCTAGTAAGGCCGGTGCTGCATAAGGACTGTCTTGACGAACTCTGCTTAACAGAGCGGTAGCATCAACGTAATACCCTTCTTCCAAAAGATAGATACCGGCACTTAAATAAGAGCGGTCTATAATGGACTGGCCTTCGTCAGTTTCTTCAGCAAAGAAAGCTGCATCGGCCACTTGTCGCTTAATTTCATATGACGAAGCAAAGCCGCGGATATCGCCAATTAAGATATTGTGCCTTGCTAAGTCAGTCCATTTACTGCGTTCTGACATTGCCGACAAATAGGATTTAGCTCTGTGCGCATTTTGCAGTTCCACCAAGCTATGAATGGCAAGATAAAGCACTTCATTGGTTTCTTCTGTATTTAACGGTGCAATCGTACTGATATGGGCCGTCACTGCAGCACGTTCAGCCAGATTCCAGTGGCCTATTGCATGAAGTCGACGCGCCAAATATAACCATGCTTTTGCTGGTACATCGTTGGTGTCTTGTTCAACTGTTTCGTATAAAGCCAGTGCTTGTTCTTCTAGACCGAGTGCCAATAGCAAGGTTGCCTCTAAAAGATCTAAGGTCGTCTTTTTAAGTTGGTCGTTTGCCCGCAGCTCTTTTAGGTAATTGTAGGCAGTTTGATAATCTTCGCTTAGATAGTAGTAATAGAAACCACCGGTATGAAGGTCTTCGGCGTTGTTTTCTTGAAGCTCATTCGCCACCTCTGGTATCAAAGGCCAAGTTACTTCCTCAGCAACAGTGGCGGCTGATAACAAAGCACTCATTAAAAACAAAGTAAAAAGCTTCATATTAGATAACCTTTAGACTTACCATACGACAAGCTGAGCGTTCGCTTTTTTGGCTTTTGAGTTATCTTGGATAGATATTTCTAACATAAGTGGATCACTGGTTTTCTCGACCTCAGATTCAAACGCTAATGTGACTGGATCACCGTGTTGATCGACACCTCGAACCTGCACATTAATCAGGTGCTTGCCCGTGCCAATATTACTTTTGCCTACTGGGTGGATAGCGCCCTGACGCAATGCGTTTACTTCACGCTCGGTGTATACATGATGAACACTCGCTAACCCTTCTGCGCTTAACTCTAACGACAGCGGTACAAAAAACTTTCCACCACGCAGTGAAAAGTAAAAGGCAACCTCTGTACCTTTAGTACTCAGCAGTTCTTGTTCTAATTGATAGAGCTCTTGATTTAACTCGACAACGGATTTTTTTACCGTGTTAATCTCTTTATTTAACACCGATTGTTGAGCATTCGCTGCTAGCGTAAAAAATGTTAAAGCAATAATTAAGTATTTCATTGTTATCTCTCTGCCCACTTTTTTTCGGGTTATTCTTGTTTCATCCACTGTTCTAGCACAGGTTTTACTTGTTTTCTTAGCGATCGTAATGACCCATGCAGCACATGGTCTAACACGCCATCTCTATTAATTAAGTAGATCGCTGGTAATTTTGTTGGTGTTTCCCAGCCGGTGCGAAGTCTTGAATCGCCTTGCAGTACGGGCAATGATATTTGTGGTGGCTGGTCTTTTTTATAGGTTTTCCACACGATCCATGTTTCAAGGTCATTAATCGCATGAGTAATATTTAAGTGTTGGAATTCAATCAGATTGTTTTCACAGCGATTACAGCGGTCTAACACGACTAGCATAACGGGCTTGCCGTATTGTTCGCTAAGCTGTTTTCCATAGCCAGAATAAGCAGAAGGCAAAGTAAAATTAGGAAATGGTTCACCCACAGTGAAACCAGATGCAAGCGACACGTTAAGTGATAAGCAAAGTAAAATAGTAATACGTATGGTTTGACCCAAACTGTTTTTCAAGGCTTGCATAGGATTCTCATTTTTATTTTTTTTATAATTGGCTTCCGTGCCGTTCTATTCTGCTACAAAACTATAACATTAATCAATCGGAACTTTCGTACCAATTTACTTACTGAGATATTTCATAGCATCTTCTAACCCTTCTAAGGTCATAGGATACATTTTGTCTTCCATAATATCTTTAATCATACCCAGTGATCCGCCCTGCCCCCAATATGATTCAGGTGCTGGGTTTAACCACACAATCTTTTTGAAATGATCGGCCATACGTTGCAGCCACACTGCACCGGGCTCGTCATTCCAATGCTCAACACTGCCACCCACATGGGATACTTCATAGGGCGCCATCATGGCATCACCGACAAAGATGACTTTATAGTCTGGCCCATATTTTCGTAATATTTCCCAGGTTTCTGTGCGCTGATTAGTGCGGCGAATATTGCTTTTCCAAACAGATTCATAAATACAGTTATGGAAGTAAAAAGTTTCCATGTGTTTGAATTCTGTTTTGGCGGCCGAGAATAGCTCTTCACAGACACGAACGTGAGGGTCCATTGAGCCACCAATATCAAAGAACAAGAGTACTTTAATGGTGTTATGGCGCTCTGGCACCATGCGAATATCAAGGAAGCCCGCATTACGTGCCGTGTGCTTTATCGTGCCATCCAAATCGAATTCTTCAGCAGCACCCTGACGAGCAAACTTACGCAAACGACGCAGCGCTACTTTAATATTACGTATACCCAGCTGAATATTGTCGTCTAGGTCTTTGTAGTTACGCTGTTCCCAGACTTTAATTGCAGACTTATGACGCGAACGCCCTTGTTCAATGCGAATACCTTCTGGGTTATAACCGTTAGCACCAAAGGCTGAGGTACCGCCAGTACCAATCATTTTATTGCCGCCTTGGTGGCGCTTACTTTGCTCTTCTAGGCGTTTTTTAAATTCTTCTAGAACTTTATCGAGCCCGCCGAGCGACTGTATTTTTGCCATATCTTCGGCAGACATGATGCGCTCAAGCTCTTTGCGCATCCAGTCGGCTGGGATGTCGGCACTTTCCATACCCGGTGGCAAAGTGTCCATTCCTTTAAAAAAGGCGGCAAAAGCTTTATCAAATTTATCGTAGTGTCTTTCGTCTTTTACCAAGCACAGGCGTGCCAATGCATAGAACTCATCTAGATCGGCGAAAGCGACATGTTTTTGCAGTGCTTCGACCAAATCAAGATACTCTCTAACAGAGCATGGTACCTTGGCGGCACGAATGGATTGGAAAAAATCAATTAACATGATTTACCCTTTGCGACGACTCATGAATGCCAGTCTTTCAAGCAGCTGTACGTCTTGCTCGTTTTTCAATAACGCACCGTATAGAGGTGGAACCGCTTTGGTTGGGTCGGCGTCTCGTAGTACATCTAGGCCAATATCGTCTGACATTAATAGCTTTAACCAGTCGATAAGTTCTGAGGTCGATGGCTTTTTCTTAAGCCCTGGTACTTTACGTACCGAGAAGAAGATATCCATGGCCTCACTGACTAACTCAGCTTTAATGTTAGGGAAATGTACATCAACAATTGCCTGCATGGTGTCGCGATCGGGGAAGTCGATGTAGTGGAAGAAACAACGACGTAAGAAAGCGTCAGGCAGTTCTTTTTCGTTGTTACTGGTAATTAAAATAATAGGACGATGCTGGGCAACGATACGCTCTTGAGTTTCATAAACAAAAAACTCCATTTTATCTAGCTCAAGCAACAAGTCGTTGGGGAATTCGATATCGGCTTTGTCGATTTCGTCAATCAGTAAGACAACAGGTTTGTCGGCTGTAAAGGCTTCCCACAGTTTACCTTTAACAATGTAGTTAGAGATATCGTGAACGGTATCAACCCCTAATTGGGAATCTCGTAGGCGGGATACAGCGTCGTACTCATATAGGCCTTGGTGCGCCTTAGTGGTACTTTTAACGTGCCATTGAATCAGCTCAGTACCTAAAGATTCAGCAAGCTGCTCTGCTAGCATGGTTTTACCTGTACCAGGCTCACCCTTTAGTAATAAAGGACGTTGCAACGTAATTGCAGCGTTAACCGCCATCTGTAGTTCTGGAGTAGCGACGTATTGCTCAGTACCCTTAAATTTCATGCAGACCTCAATCGATTGAACGTTTAATAAGGCCGATGAGTATAAGGATGCGACTAAGCAGGGGCAAGGTTAAATGCGGCAAAGGGCGTTTAACCCGCCCACTCTTTTAATTTAGATTAGTCTGCTTGCTTCTTTTTTAGAATAAGTTGACCGATGGTCAGTGCGACAACAGCAATGCAGCTCACCACTAATATCCACACTAGCGCTGGTGAGCCTAAGGGGCTAGAGCCACTCAGCAAGTCGAGTATTAAAATATAAATAGCCGGTGCAAATAAGCCTTCTGTTTCTGGTATGGGCGCTGGGGTTAGCAATAACACTGCACCCAACACCATTGCCAAGCGGCGCATATCTCCGCCCTTTTTCAACCAAAAGAAAAGCTTATCCCAGCACCAAACACCAACGATGCCGAAACCTATATAAATCAACCAGACTAACCAATAGTTGCTCATGCCTTCCATATAATATGATCCTGCCAATATGCTTCAGGGACGGTTTTATCAGCCACGCTCTTACCACGCATGGTAATGCCGGCTTTATGTACACTTTCTTTGTTACCAGAAATCAAAGGGTGCCAAGGGTATAGATCTTTACCTGACGCTAATAAACGATAAGCGCAGGTTCTGGGCAACCATTTAAACTCATGCGCTTGATCAGGGGTTAACCAAACGCACTCAGGTACTTTTTCATGTCGGTCTTGATAAGTCGTGCAATGATTATTAGTTGTGTCTAAATAATGGCAATGTAAATTGGTGTAATAGATATCGTTGGTTTCATCGTCTTGCAGTTTTTGCAGACAACAAAGACCACAGCCATCACACAATGACTCCCACTCTTCTTTGGTCATTTCATGCAGTTTTTTAGTCTGCCAAAATAGTCTGTTGCTCATTATTTATCCAGCTTATAAAAAAGATCGAGCTTAGGTAGTTCTTCTACCGGCGGCATTTGTAAATAAAAACCTTGCTCTTTTAAGGCTGCCATCACTTTTTTAGCTTCTACTCGTGCTAATTTTTTGTCTTCTGTTAGTACAATAATTAACGCACGCTCTGGCTTACCAAAGGTTTCTAACAGTGCTTCTGGCACACGTGTTAGCTGGTCTTCTCTACTCACGTAAAGATAGGTTTCGGGTTTTTTAGGGCTTTTGTATACGTCACACAATATTTTCGTCATGCTGACTCTCTGTATGCTTAGCCTGTGTGGCTTCTAATTGATCCAGTAGTTTATGTCCTATTACTGCTTCACGCCAGCCTAACAAGCCCGGCGGTAGCTCATAAGTACCATCGGGGTAACCTGAGCGTAATAAGGCTTCTAGGCTTTTCTTGCCGGCCAATAATTCGGCGGGAATATTTAATGTATCTGCAGTGCTTTTAACGGTTTTTTTGATGGCTTTGTAAAGTTTACCTGCGCCAATACTCAAAGGTCTGGCGGCCAAAGGTGGCCATTTTTTTTGCCCGACTGTTAGTCGGTTTTCGATAAGAGGAATAAGCTCATCTTTGTACTTGCGCACTAAATATGGTTTAACACCGGACTGAATAATTTGCTCTTTGGTCTGAGCCTTATAGAACGCCATATTCCATAACGAATTACTGTCGATGACGTTATTTCTAGGCACGTTTTCTAGTCTGGCTTTGTGTTCACGCCATAATGAAAGCTCTTGCAGTAAGAATAACTGCTGAGCTTTCATTTTCCATTTTTGTTTAAAGCGCTTGAAGTAATATTCTGGCTGATCAGCACGATCCGATTGCAAAAGCAGACGTTGACAGTCTTCCATCAACCATTCGTCACGTCCGAGCGTTTGTAACATAGACACTAGCTTTGGGTACAGCTGATACAAGAAGTGAACGTCAGCAACGGCATAGATAACCTGATTATCGGATAAGGGTCGTTGCAGCCAATTAGAGCGCGTTTCTTCTTTTGGAAGATGAATATCTAATATTTCTTCTAACAGCTTTTGGAATCCAAGGTTACTGCCTAACCCTGCTAAAGCAGCGGCAATTTGTGTATCCGCTAATGGGCTAGGTAGAACACCGGTTAAGCGACGACATACTTCAAGGTCTTCAGGGCATGCATGAAAAACTTTAATAACATTTGGGTGAGTTAACAAGTCAGCAAAGGGCTGCCATTCGTCAATTTCTAACGGATCAATCAAATAGCTGTGTTGGCTGTCGGCAACCTGAAATAAACCAGCGATTGGGTAAAAAGTATTGGTTCGAATAAACTCTGTATCCAGCGCTAAAAATGGTTCGTTCAACCATTGTTGGCAACTGTTGGCTAGCTCAGCGTTAGTGGTAATCCAAACTGGCTGAGGTATGTCGTGTTGATTCATGTTTGGCCTTAGTGGGCTATCCAATGTTTCCAGCTGATTGCTTGAACGTTAATCGCTGCGAGTTCTGGTAAAGACTGAATAAATTGGCTAGTCGCTCGCCCTTCGGCGTTGTCTTCTAGGGCTATAATTACTTGTTGTATTGGTTGTTGGCTTAACAACCGCTGCAGTTGTGCAATGGCTAGTTGATTCGGACCGATACCAACCATAGGGGATAGCAAACCATGCAACACAAAATATGTGCCTTTCCACCCCTGCTCTTCTGCTAATTGCTGATGATTAACATTAGCCACAACCAGTATTTTCTCTTGCTCTCTTTGTGGGTCAGTACAGAGCAGACAGTGTTCGTCTACGCTGTAACTTTGACATTGCTTACACCGTTGTATTTCTGCGTCAGCCGCCGACAGAGCCTGTAGCAGCGGCTGTAGCTGACCAGTATTTAATATGTGCTGTGCTAATCGCTCAGCCGCTTTCGTGCCAATGGTCGGTAACTGATCGAGCGCTTGCACTAACTGGTGGTAAGCAGAGGGCAGCATATTAGAATGGGAGTTTCATACCTGCAGGTAAGCCCATACCAGCGGTTAATTTGCTCATTTGTTCTTGGTTGCGCTCTTCAATTTTACGCACAGCATCATTGACCGCTGCAGCCACTAAGTCTTCTAACATGTCTTTGTCTTCACCCATAACGGCATCGTCAATTTCAACGCGTTTAACATCATGACGGCCATTCATGCAGATTTTTACTAAGCCTGCACCTGATTCACCGACCACTTCGGCTTCAGCGAGCTCTGCTTGCGCACGTTGCATTTGCTCTTGCATCTTTTGCGCTTGTTTCATTAGGTTGCCCATGCCACCTTTCATCATAATATGTTCCTCTAAACTGACGGTTGTATATTTTTAGTTAACTGACGGGGCGTACCGTTGCTTCTATGACTCGCCCATCAAATTCTTGCACTATTCGTTGCACTAAACTGTCTGTCTCTAGTGCTTGTTGCGCCAACACTCGCGAATCGGCCAGTAAGCGCTCATCGCGCTCAGCCGGTGATTCCATAGTTGGTTCTTGAATAGTAATAATAACATTGGCGTCTGAGATAGATAATCTGAGCGCTTGTTCAATATCGTATTGTTGCGACTTGTTAAATAAGAAACTTTGGTCTGGGTGCAAATCAAAGTAGTAGTCATGATTTTCAACTTTCGCCAAGACCAGGTTGCTGGCAATCGATTGCGTAAAGCCTTCTAAAGGTAGTGCAGCAACCCATTGCCACCAGTTTTCGACGCTCAACGGAGCTAGATCTATCTTGACGGGCTCTTGTGCTTCTTCAGGAGCGGTTTGAGTTTCTTCTGTAGTGTTTTCTGTAACGATTTCAGGCTCAACGGGCTGACTGGATGCGTCTTCACTAAAGACTTCATCAATTTGCTGACTAATGCTTTCTAAATTGTCGTTATTGTCTTCATTATCTAAGGCAGTATCGTTTTGCTCTGCCTGCTGTGTAGCCGCTTCACTGATGGGCTCAACTGTTTCTGGTTTAGACTCAATAGCGGTGCTTTCTTGTGTCTGAGCGTTATCGTTGTTGATTGTTGGCTGTTCTATAGTTGAGATTGACTCTGGCTGAGTTAGAGGTTCATCTGCCTGTGTACTGGCTTTTTCTACACTGTCTTCAACGGTGGGGGTTTCTGGCGCAGTAGGCTCAGCAACAGGCTCAACCGACGCTTGATTCTCAACTGAGGCTTCAACAGAAGAATGGGGTTCAGCCGTGCTTGGCTGAGACTGATTAATTAGCTTTTTTTTTTGCAATGCGGTCGTTAAGTCTAAGTCGACCGGAGCTTCAGTTACGGGACGAAACGCCAGCATTCGCAGCACAAGCATTTCAAAGCCTTGACGCGCATTCGGTGCTAAAGCGAGGTCGGCACGACCACTGACACCAATTTGATAGTACAGCTGTACGTCTTCTGGTTGCATGGCTTCTGCTAGCGCTAAGATGGCTTCGCGCTCACCTTCGCTGTTATCAATGGCTGCAGGTACTACTTGCCCTAACGCCACTTTATGCCAGATGGTTAAAAGCCCTTGAATCACCTCGTCATAATCAGGGCTGTGCTCAGCCATGCTATCAATTTCAGCCATAACAGCTGAAGCATCGGCTTTTGCCATGACTTCGGCAATTTTAAAGAGTCGCCCTCTGTCCATGGTACCTAACATGGCGTGGACATTATCTTCACTAATAAAGCCTTCGCCGTAGGCAATGGCTTGGTCGGTTAAACTTAACGCATCGCGCATACTGCCTTGAGCTGCACGACCAAGTTGCCATAACGCTGGTTCTTCGTACTGTACTTTTTCAGCGTTAAGAATGGTGTGAAGGTAATCGACGATTTTTTCGGCTGGCATGTTCTTTAAGTTGAACTGCAAACAACGTGATAAAACCGTGATAGGAAGTTTTTGTGGGTCGGTTGTTGCTAATAAGAACTTCACATGCGCAGGCGGTTCTTCCAGAGTTTTAAGCAGTGCGTTAAAACTGTGGGTAGAGAGCATATGAACTTCGTCAATTAGATAGACTTTATAACGGCCACGAGTGGGCGCGTATTGAACGTTTTCTAGTAGTTCACGAGTGTCTTCTACGCGTGTGCGAGAAGCCGCGTCTACTTCGATTAAATCGACAAAACGTCCTTCAGAAATTTCTTTACAAGATCCACATTCACCACATGGACGCGCACTGATGCCTTCTTCACAGTTAAGACACTTAGCTAAGATTCGGGCGATGGTGGTTTTACCGACACCGCGAGTACCAGTAAACAGGTAAGCATGGTGTAGCTGCTGGTTATTTAGAGAATTGATGAGCGCGCGCAGAACGTGTTCTTGCCCTACCATTTCATCGAAGAAGCGAGGGCGCCATTTGCGTGCAAGTACCTGATAATTCATCTGAATTTTTTACCAACCAACAAAGTAAATAATGCAGGCATGATAACCTGTAATAAGAATAATGTCAGTGTAAAAATGGAGATGGCCCCTACTAGCATCACCTCGGCACATGAGTCGGTCACTACCGTTGCTTCCTTCCGGACCTGGCGGGGTTTATGACTTATCATTGCGAGGGAACCAATAAGGGCCACCACAAAGACGTCTTAATGTTCAAGACTGGCCGGCATCTTAACGAAAATCGTATTTATTTCAAGCCTTAATTTAACGTGCATCGCTTTACTTGCTAGACTAGCGTTTTATTTTTCGATGTATTCCTACTATGGCTAAAATTGCACCGCTCTCTGCACAAGCAATCACACAAAAAATTCCAAGTTCTACTTTCTCATTCAAAAGCACCAAAACACTTAAGCCCTTCCATGGGGTCTTGGGACAAGATCGCGCCGTTAATGCCTTACAGTTTGGTGTGGCAATGCAGCGTCCCGGCTATAACATTTTTGTTATGGGTGACACCGGCACGGGGCGCTCGTCTTACGTTCAAGATTTTTTAAAGAGCGAGGCGAAACGCCAAGAAACACCCAGTGCTTGGTGCTATATTAATAACTTTAAAAACCCTCGCGAGCCTTTAGCGTTAGAGTTTTCTGCCGATCAGGCCAATACCTTTAAAGAGCTTATTAACGAGCTTATCGATCAATTACTGGCAAGTTTCCCAGCGGTATTTGAGCACCCGGCTTATCAGCAAAAAAAATCAGCCATTGATTATGTCTTTAACCGTCGTTACGACAAGGCCATCGAAACGGTCGAACGTGAGGCGCACAAGCGTGGCGTGGCAGTATTTAGAGACTCTAGCACCATCAGCTTTACGCCCATTAATGATGGTAAAGCCTTAGATGAGACTGAGTTTGCCCAATTAAGCGAAGAAGAGAAAAACGCTTTTCATAACAATATTGGTGAGCTTGAACAGCTGTTAAGTGATCAGCTATCTGAACTGCCACAATGGAAACGTGAAAGCAGCAATCAGTTGCGCCAGCTTAATCATGAAACTGTTGGTAACGCCATTACGCCCCTACTTAAGCCCTTCCATGAAGGTTTTAAGTCACACGAAGGTGTTATTGGTTATTTAAGCCAACTGCAAGAGTACCTACCCCGCTTAATTATGGAAGAGCTGGTAGAAGAGCGCTTATTAGAAGTACGTGATGAATATATTAAGCGCAATATATTAGAAGACAGTTTATTGCCCAATATTGTGACCTTTCATAATGAAGGCAGCGGTGCGCCGGTTATTTTCGAACCTCACCCAGGCTATGCCAATTTATTTGGACGTATTGAATACGCCAGTGACCAAGGTACCTTAGTTACTAATTACCGAAACATCAGCCCTGGGGCATTACATAAAGCCAATGGTGGTTATTTAGTATTAGACGTTGAAAAGGTGCTAACCGAGCCGTTAGTGTGGGAAGCACTTAAACGTGCTTTACAATCACAACAGTTGAAAATGGAGTCTCCGTTTTCTGATTACGGACTGATTCATACCACCACTCTACTACCAGAAATAATTCCTCTGAATGTAAAACTGGTATTGGTGGGCAGTCGTCAGATTTATTACCTACTGCAAGAGTACGATGAAGATTTTCGTCGTTTATTCCGTACGGTCGTCGATTTTGACAGTGACTTACCCCTAACTAAAGATTACCTACAAGCCTATGCACGCTTGCTTAAGCACCGTATTAATGAGCAAGGGTATGCCGACCTTACATTGTCTGCAGTGCAACGCATGGTGCGCTACAGTGCCAAACTTGCCGACCAACAAGACTTATTAAGTGCCCGCATCGGAGAGCAATTTGAGTTGCTGGCAGAGGCAGACTTTATTCGTAAGCTCGCCGGCGAGGAGCTGATAGACGGCCATCATATCTCACGTGCATTAAGCGCTAAAAAAGAGCGTACCAGCCGCGTCTATGACAAACTGTTTGAGCAAATGGTCGATGGCACGGTATTACTTGAAACCCAAGGTCATGCCACGGGGAAAATTAACGGTTTAACCGTTATGTCGTTAGGCGACACTAGTTTTGGTTCCCCTGCCCGTATTACCGCCACGGTTTACCCTGGCACCTTGGGCGTGGTCGACATTGAACGTGAAGCCAGTTTAGGCCAAGCCATTCACTCAAAAGGGGTAATGATTTTAAGTGGCTACCTTGGTAACCGCTACGCACAAGAGTTTCCTTTAGCGGTCACCGCCCATTTAGCTATGGAGCAATCGTACGGTTATATCGATGGTGACAGTGCCTCGGTGGCCGAACTGGTATGCTTGATTTCTGCGCTTATTAAAGCACCTATTGCCCAAAACTTAGCCATTACCGGCTCTATGAACCAGCACGGTGAGGTACAAGCTATTGGCGGTATTAATGAGAAAATCGAAGGGTTCTTCCGCCTATGCGATGCGCGTGGTTTAACTGGTGATCAAGGCGTTATTATGCCGTCATCCAACAAGCGTAACTTGATTCTCAATGATGACGTAGTACAAGCGGTTAAAGACGGGAAGTTCTTTATTTATGCCATTGATCATGTTGACCAAGCACTGGAACTTTTACTGCAACGTCCTGCAGGAAAAATTAAAGCTAACGGTCAGTTCACTAAAGGCAGCATCAACCAAGATGTGATAGATCGCTTACGTGAAATTGCGGAGATGAATAAGAAGAAAGCCAAGTAAACAAACTGATAGACACAAAAAAAGCTGCCTAGGCAGCTTTTTTGTGAGCGAGTTTTAATTAAGAACCCATCATTTGTTGACGTAGTTTCTTTTGAATACCGCGCTCTGAAATCCAAATACCGAATAGTGCTTTCTTAAACTCTAAGCCTTCAACGCGAGTTTTTTCTTCACCGTTGCGGTAAACAGTAACACCAGTTTCTGGTTTGTACACTAGGTTGAACACGTCACCTTCTTCAACGCTGTCTTTGAATGCTGAGATTAGCATGTCAACTTCGTCAGCAATAGGTTCGATGTTACCACCGGTTGAGCTAACAAAACCGTCACGGGTAGAATCACTCATACGCTTTGGTGTAATCATGTTAGAAGTAATAATTAAGCTAACAGCCATTGGCTCGTCTGCTTCAATAACAGCTTCTGCATCGGTTGTTTTTTCAGCTAGGTATAGTGCTGCAATATAACCGTCTACAAACCACTTAGTACGAACACCAGCACCGTTCAAAACTAGTTCTTGGTTATCTAAGCTCATTGTTTCTTTAACATCGACACCGTTGATGGTCAGTGCTTGAGATGGCACAGCGATGAATAAAGAAAGAAGAAGTGTGGTTAATAAGTGTTTCATAAAAATTCCTTAGTTATTTTTATTAAGTTTAAAAGGTTACCTAACGCGTATTAGAAACTATTTGAGGCTTCGTTGTAAATAAGACAAAGTTAAATGAACTAAGTTTTCGCCTGAATCATAGAATTCATCGTCTAATTCGGTAATTTCGTCTGAATACTCACTTTCGATGCTGTCAAAGACATCCGCTCTGTCATCTTCGTCAGTAGGAACATTCTCATCAGGAAAATATTGCTTCATTTTGCTCAGAAGTTCATAGCTTACTCGTGCTTTAATGCGCTCAAGGGCTATTAATGTGTCTTCCGTGTAGTTACCTGCCGACTGGCGAAAGAACTGAACAAACCCACCGTTTTCCATTTCACGTAACAGACCATCAATACAAAAAATGGTTTTTTCTATATCTTTTAATTGTTCGTAACCAAAATCAGCTTCTCGGTCATAAACAACGTCTGTAATTTGTAAAAAAGAATCGGTTTCATCGGCCATATCTAATGCGGCCTGAATCTCCATGCTCATATGTCCTACTTGATATCTCGTTATAGTTGTAATGGGGTGGATACAATAACCTAGCTAATAATGTTTGACAAAGATTTTAGCGTAGCTTCTCTAAAAGAAGTTTGGCTGTTTTTTCAGGCTGTTCCATTGGGAAGCAATGTCCGCCTTCAACACTTTGCCAGCTAATATTTTTATTGGCTTTGGCTGCTCGGCGTGCCGAGCGCGCAATAAAGCTATACGAGTCAGAGGCAACCATAATTTCAACCGGCACAGAGACCTTACGTACTGCCTCCCACAACCCTCTTGGGTAAGAGCCAAATATAGAGGCTTCCCAAGCTGGATCACAGCTTAACTCGATACCATTGCTTACTGGTTTGGTACCGTACTCAATAAAGGCCTCTAGCGCTTCTGGTACCCAATGCTTATACAAACCTTTTTGGCTTAACTCTGCACGCATACTGTCTGCATCTGGCCAGTGATTACGGCGATTAGCTACACGTTTAACCAAATTAGTACGACGCCAAAAACCACTTTTACGCATCATTCGCTGAATAAAAATCACTTCTTGTGAAAACATCACAGGATCCAGGAGCACGATTTTTTTGAATAGGTGTGGGCGTTCTGCCGCAATCATGAGGGTCATTACACCCCCTAATGAATGCCCTATTCCATAAATAGGTTCATTAACGCGCGACTCGAGCGCTTCACCTATTTGTCGTGCCATTGTTAACCAATTAGGCATATAGCCTTGTGGCTGTTTAGAGTTACCGTGACCGGGCACATCGGTAAATAACAAGTTCCACTCTTGTGGAAACTTCATTCCAACGGGTAATAGCGTGGGCGAACAAAATCCATTGCCATGTAGTAAGTGCACACTGGTTGCTCCTTCTTCACCTTTTCTATCCCATCCGGAGATATCTTCACCTTGCCATGCTGTTAATGTCATAAGGATCTCTATGTAAGGTTTAAAGATTATTGAGGCGTACCACTATGGAAACGAAACTCTGTATCGGGTGACTCAATGAGTTCTTGCTCAAGTGCGCGCAACTCTTTTACCCGCTCAGTAATATCGTCTTTAGAGTATTTTTGTGCAAGCGCTAGGTAGTCTTGATAATGACGTCCTTCAGATTTCAGCAGTGAGGTATAAAACTTACCCAGCTTTTCATCAACTAAAGGCGCTAACTTAGCAAAGCGTTCACAAGAGCGCGCTTCGATAAAGGCTCCAATGATCAACACATCGATCAATTCTTCGGCAACGCCTTTACGTACTTGATCACGCAGGGTCGAAGCATAACGCGATGAAGACAAGTGTCGATAAGGAACGTTTCGTTCTTTCATAAGCCCTAACACTTGCTCGAAGTGCAGTAACTCTTCACGGGCAAGCTGGCTCATTTTTTTAAGAAGATCGTCGTGATAGGTGTACTTGTACATTAGGTTCATACCAGTGGTAGCGGCTTTCTTTTCGCAATTGGCATGATCTATTAATAAGGTTTCAGGGTTTTTTAACGCCTCTTGCAGCCAGGCTTCGGGCGTTGGGCACCCTAGAAACTCATTAATTTCTGCGAGAACTTGATTAACGCTCATTTTGCTTCCTGAATCATACGCTCTAAGTTGGCACGTAGATCGCCGGTAATGGGTACGGCTTTTTGAGTTTTAGCATCCATAAGGCAGAAGGTAACATCGGCTTCAACAATAAGATCTGCCAACTCTCCATCTTTTACTAAGCGCACTTCTTGTACGGCTTTAGCACTTTTATTACCAATGCTGTCGATGCGTGTCAGAATGCGAATTACTTCACCCGCATAGGCAGGGCGGCGATAGCTAATATTGATATTAGCGACAACGAAAGCTAATCCTTCTTGGGCTAAGTCTGCAAAAAATGCATGCTTTTCAAAGTAACTCCAACGACCTTCTTCTAAAAACTCTAAGTAGCGGCCATTGTTTACGTGTTGATAAATATCTAAATGATATCCTCTTACTTTAATATCGACTGACACTAAAAACCTCTAATGTTTATATATAAAAATATGTAATTTTATCTAAGCCCCAAGCAAACTACTAGGAAGCTTTAGTCTTCTTGCTGCAACTGTGCTTGCCATAACTGCGCATAACGTCCGTTTTTTGCCAGCAACTCTGCGTGTGTTCCCTGTTCGTACCATTGTCCATCTTCTAAAACGACTATCTGATCAGCGTCGGCGATTGTCGATAATCGGTGAGCAATGATTAGCGTAGTGTGCCCTTTCGATACGTCTCGAATGGCCTGCATAATGGCTTGTTCTGTGGTGGAATCTAACGATGATGTTGCTTCGTCAAACACCATAATGGCCGGCTTTTTAAGCAGCATACGGGCAATGGCTAAGCGCTGTTTTTCTCCACCAGACAGTTTTAAGCCTCGCTCTCCGACCATGCTTGATAAACCGTTAGGGCTGTTACGCACTAGGCCATCAAGCTGAGCCATGCTAATGACTTCGAGCAATTCTTCATCGGTAGCATGCGGCTTGGCATAGCGGATATTGTTTTCGAGCGTGTCGTTAAACAGCACTGTATCTTGAGGCACAATGCCTAATTGGCGTCTTAGCTCGTTTTGACGTACGCCTTTGATATCTTGACCGTCAATTAAAATACGGCCTTGCTGAGGGTCATAAAATCGGAATAAGAGCTTGGTTAAGGTGGACTTACCTGCACCACTACTGCCAACAATTGCTAAGGTCTTACCGGCTTCTAGCGTTAAGTTTAGCTGTTTTAATATTGTGCGATTATCTGCGTATGAAAAGGTGACATTTTCAAACTGAACCTCGCCCTTATACACATTTAAGTGATCGGTACCCTCGTCTTTAACACTGGGTTCTTCATCTAATAGTTCAAACATGCGTTCAATATTGGCAATGGACGCTTTGATTTCACGGTAAACAAAACCTAAAAAGTTGAGGGGTTGAAACAGCTGAAACATAAAGGCGTTGACCAGTGTAAAGTCACCAATAGTCATCTCACCAATAACCACATAGTAAGCAGCAAACATTAGCATGCTACCCATGGCTAAGCTTACGATGAGTGCTTGACCACTGTTTAAACTAAATAAGGTGTATCTGTTTTTACGACGAGCGTCTTCCCACTGCTTTAATGATTCATCATAAGCAGCTGCTTCACGTCGTTCTGCGGTAAAGTATTTAACCGTTTCGTAGTTTAGTAAGCTGTCTAACGCACGAGCATGAGTGGTGGAATCCATTTGGTTGGCTTCGCGAATATACTGTGTACGCCATTCAGTCATGTACACAGAAAAACCAATATAGAGAACCACTGCTACCGAGGTAATAAGCGCAAATACTGGAGGGTATTTCGCCAAAAGAAGACCAATAACCAGTGCTAGCTCTAGCAAAGTCGGCAGTATATTAAAAATCATAAAACGCATGATAAAGCTAATACCATTGGTACCACGCTCTATATCTCGCTGCAATGCACCGGTATGGCGGTCTAAGTGAAAACTTAAACTGAGTTTGTGCAGATGCTCAAAGACACGTAATGACATACGACGCATTGCGCGCTCGGTCACTCGTCCAAACAACAGGTCTCGTAGCTCACCGATAAAAGTGGTTAAAAAACGGGCGGTACCATAGGCGAGTAACAAACCTAGTGGAAACCAATACCACCAGTCTTCCACTACGTTTTGAGCTTGGCTTAAATGATCGACTTGGTATTTTAATAGAAACGGAATACCAACACTGATGAGCTTAGCCGCAATCAAACAGAGAAAGGCAGCAATAACACGCCCTTTGTATTCCATTAGATAAGGCCAAAGCGTTTTTAGCCAATAACTAACTCGATAATTATCGGGGTAACTGTCGGGCAAACTGGAACGTCTCATACTTCTCTTAGGGCGCGAATTATTTAAAAAGTGATTATATCAGTTATATTTGAACTCTTCGGGTATATTAAGAACTGATAAGCAACGCTATCCATTTATGGGTTAAACAGCGTATGATACGCCCTTTCATGATTTTAATTGGCTTTTGGTTGTATGTTGAATAAGTTCAAACAAGCTGCAGTATTCTCTTTAGGTACTCTTATTAGCACCACAGCGTTTGCTGAAATTAATGCAAACTTAGGTGCTACTACAGAGTATGTGCGTGAAGGTATCAGCCAGACTCGCGGTAAACCAACGTTACAAGCTGGCTTAACCTGGCAGCACAACAGTGGGTTTTACTTAGGTGGTTGGGCATCGGGTATGGATCATCGTAACGATGACGACTTAAACCTAGAAGCCGACTATTTTGCAGGTGTTTACTTACCCATCAATAAAGATATCGCATTAGATTTAAGTGCAACTCGTTACACCTTTAATGGTGATGATGATAAAAGCGTTCGCTATCAAGACTACGATGCATTATCTGCCAGTTTATTAGTTAATGATCGTTGGTCGATCCGCTGGGAAGGTAGCCAAGACTATTTAGGCACAGACCACTCTTGGCAATCTATTAGCACCAGTTACGTTTTTCCAATTAGAGACTTCAATCTAGAGTTTTATTTAGGCAACTATCATTGGCTGAATAAAGATGTGGAAGAAGGTGCAATCTACACCGCAGGTGGTAAAAGCCACTATTGGCACTTTCGCATTGCCGCCGAGCGCACTTGGAAGAAATGGGATTATCGCTTGACCATTGAGCGTACTAACTTAGGTAAGTCATACGATGCAGGCACTATTTTTCAATTTGGCGTACATCGTTACTTCAAGCTTTTATAGTTAGCCGGCTGCCAAGAATAACATTTGGTGATCTGACTTTGCGTTTGGCACAGATCACCAAACACATTAGAACCTAACTTAAGCGGTTGCCTTGTTTCTTTTATATTGCCGCTTATCCCAAAAGGAAACCCGACCACACCGTCTTTGCTAATGGTCGATGGGAAGCTCAATATATTTTCGTAATACCCTAGCAAGCGTTTGTTTTCAAACACTAGAATCGTAAAAAACTGTTCGTAATCATCGCCGCGAACGCGCTCTAAGCCCATTAACCGTCTGTTTTTATGCTTACCAAAATAGTAAACAGACATTACATGATCTGATTCGCTGTCGAGCATTAAATTAGGATGGTTTTGTTTAATGTAATTTTCAGCCCAGTTAGCGGTTAGCTCTCCGTCTGCTAATGCCGAACTTGCAGCCGTTAAAATTACAAACAACAAACAAAACAAGCGCATAAATAAAACACCTTTTTACGGCTGAATTAGTTCAAATTTTTTGCCTAAATATTCTTCTAAGTCTGGTAATAAGAACGCATCGTCTTCTGATATAAAGCTAATCGATACGCCGGCTGCCCCTGCTCGACCAGTACGCCCAATACGGTGCACATAATCTTCTGGGTTTTCTGGCAAGGTGTAGTTAATCACATGACTAATACCATCAACGTGAATACCACGGCCTGCCACATCGGTAGCAACCATAATTTGTGCACGCCCTTGACGGAAGTCTTCCAGCGTTTTTATACGCTTGTCTTGACTCACTTCACCCGACAATAACACAGCTTTATACCCTTCTTTATTCAGTTTTGTGCAAAGATTACGGGTAAGATCACGGCGGTTGGCAAATATAATGCACAGCTCTGGTTTCTCGTCAGCTAGCACGTCTTTTAGAATATTGTATTTTTCTGTTTCAGACACTAAATAAGCACGCTGTTCGACTGTATCGGTAGCAACGGTATCGGGCTCAATCACTACTTGTAACGGATCTTTGGTCCACTGATCAATTAAGATGCGTACATCGTAGTTAAAGGTGGCTGAGAACAGTAACGTTTGGCGATATTCTTTAGCAGGAGTAGCCCGCACAATACGTTTAACGTCTGGAATAAAGCCCATGTCGAGCATGCGGTCTGCTTCATCGAGTACAAGTACCTCTACTTGGTCTAAGAACACATCTTGGCTGCGTATAAAGTCGATAAGACGACCAGGAGTAGCGATAAGTACGTCGACAACGTGATCACGCAGCAACTTACGCTGCTTTTCATAATCCATACCACCAACAACTGTTACAACATTTAAGCCGGTGAACTTAGAGAGCCCTTCGGCGTCTTTACCAATCTGAATGGCAAGCTCACGTGTTGGGGCAATAACCAACGCTCGAGGTTCACTGGCAAACCGTTCTTGAATAGGGTTGGTAAGGATTCGATTTAAAATGGTAAGCAAGAAGGCGGCGGATTTACCTGTACCGGTTTGTGCTTGACCGATAGCATCTCTATTGCGCAGTGTCTGAGGTAATGTTTGTGCTTGAATTGGGGTACAATATTCAAAGCCGAGCGCTTGAATTCCGCGCAATACGGAATCGGGTAAACCTAAATCGTGAAAACGTGTTTTCCCTTCTTGTGGCGCTACTTTAAAATCGGATACTGACCAAGGAGTTTCTTTAACCTTAGTTTGTGGTTTGCTATTTGATTTCGCGCCGGATGAAGCTGCTGTGTTTGTTTTCTGTGATTTTGTTGTGTTGGCTCTTCGCCCGTTTTCTTCAGAGGTGGGCTTAGTGCCCGAACCCATGACTTTTTCGATTAACTTTTTAAACAAGAAAAGACTCCATTTGTCTGTGTTGCTCACTTTAGAGCAATTGTTTTACTCATCATAATGCAATTAAGGCTTTTTTTATACATTGCTTGTCTGCACAATGCGGGCATATATTTTGGGCTTTTATACAATGTCTATTACTACTCGTGAAATCCGTTATTTAGCCAGTCTTACTCTTCCTATTTTAACCACCCAATTAGCACAAGTAGGCATGGGAACAGTAGACACTATTATGTCTGGTTATGTCAGCACTGAGGACCTAGCCGCCGTTGCTATTGGCACCAGTTTATGGATGCCTATTTGGTTGTTTGCCTCTGGGGTGTTAGTGGCACTTTCGCCTTTAACGTCAGCGCTTAGCTCAGGTCAACGTACCGACGATTTAGCTAAGTTGTTTAGCTCGGCTATTTGGTGCGGCATTGCACTTGGCTTGTTTGCCTCTGTCATGCTGTGGGGCGGCTCTTATCTATTAGACTGGTATATAGACGATGAGCGCACTTCTTATGTTGCCGTAAACTACGTCCGCGCTATTGCTATGGGTATGCCAATGGCAGGCGTGTTTATGGCTTGTCGATTTTATGCTGAAGCCTTAGGACAGCCTGGTAGGGTAACACGAGTAATGCTTATTGGCTTGGCATTAAACATACCTGCTAACGGGTTATTTATTTATGGCTGGTTTGGTATGCCTGAGCTAGGTGGTATTGGCTGTGGAATCGGCAGTGCCATAGTATTTACTGGCATGGCCATCGCCTTATTAAAAGATACCCGCAAACACCGCTTGCCAAAAGATTTCCCACTGCTTGCTAACGTTATTCGTCCAGTTATGAGTAACGTAAAAGATATTATGCGCATTGGCGTTCCTATTGGCGTGGCAATTTTCTTTGAGGTCAGTCTATTTGTTGTCATTGCCCTATTCCTAACTGAACTAGGCCCTACTATCGTTGCTGGGCACCAAGTGGCGTTAAACGTATCGTCCCTAACCTTTATGGTGCCTCTGAGCATAGGCATGGCATTAACTGTTCGCGTGAGTCATTGGCGTGGCCGTGGAGATAATGATCTTGCTCGTATGGTTTCCTGGTTAGGTATTAAGATGAACCTAGTATTAGCCGTATTTAATGCCAGTATCATGGTGTTATTTTCTGGCATGATTGCTCGGTTTTACTCACCCGACCCTGAGGTCGTTGCGACAGCGGCCGGTTTGTTGCTGTTTGCGGCGGTCTTTCAGCTCTCTGATGCCGTACAAGTGGCAGCAGCAGGTGCTTTACGTGCCTATCACGATACTTTTATGGTAATGATCATCACCTTCTTTGCTTATTGGTTTGTTGGCTTAGGCAGTGGCTATTGGTTAGCGTACAAAGCGCC
>CALJVD010000093.1 GCA_937974825.1 uncultured Oceanospirillaceae bacterium | reverse complement strand
CATAAAATTCAATTTCCCAAAGTGGGGCAGGGTATTGTCTTGCAAACTCTCGCCATGGTGTAAGTCTAGCACGCTGCCCTTCGCGCTTAATCTCAAGCACGTTATTTCCGTTAACCATTAGTGCAACATGAACGCAAATCCCTCTGCGAGACACAGACACAACAGCCCCAGGCATGCGCTCACACAGCTTCATTTTAGCGCGCTGCTCTAAGTATGCTTCCTGAATTGAACCCTTGCAACCATGACGAGCGCCAGCTAGCGATGGAAGTAATGGCTTGCCGTACAGTTCGTGACGCGCGGCTCTTGTTAACCCCCAGCAGTCTTGATACATGATGCCGTCAATAACTTCACCACGCCCGCCAGACTTGTAATGACATTCTAGGTATTTACTAATCAAGATATTTTAACCCCGGTGCAAAGTCAGAAGTGTATACATCACGCGGAAACTGCGTGTCGATAAGCGAGAAAAACCCAGCAGTGATCTCAATCGTTGATCCACTTCTGACTACTTGTTTAACTACCATGTGAACTGGGTTATCAGCGGGTGCTTCAAGGTCGCTTGAAACATACTGCCGATAAATCATACGCACCTCGTGCTGATCACTCAACGCCTGCCTCAGGGCAACTTCTGCCTGCTCGCGAACGTTGTCAATCGCAAACTTAAGATTCTGCGCTCCCGTGTTGTCTTTTCTAGGTAACGCAACGTCCATGCCTGTAGCCACAGCTTCAAGACCGTAGCCCAGTTCTGTAGTCACGAAAATATCAATAAATCCGTTACAGATCGCGATCGGTGACACCCATGCTTCACACTGCAATTCTATCACGCTAATGATGGCATCCGTGCCACCACTTGCGCGCAATTGGTTTAAGATCGTGCTCATTATCTCCCAACCCCATTCAGCCCGTATTTTGATTCTATCGCTCGTGCTGCTTGCCCGTCTCCCATCAGATCAGCAACCCAAGCATCAATGACAACGCTTGTGTCCGTTCCTGATTGCTCAACTTGACCTGCACGCTCAGCGCTCTCGTGAAGGTTAACAATAACCGAAACCCCGCCTGAACCACCAGCTGTGGCATCGGCATTGCTCACAACCTCACCCTTCTGGTTTGGCATCAGGTATTGCTTATTGCCAACATTTAGCAGTTCTGGCTTGCCACCCTCGTTCACCCGATAGAACTTACTCGGTTCAACAGGTCCACCATGTTCTCGACCACCACCAAACATGGATAGCATCGCTGGAATTGCAGCAGCCATAGCGGTCATACCGGCACTTGCAGCACCACCGACTGATGCAATAGATGCAGCGGTGGCGGCTGGGGTATAAGCAGCGGTTATAGCAGCACCGGTAGTTGCAGCGGTAGTGGCAGACTGAGCAGCAAAAAGCTTCTCTTTGGCTGCGTTCATTGCCATTTGAGCGCCCACTTTCACCATACTGCCAATCAGATCGCCAGCTAGCGATTTAGCTAGGTTATGCACGGCCTCGCGCGCTGTAGTAGAGCCAACCAAAACTGAACCAAACGCGCTACCTGCGCTATCCGCGAAGTTATTCATCGCATCAAGTAGCGCAGCGTTCATTTCCGATTGATTTCGGAATCGCTCCTCATCAAGCGCTCGAAGCTGATCCTTTAACTCGCGCTCAGCGTTTAACGTGTACTCTCGATGCTGATCTTCACTGATCTTCTTCGCTTCCAGCAGAGCGTTTATTTCTGCGATTTTTTCCTCGAAGTCGGATTGCGCTTTGAAGCCTTTGTCGTACTTCCCTAGCAGATCATTAAGCTTTGCGGCTTCCTGTGCTTTGTATAGCTCCTCTGTAAGCTTTCTAACGCCCTGAATCTGCTCTTCTGTCGCGTACTCTCCGAGCGCCAACTCAGCCTGCGCCTGCATCAGCTCAAGCCCCTCAAGACCAACCAAGCGCAGCGACTCCTCAAGTGATTTAATCTGAGCCTCGTAGCTGTCCTGCGCTTCTTTTGCCTGCCCTTGAACCTTAATCGTCTCTAGCAGGCTTGCAGCGTGCGTAAGCTGAGCGTCTGTAGCGCCATCGGCCGCCATTTTGTATAGCGTGGCTTCTTCTTTGCTCATACCCATAGTGGCTGCCACAAGCTCAAGCGATTTGATCAGATCAGCGTTTGCATCGCGCTGCTGCTTCGCTGCCTTGGTGGTTTCTGTTAGCTGGCTAGCTGACGGTCCAAGCGGTATTCCTCCAGTCTGCGGCTTTACCTGCCCAGCATCTTTGCTAATTTCTTCTGAAAACAGCTTTCTGGAGGCGTCTAGCTTTTGCTTAACCTCAAGCATCTTTAATCGAGCGTTCTCGACCATTTCAGCAGACGGAGCCATTACAGCGTTTTTTAGTTTGCCTGCCAAAGTATCGGTATGCTTCGCGTAGTCTGATGCTTCCTTTTTTAGCTTTTCGTAATTCTTGCTTACCTGCTTATACTGCTCCTCAAGTCGCGCTGTGTCGTGCAGTCCGATACCACCTTGCAAGATAGCGATCTCTTCGCCAATCCATTTCATTGCTTTTGCAACATTGGCAGCACCGGTGATTGCCCACTCACCGAGCTTAACTAATCCCGATGCAATATCAGAAAGCGCTGACGTAATGCTAGGATCGTTAAGCAGGTTTACAAACTGCTGCATACTTGGTAGCGCTTCTCCAGCCACTTTCATACCTACAGCCGCAAACCTCGCCTGCATCTCTTCTAGCTTTCCGTTCAACTCTGCTGACTGCTGCGCCATCTCAGTGCTGATAACGCCGCCCATATCTTCTAGGGATTTACCTAGCTCATCGACAGCCGTTGCGCCGCCTTTTGCGGTCTGAGCTAACTTAACACCTCCCGAGTCGAAGAACTTAAACGCAAGGCGCACACGGTCAGCTTGATCAGGAAGCTTGCTCATCTGCTCCATAATCATCTTGAATGCCTGATCAGGACCTTGCTTTGATAACTCTTGCGCGCTCAGACCTAGCTCTCTGATTGCATCCTTAGCTACGCCACCACCCTCGGCTGCTTCTGCTAAGCGGCGCGTCATACGCTGTAATGCAATATCAAATTCTTGAGCGCCCATCCCTGCTGTTTGGCTTGCTGCGTAACGTAGCTTTGAAAGCGCCTCGGTAGTCGTAC
>CALJVD010000092.1 GCA_937974825.1 uncultured Oceanospirillaceae bacterium | reverse complement strand
AAAGCGCCTAGTTAACTTCTGTCAGCCTTAACTCTTTCGGCAAGGTAAACACTATATTTTCAGGAATGCCTGATAACTCTTCAGGCTCATCTCCGCCCATAGCGACTAGCTTGTCTAATACCTGACGTACTAAAATATCAGGTGCCGATGCGCCTGCGGTAATACCGACTTGTTTAACGCCCTCTAACCATTCTTGCTTAATTTCATCGGCTGTATCTATTAAGTATGCTTTAGCACCCATGCGTTCGCCTAGTTCACGCAAGCGGTTGGAGTTAGAGCTGTTGGGTGAGCCTACTACTAGCAATAGATCGCACTCGCCTGCTAGGTCTTTTACGGCGTCTTGACGGTTTTGTGTAGCGTAGCAAATGTCGTCTTTTCGTGGACCTTTGATGTTCACATACTTTTTACGCAGTGCATCAATAACGGCGGCGGCGTCATCCACTGATAAGGTCGTCTGGGTAACATAGAAGAGTTTATCCGGGTTGTTTACTTCTAGGTTATGAACGTCTTCTTCATCTTCCACTAGGTATATATGACCGCCGTTAGAGTCATCGTATTGCCCCATGGTCCCTTCAACTTCAGGGTGCCCTTTGTGCCCAATAAGAATGCATTCACTGCCATCTGCACTGTAGCGGCTCACTTCTAAATGAACTTTGGTTACTAGCGGACAAGTCGCATCAAACACGCGTAAATCACGGTCTTCTGCTTCTTTACGCACCGCTTGTGAAACGCCGTGCGCAGAGAATATTACAATGCTGTGGTCGGGCACTTCGTGCAGTTCGTCAACAAACACTGCACCACGATCACGCAAGTCGTTTACTACAAACTTGTTGTGTACTACTTCATGACGCACATAAATAGGGTGCTCGAATAATTCAAGCGCACGATTAACAATTTCGATGGCTCGATCGACTCCAGCGCAAAAGCCGCGTGGGTTCGCTAACTTAATTTTCATTGCTAACCTCAATAATTTCGACTTCAAACAATAAAGTCTGGCCCGACAGTGGATGGTTAAAGTCGATGGTTACCCAGTCGCCTTCCACTTCTTTAACCACGCCCGGAACTTCTTGTTTTTTGGCGTCTTCAAAACTTACCACTAAGCCGGGCGCCAATGGCATATCTACTGGGAAAGTAGAGCGTGGCATAGTGTGTCGATTTTGTTCTTGGTGCACGTTAAAGCCTTTTTCAGGCGGTACAGTAAATTCTTTATGGTCACCGGCTTTTAGACCAATTAAATATTCTGCAAAGCCTTCTGGGATATTGTCGTCACCCACTACGCACTGAGCTGGCTTTTTATCAAAGGTGGTATCAATAACCTGGCCATCTTCAAGCTTTAAAGCGAAGTTTAATGTGATTTTAGAACCTTTGCTTATAGTAACGTCTGTCATAATGGCCTCTGTCTTAAGAAGGTAAGCCTGTGCTTACCCATCAAATATGTAGGGTTAGTTTTTACGCTTTTCGAGCAACGCATCGATCATCAACATAATAGCACCAACGGTAATGGCGCTATCAGCAATATTAAATGCGGGGAAGTAACTGGATTGCCAGTGTACTGAAATAAAATCCACCACATGCCCGTACACTAAACGATCGTAGAGGTTACCTAGTGCGCCGCCCAATACTAGACTCAACGCACAGGGCAACCACACTGAAGTGCGGGGCAGTTTTTTCATCCATACGATCAACGCAGCACTGACGCCAATAGAAATAATGGCAAAAAACCAGCGCTGCCAACCGCTATGATCGGCAAGGAAACTGAAAGCAGCGCCTCTGTTATACAATAGAGTAAAATCCAAAACCGGCAGCACGTACACGGGCTGCGCGTAGGTTAATAAGGATTCTGCGATCAGTTTGGTGGCTAAGTCTAAGGCAATGACCAAGACACTTAACCACAACCAAATTAACGCACTGGGCTCTTTAGTTACTTGTGTATTCACTATGCAAAGCGGCGAGTTTCGCCTTCTCCGTCTACGTTTTCAACACAGCGACTGCACAAGGTTGGGTGGGCTTCTGTTTTACCTACCGTCTCGTTTTGGTGCCAACAGCGTTCGCATTTTTCATGCTCCGAGTGAATCACTTGTACACGCAAATCGGCTAAGTCAGTTTCAACGCCTGCGTTTTCATCAAAGTCGGTAACAGTGGCCGCTGAGGTAATTAACACAAAGTGCAGTTCATCGGCGAGTTTTTCTAGCTGTGCTTTTAGCTCAGGTTGTGCGTATAGCACGACTTCGGCACTTAAGCCTGCGCCAATTAACTTGTCGTTTCGGGCTTTTTCAAGCGCGCCATTAACGGCTGCTTTTGCTTCTAAGATATTTCTCCAGAAGCTGCCATCAAAGATGTTTTCACCGGTATTTGGGAAGTTAGTGTACCACTCAGCTAGCATAACGGATTCGTCACGCTGACCTGGTAGTAACGACCAAATTTCTTCTGCGGTGAAAGATAGTACCGGTGCAATCCAACGGCTCATGGCTTCAGCCACATGGTACAGGGCTGTTTGCGCACTACGACGCGGTAAAGAGTCTGCTTTACTGGTGTACTGACGGTCTTTAATAACGTCTAAGTAGAAGCCACCTAGCTCGCTTACACAGAAGTTCATAACGGCTTTGGTTAGCCCTTTGAAGTCATAATCTAAGTAATAAGCGACAATCTTCTTCTGTAACTGAGCAGCGTGGTTAACAATCCAGGCATCCAACGGCAGTAAGTCTTCACCTTTTACTAAATCGGTGCTTGGGTTGAATCCGGTTAAGTTCGCCAATAAGAAGCGACAGGTGTTACGTACACGACGGTAGGAGTCTGCGTTACGGCGCAAAATCTCTTTTGATACGGTCATTTCACCGCTGTAGTCAGTATCGGCCACCCACCAGCGCAGAATATCACCGCCTAGTTCGTTAATAACTTCTTGCGGAGCAATTACGTTACCTAACGATTTCGACATTTTACGACCGTCACCGTCAACGGTGAAACCGTGCGTTAATACTGCTTTGTACGGGGCTTCATTGTACGCCGACACACTGGTAAGCAATGAGCTTTGGAACCAACCGCGGTGTTGGTCAGAACCTTCTAAATACAGTTCGGCAGGGAATTTCAAACCGTCACGCTGGCGCAATACCGCTGTGTGCGTTACCCCTGAGTCGAACCATACGTCTAAGGTGTCTGTTACTTTGATGTAGTTATCGGCCTCATCGCCCAGTAGCTCTTTGGCGTCTAAATCAAACCAAGCATCAATGCCTTCTTGCTCAACACGCTGTGCTACTTGTTCAATCAATTCAGCCGACTTAGGGTGCAGCTCTTGTGTGTCTTTATGAATAAAGAAGGCAATAGGAACACCCCAAGTACGTTGACGTGAGATACACCAATCTGGGCGCTCGGTTACCATACTTTCGATACGCACCTGCCCCCAACTTGGACGCCATTCAACGTTGTTTTGAATTTCGTGCATGGCTTTTTCTAATAAGCCCGCTTGCTTCATGCTAATGAACCATTGCGGTGTCGCACGGAAAATAATAGGGGTTTTGTGACGCCAGCAATGCGGGTAACTGTGCGTAATGTTCGCTTTTTTCAGCAAGGCGCCTTTTTCAGCCAAAATACCTAATACGCGGAAGTTGCCCTTATCAGCCGTGCTTAAACCGCTTAACTCTAACGCGTCTAAGGCCGGTGTGCTGATAAAATGACCATCGTTGCCCACCAGCATTTGCTGAGCTTCAATGCCATACGCTTTGCTAACCACAAAGTCATCGGCACCGTGCATTGGTGCAGTGTGAACCGAACCTGTACCAGAATCGGCGGTAACGTGCTCACCCGTAATAATAGGAACAACTTTGGCTTGCCCTTCTGCGTTTGGCATAAAAGGGTGCTGTACGCTAAAAGGTGCAGCGTCTTGGCCTTTTACTTGACCGAAGTCTGAGCCTTTGGCTACGCCAAGAACTTCAAATCCTTCTGCATCAATACCATAGCGACCCATGGCATCGTTAACTAAGTCGGTCGCCAGTAAAACAATTTCGTTTTGTTCTTTTAACAACACTAATGAGTATTCAAGCGTTGGGTGAACAGATACCCCTTCGTTTGCAGGAATAGTCCAAGGGGTGGTTGTCCAGATAACAATGGATACTGGCGTGTTGCTGTAATCACCACTGACGTTAAAGATTTTTAATAACTCGGTGGTTTGACTGAAGGCAAACTTTACATCAATCGCAATGGATTTTTTGTCGTGGTATTCAACTTCTGCTTCTGCCAAGGCCGAGCCACAGTCTGAACACCAGTTCACCGGCTTAAAACCTTTGTGTAGGTGGCCGTTTTCTGTGATTTTACCGAGTGTACGAATAATGTCGGCTTCGAACTTGAAGTTCATGGTGAGGTATGGGTTTTCCCAGTCACCTAATACCATCAAACGTTTAAAGTCTTTACGCTGACCGTCAACTTGTTCGGCGGCGTATTCGCGGCAGTGTTTGCGGAATTCTGCAGCCGTTACTTTTTCGCCAACCTTACCGACTTTTTCTTCTACTTTAAGTTCGATAGGTAAACCGTGACAGTCCCAACCTGGAACGTAAGGCGCGTCTTTTCCGCTCAGCGTTTGAGACTTAACAATAATATCTTTAAGAATCTTGTTAACCGCATGACCAATATGAATACTGCCGTTGGCATAGGGAGGGCCATCATGAAGAATAAACTGATCACGACCAGCGCGTGCTTCACGAATTTTTTGGTAGAGACCAATTTCTTCCCAGCGCGCTAACATTTCCGGCTCGCGCTTAGCTAGATTACCGCGCATGGGGAAGTCTGTTTCGGGTAGGTTGAGCGTGGCTTTATATTGGCTTTCTACTTTCTCAGTCATAATGATTCACTTGGCGTTTAATGAGAGCGATGGCTCAGTATGTGTAATTTTTTCGTCTGTCGACCCAAAGACCGACTTATATAAATTCGTATTTCTTGTCGAACCAACAACCGACATAAGTCTTAATTCGATTTACAGCCGGCTTAAGATTTGCCGTGCCGTTTGTTTGTCGGCATCGATGGCCGCTTTTAATTCGTCTAGGCCGTTAAACTTCTGTTCGTCGCGAATTTTTTCTATAAATTCCACCGTAAAATGACGGTGATAGAGGTTGCTGTTTACATCAAACAAATGCACTTCTAAAGAAGGCTCTGGCGTATCTGAAACAGTAGGTTTGATACCTAGGCTTGCAACCCCTGTGTATTGTTTACCATTGTGTTCGTCTTGCACCTTAACTGCAAACACACCGCTTAACGGTAGATGCAGGCGTTTCACCATAATATTGGCGGTTGGCGTGTTAATGGTGCGCCCTAGCTGTCGACCATAAGCCACTCGTCCACTCATGCGGTAAGGGCGTCCTAGTAAGTTAGCGGTTTCGGCAAGGTTACCCGAGGCAAGCGCCTCTCTCACTCTTGTACTGCTAATACGCTCACCATGGTCGGCAACGGTATTAGTGTCTTGTACAGTAAAACCATGTTGCTTACCTGCTTTTTGTAGCAGCGCAAAATCACCACTGCGATCGTGCCCAAAGCGAAAGTCATCACCAATAATTAAGTGTTTTACTTTAATGGCATTCACTAAGACTTTTTCAATAAAATCGTTAGCACAGAGTGAACGAAAGCTTTGGTTAAAGGGTAAACACAATACATAGTCTACGCCGAAGCTTTCGAAGGCTTTTACTTTTTCACGAAAATTGGCAATACGTGCCGGTGCTTTAGCAGGGGCAAAAAATTCTTTAGGCTGAGGCTCAAAAATAATAACCAAACTGGGCAAACATAATGCCTTAGCCTCTGTACTTAAGGCTTTTACGAGGGCCTGATGCCCAAGGTGCATGCCATCAAAATTTCCAATAGAGGCAACGCAACCCGTAAATTGCTTTGGTACATTGTACAATCCACGCCATAGTTGCATGTATCTTAGCCTTTGCCTGTATGGAAAACGCACGATTATAGCTAAGCGCTCGCCTTGGGTCGAGAGTGTTTATGCCTGCTGCGCTTTGCAGTATGATGCTCTGCTCTATTATAAGCGTGTAAACTCTATGCCAGAAAATTCGCCAGCCCAACCAAAACAACAAAACAGCAGCCCCGGTTTATTACGTTCTTCATCCATCGTTAGCCTTATGACGCTTCTTAGTCGTATTTCGGGTTTAGTACGAGACGTTGTGGTGGCGCAATATTTTGGTGCGCGCGCCGATGCATTTTTTGTCGCGTTTAAAATTCCAAACTTTTTTCGTCGCCTCTTTGCCGAAGGAGCGTTTTCGGTCGCCTTTGTCCCGGTTTTAAGTGAGTATCGTCGCACTCGCTCTATAGACGAGGTTAAACTTTTGATTGCCCGAGTGTCGGGCGTACTTGGGGCTATATTGCTGGGTGTAACAGTTTTAGCCCTGCTCTTTGCTAATTACCTGCCGTGGATTTTTTCTCCGGGCTTTAGCGAAGACCCAGCTAAGTTTATGCTCACAGGCGATCTATTGCGCCTAACATTTCCCTACTTGCTGTTTATTTCGTTAGCGGCCTTTTATTCAAGCGTATTAAATTCGTATGGCTCTTTTGCCGCACCGGCCATTACTCCGGTCTTGCTTAATATCTGTTTGATTTTTGCTGCACTGATAATGACCGACTGGTTTGACGAACCTCTTTTTGCGTTGGCTTGGGGGGTGTTTATAGCCGGGGTGGTACAACTTGTTTTTCTTCTGCCTTTTGTTGCGCAAAAGCGTTTACTGGTTGCTCCTCAGTTTAATGTAAAAGATGAAGGCGTCAGACGCATTGGCAGCTTAATGATCCCTGCCTTGTTTGGTGTGTCTGTTAGCCAGATCAACTTACTATTAGATACTTTGCTAGCCTCTTTTTTAGAAAGCGGTTCGGTCAGTTGGCTGTATTATTCCGATCGTTTAAACAACTTACCCTTGGGTGTATTTGCCATTGCCATTGGCGTGGTTATTTTACCGGCGTTATCGCGCAACCATGCCGACAAACAGGCAGACCACTTCTCTCATACGCTTGACTGGGCTGTGCGCATGATTTTCTTAATTGCCCTGCCAGCGTCTATTGCCTTAATTATGTTGGCGACACCACTTATGTCGACCATTTTTTATCATGGTGAAATCACTGCCTACGACATCGGCAAAATGACTTTAAGCTTACAGGCTTACGCATCCGGCTTACTTGCCTTTATGTTGATTAAGGTACTGGCTCCTGGATTTTATGCGCGCCAAGACACTAAAACGCCAGTGCGAATTGGTATACAAGCCATGATTGTAAATATGTTTCTTAACTTGGCGCTGGTATTCCCACTGCAGCATACTGGCCTTGCTTTGGCGACAGCTCTATCGGCCTTCTTTAACGCCTTTATGCTGTATTACTTATTACGCAAACAAGGCGTGTATACACATCAAAGTGGCTGGCCTGCTTTCTTACTTAAGGTATTGGCTGCCAATGCCGCGCTGATTGCTGTTATTGCCGCATTAGTAGGTCCTAGCGCACAATGGCTTGAGTGGAGCAGCATGGATCGAATTTTATGGCTGAGTGTGATAGTAGTCACTGGAGTCGTGAGCTACTTTGCAGTGTTGTTTGCCGTCGGCTTAAGACCCAAACACTTAAAAGGCGAGCTGTTTTAACAGTTACTGGCGACCATTAAACCGAAGGTTGTGGGTGCTTATGCAGCTAGCACCCACGACGGCTCTTATAACAAGATTAAAAAAGACATTGCTGTTTTGTACTTAGCCACGCCAAACACATAGGCATAGCTTAATAGCGCCCCGGCAAACGCACTGGCTTTAGCTTTACGTATTGCCACCACGCCAAAACCAATATAAGCAAGCAAACCAATAACTTTCGCTGTTAACCAACCGTTAACTAATGGATACTGGCTAAGCTCTATGCATAGCATAATGGCGAAAACCAGCAGCAAGGTATCGATAATATGCGGTACAACTTTTAAAACTTTGTTGCTGCGCCACTTAGGTGAAACATAGAAAAGTGCAAAACGCACAACAAACAAAATAACGGTTAAATACGCTAAGCCAGCATGACTGTGCTTAAGAGCTGAGTAATCCATGATCTTTTCCTTACAAGTAGAATCATTTAAGGCGCTAGAGTAACACGCTTTATAATTAAGCTTTAAGTGCTCAATTGCGCTAAAATAGCTTGATCAGATACTGGCAGCAACTTATCAACCACTTTAACCACGACGGATTCAGCAATGAGATACCTAACAATTTTTTTATTACTAACTGTTAGCACCGCCCTAGCCACTGAGGTTCACTTCAGTCGTGATGAAAATGGTAACGTGGTGTTTAGCGACAAACCCAGCGCCAACTCGGAGCGTTTCGAAGTCAAAGAAATTCCAACCATGCCGGCACTTGTAGTGCCTGCCAAAGAAACCACAGACACTAAAAAGCCCGTTGAAACCTTTGAGTACACAACATTAACCTTAGTTAGCCCGACCCATGAACAAAGCATCCCAATGGGGCATGCCGGTAACGTTCAGGTAACAGGTGTACTAAGCCCAGGCTTACGCCCTTCTGACACCATCTTTTTATTAAACCGTCAGCAAGTGCTGCGCAAAGGTCGTCAAACCTCTTTTGATTTAACGAATTTGTCGCGTGGTGAACATGTACTCCAACTGGTCGTTAGAGACAAAGACGGCAAAGACTTAATTGCCAGCAATCCAGTCACTATTTATGTACAGCGCGCTTCAGTGTTAAGGCGTAACTAATCGCTCACTAACTCGTTCTACCTATTCGCCCACAAAGACAATCGACTATGTTCAATATCGTATTATACGAACCTGAAATCCCCCCAAACACAGGCAACATCATTCGTGTCTGCGCAAACAGTGGTTGCCAACTGCACTTAATAGAACCCTTAGGCTTCAACATGGAAGAAAAGAGTTTGCGCCGAGCTGGGTTAGATTATTCAGAATTTGCCAACATTCGCATTCATCCAAGCTTTGAGCAGTTTATGGCAGACGAACAACCACAACGCATCTTTGCACTCACAACCAAAGGCACCACCAAGCATTCATCTGCCAAATTTGAAGCCGGTGACTACTTAATGTTTGGGCCAGAAACCCGTGGCCTACCTGAAGATGTACGTATGCAATTGCCGTACGAACACTGGTTACGTTTACCAATGATGCCTAATAGCCGCAGCATGAATTTATCCAATGCGGTATCGGTAATGGTATATGAAGCGTGGAGACAGTTAGATTATCAAGGAGGGAGCTAAGTCTAAGAGCTATGTTTCTCTTAGACTTAGTCTAATAAAGCGCTAGCAGGCTAACCTTAATGAGTGGTTTCGCCCGTGCTTTCTTCAGCAGCTTGCTGTTTCGCTTCTTCTGCTTCTTGCGCTAAGCGCTGTTGGTATAAAGCATCAAAATTGATGTGGGCTAATACCAGTGCTGGGAAACCGCCTTTAATAACTAAGTTATCAATATTTTCACGTAGATACGGGAATAAAATATTCGGGCACACAGTGGCTAACATAGGGCGAATTTGATCTTCCGGAATATTTGCCAACACAAATAGACCAGCCTGATCAACTTCTACTAAAAAAGCAGTTTCGTCAGCGTTAGTGGCTGTCACTGTTACCTTGATCGACACTTCATAATGCGTATCGTCCAGTTTTTTAGCACCAGTGTTTAGGTCTAGCTTCACTTCAGGCTTCCACTCTTTAGTGAACACCTGTGGAGAGTTAGGCGCTTCGAACGAAACGTCTTTTAAATAGACACGCTGTAATGCGAATTGGGGTTGGTTATCTGACATATCTCAATCCTTATTATTTATTATGTTAACCACGAACCACTGGTAAGTTCTGGTTTGACCATTCCATCATGCCACCGCTTAAGCGTATGGCGTTAAAGCCTTTTTCACGCAGCATCTTACCTGCCATGCCAACAGTTTGACCGCTCTTGCACACTAGAATAATCGGGCGCTCTTTATGAGGATCTAACTCGCCTAAACGACTGGCTAACTTAGCGTAGGGAATGTTCATTGCGTTGGCTAAATGCCCGCTATCAAATTCTTTTTTGTCGCGGATATCTAATACCAATGCATTTTCTTTATTAATCATTAGAGTAGCTTCTGTAGGGCTAACGCTTTGGCCGCTGCGACGGTTGTTATCCCATAACAATGCCACAAGGAAAAACATCCAAACACCTACTAACTCCCAATGGTTAGTAATAAACTCAATAATACGATCCATAATGAAGGTCTTTGCTATAAAAAATTGATGGCGCAGTATATCCTTTTTTTTAGTACAATGCCGCCATTATTGGTTAACAATACGAGCAAGTTTTATGTCTACACGTCCTGTACCTACCGCCTTAATCATTCTTGATGGTTGGGGATATCGCGAAGAAACCGATAGCAATGCCATTGCTAACGCAAACACTCCGACTTGGGATAGCCTATTAAAAACCTATCCTAACACCCTGATTCAAACCTCTGGTGAAGCTGTGGGCTTACCCGATGGGCAGATGGGTAACTCTGAAGTAGGACATATGAACCTAGGGGCTGGGCGCGTGGTGTACCAAAACTACACTCGTATTAATAAAGCCATCAAAGACAACGAACTGCAAAAAAATAGCGTACTTTGTGCTGCTATCGATAAAGCCATTGCCAACGACGGTGCAGTACATTTTACCGGATTATTATCTCCAGGCGGCGTTCATAGCCATGAAGACCACTTAGTGGCACTGTTAGATATGGCGAAAGACCGTGGGGCAAAACGTGTTTATGTTCATGCCATCTTAGACGGACGCGATATGCCTCCTCGCTCTGCCGAACCTTCTATTAAGTTAATTGAAGAAAAATTCAAAGAGCTAGGTAATGGTCAAATCGCTTCTGTAATTGGTCGCTTCTTCTCTATGGACCGCGATAACCGCTGGGAGCGCATTCAGGCAGGCTATGACGTAATGACCACCGGCCAAGCAGAATTCAATGCCGACAGCGCCAGCCAAGCATTGGCCGATGCCTATGCTCGTGATGAAAACGATGAGTTTGTTAAAGCCACCAAAATCAATGGTGCCGATGGCCGTATTCAAGATGGCGACAGCGTCATCTTCTTTAACTTCCGCCCTGACCGCGCACGTGAGCTTACCCGCGCCTTTGTGTCTGGCGATGATTTCAAAGGGTTTGAACGTAGCGTTACGCCTAAACTGGCCGACTTTGTCATGCTGACAGAGTTTGCTGCAGACATTCCTGCCAGCTGTGCTTTCGGCCCTGAAAAACTAACCAATGGTATTGGTGAGCATGTTTCGAACTTAGGGCTTAAACAACTGCGCATTGCTGAAACAGAAAAGTACGCACACGTTACGTTCTTTTTCTCTGGTGGTCAGGAACAAGAATACCCAGGAGAAACCCGTATTATGGTGCAATCACCGAATGTGGCGACTTATGACTTGCAGCCTGAAATGAGCGCTCCTGAGTTAACCGACAAGCTGGTTGAATCAATTAAAAATAAAGAATTCGACCTTATCGTCTGTAACTACGCCAATGGCGATATGGTGGGTCATACCGGTGTGTACGAAGCGACTGTCAAAGCAGCAGAGTGCATTGATGAATGCTTACGTCGTATTACTGAAGCACTGTTAGAAGTCGGTGGTGAGTGCTTAATTACTGCCGACCACGGCAACGCAGAGCAAATGATTGACGAAAACGGTCAAGCCATGACGCAACACACCACAGGCCCTGTTAATTTAATTTACGTTAACCAACGTCCACAAGCTCAATTAGCCCCCGGTCGCTTATCTGATATTGCACCCACTCTGCTCAGCATCATGGGATTAGAACAGCCGCAAGAAATGACTGGCAAATCGTTAGTTAGCTATTCATAGCCTATGAAAAAAGTTATCTCTTGTTTACTTAGCTTAACTTTATTGTTGTCTTGGCCAGCAATGGCCAACGACGACGCTAAGCTCGAAGCGTTGAAAAAAGAAATTCAAAAACTCCAGCAATGGCTTAACTCAGCCAAAGAAGAAAGCGACCAACTCACCCAAAACTTGCGCCAGTCTGATATTGAGATTGGCAAAATCAACGAGCAAATAGAGCGCACAAGACAACTTCTCTCAGAGGAGAAAGCGCGCCTAAAAAAGCTCCAAATGGAGCAGGGACAGCTCCATAAGCACCAGCAAACGCAACGGGAGTATTTGTCAGAGCAAATTCGAGCCGCACAGCGTTTAGGCAACGACGGCCCCATTAAACTACTGTTGCACCAAGATGACCCTCAGAAAGCGCAACGTATGATGCGCTTTTTTGCCTATTTTAATGCGGCTCGCATGGAGCGTATTACCGAAATCTTGGCAGAACTTGAGCGCCTCGAAAACCTCGAATCTTTGATTGCCGACAGTAAGCAAAAGCTCGAGCGTCAAGAACAGACCCAACTTAAGAACAACGCACGTTTAGTACAAAAGAAACGACACCAAGAACAGTTGCTAGCAAAGCTTAAGCTAAGCATGTCGAACGAACAAAAACGGTTAGCACAAAAAGAAAAAGACCGTGGTCGTTTAGAAGAATTACTGCATGAAGTGCAAACCATCTTAGATTCGGGTCCAAGAAGTGTGGATGCACGCCCTATTTCGGCCTTAAAAGGCAGGCTACCACAACCCACCGACGGTCGAATTCTACAAGCCTACGGTGCAAGAAAGTACCCTGGTCATAGAAAAGGCTGGTTAATTGCCACTGATGCAGGTGCTAACGTTCGAGCCATTCACCATGGCAGAGTGATTTTTTCTGATTGGATTCGTGGCTATGGCCTAGTACTTATTATTGACCACGGCCGTGGTTATTTAAGTTTATACGCGCACAATCAAAGTTTATTACGTGATATTGGCAGTTGGGTAAACCAGGGTGATATTATTGCCAGCGTCGGTCGTAGTGGCGGGATGGACTTCGATGCTTTATATTTTGAGATTCGCAAATCAGGCAAAACACAAGACCCAGCAATTTGGCTGAAACGTTAGTCTATTTATGCCATGCTATCCCTATTTAATAATGAGAATAACCATGCCTAACTTTAACGTCTTCCGGTACCTATCTTTACTGCTTACCTTGGGTGTATTTTCTTACGCCACCCAGGCAACTGAGCCGCAAGTAATAGAACCCAAAATAGAAGAAGGCGTATTGCCGTTACAAGACATTCGTACGTTTACTGATATTTTTGAGCGCATTCGCAGCTCCTACGTTGAAGAAGTCGACGATAAAACCCTTTTTGAGTACGCCATCAACGGTATGCTGAGCTCACTCGATCCTCATTCTGCTTATTTACAGGCGGAAGATTTCGCCGACCTGCAAGAGCACACCTCGGGTAAGTTTGGCGGTTTGGGCATTGAAGTCAGCATGGAAGACGGCTTAATCCTGGTAATTTCTCCGATTGATGACACGCCGGCCCAAAAAGCGGGCATTCAAGCCGGTGATTTAATCGTTAGCATCGATGACGAAGCCATTATGGGAATGACTCTAAATGAAGCCATCGATCGCATGCGTGGTGAAGTAGGCTCACCTATTACCTTAGAAGTTCGCCGTAAGAGCGAGAAAGAACTGCTCACTTTTAAGCTAAAGCGTGATGAGATTTCTGTCACTAGTGTACGAACCGAGCTACTTAACGAAGACATTGGTTACATTCGTATTACCCAATTCCAAGAAAACACCGGCATAGATTTAGTCACTAAACTTAACGAGTGGGCCGCTGAAGGTAATATCAAAGGGCTAGTTTTAGACTTACGTAACAACCCAGGCGGTGTATTAGATGCCGCAGTCGAAGTGGTCGACAGCTTTATTGATGAAGGCTTAATTGTGTATACCGAAGGGCGCGCGCCTAACTCAAAAACCACTTTTGAAGCCAGTCATAATACGCCGGCAAAAGACGTGCCTATTGTGGTATTAATTAATGCCGGTTCGGCTTCGGCTTCAGAAATTGTAGCCGGCGCCTTACAAGATCATAAACGTGCAGCCATTGTTGGCACACAGTCCTTTGGTAAAGGGTCGGTACAAAGTGTTTTACCTCTTACCGAAGACAGTGCGGTTAAGCTAACCACTGCTCGTTACTTCACCCCGAACGGTCGTTCTATTCAGGCACAAGGTATTCGTCCTGATATTTGGGTAGAACAAAGTGAAGTTACCCCTTATGAGCAGCGCACATTTAAAGAGTCTAACTTGCCTGGCCATTTGCGTAACAACAAAGACGGCGAGCCAACTGAAGACCAAGGCACCAGTGAAAAAGACGCCAGCTCTGAACTCCTTAAAAAAGACTTCCAGCTGTATGAAGCTTATACACTGTTACGTGGTGTCAATATTTTAAGCCGCAAGGAGTAACTCTCTTTGCGTGCACTCCTACTGTTATGCTGTCTGTTAAGCCCGATGGTGCAGGCAGCCGATATGCTACTCATTTTAGATGACATCGGTAATAACGGAGCCTTAGGTGATCGGGCCTTGCAACTCAAAGGGCCGATTAACCTTGCCTTTTTACCTCACACTCCCCACGCCACTCGCTTGGCTAAAGAAGCCCACCAGCTAGGCCATGGCGTGATGCTACACGCTCCTATGGCAAATCAAGATGGCAAAAGTTTAGGGAAAGGTGGGCTCTATCCAGACATGTCGAAAGACGAACTGCAGCAGGAATTAAAACGCAATTTAGCGAATATTCCGCAAGTACAAGGCATCAATAACCACATGGGCAGCCTGCTGACAGAAAAAGCAGACGCTATGAGCTGGGTAATGGAAGTTGTTCAGCAACAAGGTCTGTACTTTATTGATAGCCTAACCAGCTCTAATAGCGTGGCTTACCAACAAGCGCAAGCCTTGGGTATACCCGCCATGAAACGCCATGTGTTTTTAGATAACGACACCGACGAACAAGCTCTATTAAAGCAGTTTTCTAAAGCCATGCGCGTGGCAAAAAAACAAGGCAAAGTGGTATTGATCGGACACCCCTACCCTGAAACTCTAGCGTTTTTAGAAAAAAACCTATCATTGCTAGACGAACATAATATTCAGCTAAAGCGCTTGGATACGTACTTCCAAGAAAAATTATGGCAACCGTTCCACCTACCTAATAATTATTTATCAATTTACCAGCTACAATAGATTTATTTGTACAATAGTACCAGTTTGGTTAATCTTAGATTTCTATTAAGAGGTGCTAATAATGAAAAAAATAATCGCCACTCTGCTATTTTTAAGCGCAATTCCATTTGCTAACGCAGAAGACCCCTACATAGAAGAACTGTACGACCTGTACTGCAGCACATGTCATGGCGTAAAAGGTTCTGGTGCTCCAATGGCATTTACCAATGATTGGAGACCTTACTTAAGAAAAGGTATGAACACCTTAGTCAATAATTCAATTCAAGGCATCGGCAATATGCCAGCCATGGGCACATGCAGTGAATGTGGTCCAGAAGATTTGGAAGACCTAATCAAATACATGAGTCAACAGGAAAAATAACTATGAACTTTGACCGTATTCCACTTTCCCGTCGTAACTTATTAAAAGTTTCTGCACTTGGTGCGGTTGCCGGCGGCTCGTTAAGCACCACCGCCTGCAGCAGCAACAAGCCACAAGAAATTGGTATTGTTAACGAAGACGGTAAGCGTATTTTGCCTTGGTCAAATTGGTCCGGTAACCAAAATTGCCAACCCAATGATCGTATTGTTCCGCGCAGTGAAGATGATTTACTGAAGCTTCTACGCGAAGGCAATCAAAAAATACGCATGCTGGGATCCGGTCACAGCTTTAGTGGCTTAGTACCCACCGACCAAACCTTAGTGTCATTAGCGCGTTTGCGTGGCATTGAAAACGTCGACACTGAATCTAAACAAGTGGACGTGCTTGGTGGTACGCGCTTATCTCAGTTAGGTAAAGAGTTATGGGATAACGGCCTGTCTATTATTAATATGTCGGACATCGATAGCCAGACATTTTCTGGCGCGGTGGCTACCTCTACTCACGGTACCGGCCGTGAACTGCAAAGTATCTCTGGGCAAATGTTAAGTTCGCGTTTTGTCACTGCTAACGGCGATGTTGTTAATTGCAGTCCAACGGAAAACAGCGACCTCTATTACGCCTCAGGCAACCACTTAGGTGCGTTAGGGGTAATGACTCGCTCTCGCATTCAAACAGAGTCTGCGTATCATTTAAAAGAGCACAGTTGGATGATGTCGGAAGAAGAAGGCATCGAAACGGCCGCCGAGCTCAGCAAACAACACCGTCATTATGAAATGTTTGCTCTACCTCACAGCGACTACATTTTAGGCTTAACCTTAGACCAAGTGTCTGAAGATGAGATTCCAGAATCACAAGATGAAAACGTTGGTGATGCCTACGAGGCGTTCCGTATGCTTTCTAACGTCATCGACTATATGCCTTTTGCTCGTCGTTGGTTAGTAAACTATGGCGCGGGCTCCGTTAAGCCAGAAACACGCTACGGCACATCACCTGAAATTTTCGGTAACTTGCGTGATATTCGCTTTAACGAAATGGAATACACCGTACCGGCCGAGTACGGCCCACAGTGCTTACGTGAAATTTTGCATAAGATTAAGAAGGATAATATTCCAGTTATCTTCCCTATTGAGGCACGTTACGTTAAAGGCGATGACTTCTGGCTAAGTCCATTCTACAAGCGTGATGGCTTTGCTATTAGCTGCCATAACTTCCATGACAAAGACTATAAAAAGTACTTTGCTGCCATTGAGCCGATTTTCTGGAAATACGAAGGTCGTCCACACTGGGGCAAAATTCATTCATTAACGGCATTAAACTTTGCTGGTCGTTATGAACGCTTTAATGACTTCTTGAAGTTACGTAAAGAACTCGACCCGAACGACCGCTTAGTGAACGATCACTTACGTAAAGTATTAGGCCTAGCCTAAACAACAAACGGCTTATCAAGCAGTGCTGATAAGCCGTTTTTCTTTCTGCCTAGCAAACACTATAAGTGCTGCAAAGGCGCCTCTTTAATTGTACGGCGTAACAACATTAACCCTGCCCAAGACAACAAGACACTCGCCGCCAGTGGCACAACCACCCAAAGCCAACCTAATGGGTACCATGCCATATCCAGTAAGTTCTTATACAGAACAAAGCGAACGGCTTCTGCCCCTAGCAGGGCAAACACAGAAGACACTAACGCTAAGAGTACAAACTCCACCAACTGACTCTTTCGAAGTAAGCCCGTACTACCGCCCAACGCTCGAATAACAGCGCCTTCTTTTAATCTTGCCTCTAATCCCGCCACCAGCGATGAAAACATCACTAGAAAAGCAGCAATCAAGACAAACAGCAGAATCAACTCAATGGCCAAGGTTACTTGTTCTAGCAAACTTTGTATTTGCGTAAGAATGGCCTGAACGTCCATAAAGGTCACACTGCTGTATGCACGAATAAGTTCAGCTAAGGCAGCTTGATTATCAGCCGCCAAATGAAAACTGGTCATATATGACAGCGGCAGCGTTTCAAATACATCTTGAGAAAAGATCATAAAGAAGTTGGGCGTCATGTTGCCCCAATCGACCTCTCGAATACTGGCAATGGTTACGCTGATTTCTTGCCCTGCAATATTAAAACCTAAGGTATCACCCAGCGTTACGCCTAAACGTTCTGCAAGTTTTTCTTCAACCGATACTTGCAGCTCACTGTCTGCTGTATGCCACTGACCTGCAAGTATTTTGTTATCAGCCGGTAACTCTGTATCAGCCGTTAAGATAAGGTCTCTATTAATAGCAGAGTCTTCTGCCACGCTCATTTCTTTCACGGCACCACCGTTAAGGGTGACTAAACGGCCGGGAATGGTTGGGAATAGTTTTTGAGGGCGAATATCATGCGCTAGCAGTGATTGATTAAATGCCTCTAATTCGTACGGTTGAATATTGATGGCAAATACATTGGGCGCGTCTTCGGGTAAGTTTGCCTGCCAATCCTCCAATAAGTCTGTTCGCAATGTCGCGATCAGTATCATCACCATGATTGTGAGCGAGAAGGCAATAATTTGCCCGGCACTTTGACGGCTATCACGGCTTAGGTGTTGCCAAGCAAATCGCCAGGCTAACGGAATACTTTTGTTCATAAGTGCTCTTCTAAGCACATAAATACCCGCCACTAGCGCACTTAAAATAAACAGCAACACCAAACCGCCGCCAAACATCACGCTGAGAGTTAATAGGAGATCGGCGGTAAACAACCAAAGCAGCAGCGTAAGTGCCGACAAAGCAATTAAAGTCAGCAACCAACCAGCCATGGGCACCGGCTCTATGTCTTTTCTTAGAACGCGCAAGGGAGTGACTCGTGACAAAGGCATAATGTATGGCAAGCCAAAACCAAACAAACTCACAAATCCTGTACTTGCACCCAACACCCACGCCATAACCGGTGCTGAAGGTAACGGCTTTGGTACTATTTCTGCTAATAACCAAAGCAACGCTTCTTGTAGTAAGACAGCCAGACCTAAACCGATACTCGTGGCAGTCATCGCAAGCAGCAATAATTGCACGGCATAGATTCGGAAGACTTGCTTGCGGCTTAAACCAAAGGTGCGCATCAAGGCACTGATATCAAAATGACGGCTGGCGTATTGTTTAGCACTAATAGCCACCGCTACAGACGCCAACACCACCGCCAGCATAGCCGCCAAGCCTAAATAACGCTGTGCTTTTTGTAAGCGTGAAGCGACCGCTTCATTACTGTTTTCAATGGTTTGTATTTTTTGATTCGGCTCCAGTGGGTGGGTCTCTTGCAGGCGCGTAAACTGCTCCACCTGCTTAGGTTCTCCAGCGACAAGTAAGCGCCAACGAACACGACTGCCCGTGCCTAGTAAGCCGCTTCCGCTAAGGTTGGCCTCATTCATCATTAGGCGCGGTGATAAGCTATAGAAGCCACCGCCTCTATCACTTTCTTGAATAATCACACCACTAATACGCAACTGATGATTGCCAACTTCAACGGTATCACCCACTTGAGCATTTAAGAGTGTCAATAAGCGCTGTTCTAACCAAGCCTCACCAACGTCTGGGCCACGAGTCTGGACTACTTCTTGCAGTGTGTGAGGGTCTTCTAGAGTCACTTTACCGCGCAGAGGATAACCATGAGTAACGGCCTTAACAGCAGCCATTGCCATCTCATCACCGGCAAGCACCATGGTCGGAAAGTGAGTGGTTACTGTGCTACGCAAACCTATGTTTTCAGCACTTTCTTGCCAAAACGTATCGATTGGTACGGTCGATTCAATTCGTAGATCTGCGCCTAATAAATCATTGGAACGTTGTTGCATCGCCAGATCTAAGCGGGCACTAAATAGTGCAATGGCAGTAGCAGATGTTACGGCTAACACCAACGCCATAAAGATAAGACTTAACTCACCGCTCTTGGCTTCTCGCCATAAAAAACGACTGGCTAACCGCACTATCATAATGACGACTCTTCTATACCAGCCACTTGGCCGTTTTGTATTTTGATCTGACGATCGCAGCGTAATGCCAAACGCTCATCGTGTGTCACTAACACCAATGTTGTGCCTGTTTTTTTATTCAACTCAAACAGTAGGTCTTCCACTTGCTCGCCGGTGTTACTGTCTAGGTTACCGGTCGGCTCGTCTGCAAATAATATGTTAGGTTTACCTGCAAAAGCGCGTGCTATGGCGACACGTTGTTGCTCACCCCCCGATAACTGGTTGGGGTAATGGCTCAGCCTTGCGCCTAATCCAACTTGCTGCAATAAGACTTGGGCTTGTTCTTTAGCATTGCTTTCTTGGCGCAACTCTAAAGGCAACATGACGTTTTCAAGCGCGGTGAGCCCTGGTAATAACTGGAAGTTCTGAAAGACAAAACCTACCCCTTGCGCACGTACAGAAGCACGCTGATCTTCATTCATTGTGCTGATATCTTCACCTAGCAGATTCACACTGCCAGTAGTGGGTAAATCTAAGCCCGCCATAATACCGAGCATGGTAGACTTGCCACTTCCTGAAGCCCCGACTATGGCAACGGTTTCACCTTGCTTGATCTCAAGGCTAATGCCTTGCAAGATAACTAAGGGCTGACCCGCCGTATTTACACTTTTGGTTATTTTCTTTAATTGGAGTGCGTTATTCATGTTTTCACGCGTAATTAAATTCTCGTTGTCTAAAGCACTGCTGATAGTATTCATTGCTCATATTTCTTCAGTTACAGCGAAAGAGCCTGTTGTTTTAGTCATAGGTGACAGTATTAGCGCAGGCTTTGGAATGCCTTTACAAGAAGGCTGGGTAGCACTAATGGAATCGGAGCTACAACAAAACCATGCAAAGATTAGTGTTATTAATGCCAGTATTAGTGGCGATACCACCCAAGGTGGATTAACACGCTTACCCAACCTGCTGACAGAACACCAACCCACGTTAACCATTATCGAACTAGGTGGCAATGACGGTTTACGCGGCACCCCCATTCGTATTATTAAAAATAATTTAAAGCAGATGACTTTGCTTGCACAAGAGGCGAATAGCAAGGTATTGCTACTAGGAATGCAAATACCTCCAAATTATGGCCACCGCTATACTGAAATGTTCCGTACGCTTTATACCGAATTAGCCACAGAACTAAAAGTGCCCTTGGTGCCGTTTTTATTAGATGGTGTAGCTGAGCATGAGGAATTAATGCAAGCCGATGGTATTCACCCTACAGCTCAGGCTCAACCTATTATGCTTAAGCATGTATTACCTAGTGTTGAGTCTGTGTTAGCTGACGAGTAAAAGTGCTATTTGTCTAACAGAGTAAGTGCAGCGTTAATACGCTTTTGCTCAGCTTCGCTGAAGTGTTTATTGCGGTATGTTTGCAGCAGTTTGTCTTGCTCTTCGGTCGACAGGTTCTGCTCAGTAACTGTCTCTTGATAACTCTTGTAGTCTTTTATGCGTTGTTGCCACTGGCTTTGCTGTTGATCTAAGCGGGCTAAGCGGGCAGCGGCTTCGGCGCCATATTCTTGGGTGCGCCATTGCTGTATATCATTAGCGCTAGCACCTTGCTCTCTGAGCTCGGCTTCCGTTTGACCCATATGAATAATCTGACGTGACTGCTCACGCATTTGGCGTATGGGCTCAGGTAAGGTGGTTTCTAAAGCCGCTAATGCTTCTTCGGACGCCCCGTCTTTACGTAAGCGCTGAGCCGCTAAGGTGTACTCATCGATGGTTTCTTCTGCGCCAAAAAAGGCTTCTACCACTAAGGGATCTAGCCATTCTCGTCTTAGGCGTTGCTGCCAACGAAAACGGGCTTCTAATTCACTGATTCCCGGTTCAACTAAGCGACGGGCTTCTTCTGCATCATAATCAGCCAACGCTGCTAGATACCCTAGGTAGGCATCTAATAAGTCGAGCGCTTGCTGTTGCCCTGGTTGCGGCAACGCATAGATTTGCTGTTGCATAATGGCTTTAATTTCTTCAACACTGAGCTCACCGGTCGCGGTTAAATGAAAGTCTATCCAGTGTCTTAACTGCATATCGATAACGAGATTACCATGATGGTCAGTGCGTAAAGCCCCGTCCACCGTGGCACCACGAAAGGTTTTTAATTCTTGTAAATCGACCGTGACAGAATCGGTAGCCGTGGTTTTATTCGTTGTACTAACGTAACTCACTGAGTCGTCTTCAACTGATGAGAGAATTATGACTTCAGGTGGCCGTGTAAAATACACGGCGATAACAGCTAAAGTGACAACAATAAAACCAAAGACTACCTGTCGATTCATTAATTATAGACCTGCTTGTTTTAAACGGTTTGCGTGGGTACGGAACACTTCAACCGGATCCGTATCAAGCAAAGAGCGTATGCCCATTAGCTGGTTAACTTCATCTAAATGGTTCATGTAGAAGTCATTACGAATAACCATACCTAAATTGCTAGCACAAGCACCTACTAAACCATCATTACGTTCGCCTTTAGGGAAGAACAATGAAGCACCAACAGTGATTAAGTCAGTAATATCCAGTGGGTTAGTTGATGGCTTATCGCCTGCCCACGAATAGTAGTGAATACCATTATGAACGTAATCGCCTTCACCACACTTAGTGGCTGGAATGCCGCCTGGGTGTTGTGCGTTAAACACCTCTGCTTCGCCAAAAGTCATAGAGCCAATTGATGCTAATAGATCTTGGTCATAACCCCCACCCGATAAAAAGTCGATGGTTGTTGCCAAGGCACCACCTAAATTTTCTAGTAACCAAGAAAACTCTGTAGAACCGTTATTCCACTCCATTAGTGTTTGCGCCACTGGTGTGCCTTTATTAACCCCAGCAATACTTGACACTGAAGCCACTAAGTCTGGACGTACAGAGGCCACGTATCTGGTAGTTGGTCCGCCATGACTGTGGCCAATTAAATTTACTTTCTCAGCACCACTAATGGCCAACACTCGTTCGATTTCTTGAATTAACTGCTCGCCACGAACTTCCGGTGAATCGGAGTTAGCGACTGAAGTAAGGTATACCTTTGCGCCGTCTTTCTGCAGTGCTTCTGGTATTTTATACCAGTAATCAACACCTAGTAGGGAGTCAAAACCGAATAGGCCATGGGCAAGCACTATCGGGTTTTTAGTTTCGGTGTAACCGGTTGCTGGCGCTTTTGACATAGCTTGCACTTGCGGTGCAAGTAATATTGCGCTTGCCAGAGTAATCGAGCCGAGTGTTTTATACATTGTAAT
>CALJVD010000091.1 GCA_937974825.1 uncultured Oceanospirillaceae bacterium | reverse complement strand
GCACAAGTTACAGGCATAAAAAAACCCGCACTAGGCGGGTTTTTTTATGAAGGACAGATTAGTCTTTTTGATTCATCTGTTCTTTAATTAGGTCACCAATAGTGGTTGGACCTGCGATTTCTGCTTCAGCTTTAGCGCGCTGTTCTTTAACAGCTGCTTTAGTAGAAACTTCGTCTTTCGCCTTAACAGAGATACTGATTACGCGGTTTTTGCGGTCAACAGATGTGATGATCGCTTCAACTTCGTCACCTTCGTTAAGTACGTTACGGGCATCTTCTACTTTGTCACGGCTGATATCAGACGCTTTCAGAGTAGCTTCAACACCTTCAACGATTTCAACAGTTGCTGCTTTTGCGTCAACGGCAGTTACTTTACCAGTAACGATAGTGCCTTTGTCGTTTTCAGCAACGTACTCAGAGAATGGATCGCTTTCTAATTGCTTAACGCCTAAAGAAATACGCTCACGCTCTGGGTCAATTGAAAGAATAACAGTTTCTAACTCATCGCCTTTCTTGTAGTTACGAACAGCTTCTTCGCCGTTTTCATTCCAAGAAATGTCAGATAAGTGAACTAAGCCGTCAATACCGCCATCTAGACCGATGAAGATACCGAAGTCAGTGATAGACTTAATCTTACCGCTGATTTTGTCGCCTTTGTTGAATTTAGTACCGAAATCTTCCCAAGGGTTAACAGTGCACTGTTTGATACCTAGAGAAATACGACGACGTTCTTCGTCGATGTCCAATACCATTACTTCAACTTCATCGCCAACTTGAACAACTTTGCTTGGGTGAATGTTCTTGTTAGTCCAGTCCATTTCTGAAACGTGAACAAGACCTTCAACACCTTCTTCTAACTCAGCGAAGCAGCCGTAGTCAGTTAAGTTAGTAACGATTGCTTTAGCGCGCGCGCCTTCTGGGTAACGGCCGTTGATGTTAACCCATGGGTCATCACCTAACTGCTTAAGACCTAGAGAAACACGGTTACGTTCGCGGTCGAATTTTAATACTTTAACGTCGATTTCGTCGCCAACAGCAACGATTTCACTTGGGTGCTTAATACGCTTCCAAGCCATATCTGTGATGTGCAATAAGCCATCTACGCCACCTAGGTCAACGAAAGCACCGTAGTCTGTTAGGTTCTTAACGATACCTTTAACTGACTGACCTTCTTGTAGGTTAGCTAGTAATTCTTCACGCTCTTGGCTGTTAGCAGCTTCAAGAATAGCGCGACGAGATACAACAACGTTGTTACGCTTAGCATCTAACTTAATTACTTTAAATTCTAATTCTTTGCCTTCTAAGTGCGCGGTGTCGCGTACAGGGCGAGTGTCTACTAAAGAACCCGGTAAGAAAGCACGGATGTTCTTAAGTTCTACAGTAAAGCCGCCTTTAACTTTACCGTTAATGATACCCAGAACCACTTCATCAGCATCGAAAGCTTTTTCCAGCTCAATCCAGCTTTCAGCACGTTTGGCTTTTTCACGAGAAAGTTTAGTTTCACCAAAACCATCTTCAACGGCTTCTAAAGAAACTTGAGTCTCATCACCGATAGCTACTTCTAGTTCGCCTTTTTCGTTGATGAATTGACTGCGTGGAATAACTGCTTCAGATTTTAAACCAGCGTTTACTGTAATCCAGTCGCTGTCGATATCGACAACTGTACCGGTTACGATAGAGCCAGTTTTCATGTCTAGTTCTTTAAGGGATTCTTCAAAGAGGGCTTCAAAGCTTTCGCTCATGGTTGGTACCTGTATGTTGTTCTGCTTTTAATTAAGCAGTATCTCCAAATGGCCGACACTTGGGGTTAGTCAAATTTTGAAACTATTAAGGCTTTCTCTAAATTAACGATTAGAGTCGGCTAACCTTATAGTTTCATCTCAGATCAGTCCTGCATTACGGACAAGATTCATCACTTTCTGACAGACTTCATCAATGGTTAATGAAGTGCTATCGATAACAACGGCATCTTGCGCGGGCTTTAATGGGGCAACAGCTCTATTGCTATCACGCTCATCACGAGCTCGGATGTCTTCGATAAGGGCGGGCAAACTACCATGAATTCCTTTTTCAAGCAACTGTTTATAGCGTCTTTGCCCTCTTTCTTCGGCGCTGGCCGTTAGAAATACTTTTACGGGTGCCTCAGTAAACACCACTGTGCCCATGTCACGACCATCGGCCACTAACCCGGGAGCAATAGCAAAATCACGTTGACGTTGTAATAAAGCATCACGCACTTTAGGCAAAGCTGCCACTTGTGAGGCTAAGCTGCCGACCTCTTCTGTGCGAATTGTGGTGCTGACATCGTCTCCTTCTAAGATAACAGAAACGCCTTTAGCGCTTGGCTTAAACTCTACGTCTAAGTTAGCGGCCACTTTAGCAACGTTATCTTCGTCATCTAGGGCAATATTGCGGCGCGTCGCTGCTAAACCGGTAATACGGTATAACGCACCACTATCAAGCAAATGCCAACCTAGCTCTTGTGCAATTAAGGCACACACTGTGCCTTTACCTGCCCCTGAAGGACCGTCTATTGCTATTACTGGATTCATAATAATTACTTAATTGTCAGTACGTCTAATTCAAGACCGGCATCAACACTTAGGTCTACGAAATTCGGGAATGAAGTGGCTACGTTAGCACAGTCTTCAATAGTAATTTCTTCTGCTGCACGTAATGATGCCATTGAGAAACTCATGGCAATGCGGTGGTCTTCATGACTAACGACAGTGCCTTTACCAAAGTAACCATCGTGTCCCATACCTTGAATAATGGCACCGTCTTCTGTGCCTTCACAAGTAACACCTAAGGTTTTAAGACCATCAATCATTACTTGAATACGATCACTTTCTTTAACACGCAACTCTTCTGCACCGGTTAATACGGTTTCGCCTTCTGCACAGGCTGCCGCAATAAAGAGCGCTGGAAACTCATCAATGGCTAAAGGTACTTGATCTTCTGGAATACGAATACCTTTTAATTTAGCACCACGGACACGAATATCGGCAACCGGTTCGCCACCCACTTCGCGTTCATTTAATAATTCAATATCACCGCCCATTAAACGTAAGATATTAATAATGCCGATACGCGTTGGGTTAATACCAACATGTTCAAGGGTAATATCTGAACCTAAAGAAATACTGGCACCGACCATAAAGAAGGCTGCAGAGGAAATATCTGCTGGCACGTCGATATTGGTAGCGGTCAGCTTTCCGTTCGGTGTAATGGTCACTTTGTTACCTTCTACTTTTACGGGGTAACCAAAGCCTTTTAGCATACGTTCTGTGTGGTCGCGCGTCGGTGCGGGCTCAGTAACAGACGTTTCACCTTCAGCGTATAAACCTGCTAACAACAAGCAGCTTTTTACTTGTGCACTGGCCATAGGCAAGTCGTAATGAATACCTTTTAACTTGCTGCCTGCTAGTTTAAGCGGTGGGCGTCCGCCTTCGGCTGTTTCAATTTTAGCCCCCATTAAACGTAATGGATCAGCAACACGATTCATTGGGCGCTTAGATAATGACGCATCCCCTGACATTTCTACCGCAAAACTTTGACCAGCGTATAAACCGGCTAATAAACGAATAGAAGTACCAGAGTTACCCAAATAAATAGGACCTGGTGCTGCTTTTAACCCGTGTAAACCGACACCATGAATGGTCACTTTGCCTTTATGCGGGCCTTCAATTACGACACCCATATCGCGAAACGCTTGTAGGGTTGCTAGGCTATCTTCGCCTTCTAAAAAGCCAGTGACTTCGGTTACACCCTCAGCTAATGAGCCTAGCATGATTGATCGGTGTGAAATCGATTTATCACCTGGGACACGAATATTTCCAGTCAGCTTCTGGGCTGGGTTTGCAATATAGGTTACAGAGGCCATTTTTATCGGTTCCATGTATGCCCGTTGGGCAAGTATATTAGTAAAATGATCTCGCGCTGCTTTAGCACGGGTCAGTACACCCATCACTGCTGTACTGTCGTCTTCTGCAATAGCGCGGCGTAATTGTTGTAAATCTTGGTTAAACATATCAAGCGTGGCTAACAGCGGTTCTTTATTCGCTTTAAAAATATCACGCCACATAATCGGACTACTAGCGGCTATACGGGTAAAGTCACGAAAGCCACCCGCAGCATAGTTAAATATTTGTTTATTTTCATGGCTACTAGCCAAGGTATCGACCAGTGAATACGCCAACAAGTGCGGTAAATGACTGGTAGCTGCTAATACTTCATCGTGGTGTTTTATATCCATGATTTCAACATTAGCACCTACGGCTTCCCAGGCTGTTTGTACCATAGTTAAGGCAGCCGGATCAGTATGCTCTTGAGGTGTTAAAATGATTTTATGACGTTCGAATAGATTTTCATCAATGGCCGACACTCCACTGCGTTCGGATCCTGCAATGGGATGTCCTAGCACAAAACGTGGAAAATACCGACCAAACACAGCATCCACATCGGCTGCCACATGGCCTTTAACTGAGCCAACATCAGTTAGCACGGTTTTCTCTCTAACATAAGGAGCGATACTTTCGAGCACTGTTCTTATCGCTAAGATTGGCACAGATAAAATAATAAGATCGACGTCTTTAACAACTTCAATAATATCTTCACTGTATCGATCAATGATGCCGTAGTTCTTAGCGGCACGCATCGCCTCTAGGCTTAGATCATAACCAATGATTTCATCGACATGACCACGAGTACGCAACCCTTTAACCCAAGAGCCACCAATTAACCCTAAGCCGATAACGGCAATTCTAGGTATCTTAAAGCTCACGCTAACACCTGAGTTAAGGCGTCAATAAAGCCTTGGTTTTCTGTCTCTGTGCCAATGGATACTCGTAGGTAGTCTGGCATTTCATAGCCAGCAATAGGGCGCACAATAACGCCTTTCGCAAGCAGTTGCTGAAACAGATCTGCGGCCGTAATTTTGCTGGGCACTTTAAAGGCTATAAAATTGCCTGCAGATGGAATAAATTCAATATTTAATTGATCAAACGCCGCCTCTAGCTGCTTCATGCCCTTGCTGTTTTCTTCGATACTGCGCTGAACGTAGTCGTCATCAGCAAGCGCTGCCTTGGCCGCCACTAACGCCAGTGAGTTAACGTTAAATGGTGGTCGCACACGGTTTAATAAGTCTGCAACTTCTGGATTAGACACCCCATAACCTACACGTAAAGAGGCTAATCCATAGGCTTTAGAAAAGGTACGTGCCACGACTAAGTTTGGATAGTCGTTTAAAAGCGTTAAACCATCTGGGTAATTAGGGTCTTGGACGTATTCAAAATAGGCTTCATCTAATAGCACTAATACGTTACTAGGCACTTTATTTAGAAATTCGACCAATTCACTTTTATTGATCCACGTACCGGTAGGATTGTTTGGGTTGGTAACAAAGACTACACGAGTTTTTTCATTAATGGCTTCAGCCATGGCATCTAGGTCGTGGGCAAAATTGACCGCAGGCACCTGAATGCACTGTGCACCCACCATAGTGGCAACTATGCTGTATATTGCAAACGCATGCTGTGAAGTAACAATGTTCTCACCTGGGCGAACAAACACACGGCAAATAAAGTCAAGAATATCGCTTGAACCATTGCCTAAAGTAATTTGCTCTTTTTGAATGCCAAACTTTTGGCTAAGCGCTTGTTTTAACTCAAAGCCGGCGCCATCTGGGTAGCGTGTGAGCTCGTCTAATGACTCTTGAATAACGGCCGTGACTTTAGGGCTAGGGCCTAAAGGATTTTCGTTACTGGCTAGTTTAATAATATCTTCTTCATTCAAACCGAATTCACGCGCTAGCTCATCGATAGGTTTACCAGGCTGATAGGGTTGTAAACTTTGCACACCTGTAACGGCTAATTGCTTAAAATTTGTTGTCATTTTAACTTTGAAAAACCTGCTAGCGTTTATATACATTAATTAGCAGACTATTTGTCTGCGCCCTACCCCGTTTTTAAAGTACGGCTTTGGGGTACGAACCTAACCATTTAAAGTCTATTGCTTGTTCGCGCAATTCTTCGAGCAGTGGAGCAATATTAGGGTCTAAACAATGACCTTCAAAATCTACAAAGAAAACATAACTCCAAGCACGATCACGTCCTGGACGAGTTTCGATACGCGTCAAACTAATGTCGGCCTTATGGAACGGCTCTAACAAATGGTACAGCGCACCCGGTTGGTTGCGACTGGCAATTAGAATAGAGGTTTTATCATGGCCGCTGGGTTGAGTTTCTTCACGCCCAATAATTAAGAATCGCGTGGTGTTGTCGGTACGGTCTTCAATGTTAGAAGCTAATATGTGTAGGTCGTAGGTTTGAGCAGCAATTTCTCCGGCAATGGCCGCGCTCTGTTCTTCTTGCGTTGCAAGTCGAGCGGCTTCTGCGTTTGAGTTCACCGCAATAAGTTCTGCTTGAGGGTAGTTTTTATCTAACCAACCACGACACTGCCCTAACGACTGACTGTGTGAATAAATACGCTTAATAGGCTGCTTTACATCTTTTACTAATAAGTTGTGATGTATCGGCAGGGTAACTTCACCGCATATTTTAAGAGGTGAGTCCATAAAGCTGTCGTGTGTATGAGTGACTAGTCCTTCCGTCGAGTTCTCTACTGGTACCACGCCATAATGCGCCGAACCACGTTCAACCTCACGGAACACTTCTTCAATAGTACTTTGAGAATTGCACAATGCGCCTTTACCAAAGTGCTTAACCGCGGCTTGCTGGGTAAAGGTGCCTTCTGGCCCTAAAAAAGCGACGTGCATGGGCTCTTCTAGTGCTAGACACTGCGACATGATTTCACGAAACAAAGTAGCCATGGCTTTATCAGACAATGGGCCTTTGTTGCGCTCCATTACATTGCGCAATACCTGGGCTTCTCTCTCGGGGCGATAAAATACCACATGCTCACCAGGCTTCGCATATTTATGCTTAACCTCAGCAACTTCTTGCGCACATTGAGCACGCTGATTAATAAGTTCGTGAATTTGTACGTCTAAGCTGTCAATTTGCAGTCTTAGTTTTTCTAGTTCTTGGGCTTCGCTCATAGTCTCTATACTGGGGAATGCTTAGGTGCGTTCCTAACATCTTTAAGTTTTAGTTGAAGCACACCTAAGGCGCCACTCATTTAATTTCTAACCATTCTTTTGCGCAAAGTCTTTCATAAAGCTGATGAGCGCATCAACTGCTGCTTCAGGCACAGCGTTATATATTGATGCACGCATACCGCCCACACTGCGATGACCTGCTAGGTTTAATAACCCAGCTGCTTCGCTTTCCGCTAAGAAGGCTTTATCCAGTGAGCTGTCTGCCAAAGTAAATGGCACGTTCATTAATGAACGATTATTTTTAGCCACTGGGTTGGCATAAAACCCACTGTTATCGATGTAATCATACAGTTTTTGTGCTTTACGCTGGTTAACTTCAGCCATGACTTTCAAGCCACCCTGCTGTTTTAGCCACTTAAATACTAAGCCCGCTAAGTACCAGCTGTACGTAGGTGGGGTGTTGTACATAGAAGCGTTATCAGCCTGTACTTTGTAGTCCATCATAGTGGGGGTGCCGGGAATTGCTTGACCTAATAAGTCTTCACGCACAATCACCACGCATAAACCCGCTGGACCAATATTTTTTTGCGCACCAGCGTAAATCATGCCGAATTTAGTAACATCTAAAGGTTCTGACAATATACTAGACGAATAGTCGGCAATAAGAGGGACGCTTCCCGTCTCTGGAATGTAGTCAAAATTCACACCACCAATAGTTTCATTAGGCGTGTAATGAACATAGTTTGCGTTTGGGTTCAGGTTGAGTTCGGCCTGAGTAGGTGCCGATGAGAACCCATTATCTTCTGTGCTTGCAGCAACATTCACACGTCCATAGCGCTTCGCTTCTTTAAGTGCTTTCTTAGACCACTGACCAGTGATTATATAGTCGGCTTGGTACTCTTCCTGGCTACCACGGAAAAAATTCATGGGAATACTGCTGAACTGACTGCTGGCTCCGCCCTGCATAAACAAAACGTTGTAGTTAGCGGGCACATTGAGTAATTCGCGTAAGTCTTTTTCAGCTTCGATAGCGATGCTTTGGTAGTCACTGCCACGGTGGCTCATTTCCATTACAGAAAGGCCTTTACCACGCCAGTTAGTCATTTCGTCGCGCGCTTGTTCTAGAACCTCTAGGGGTAAAGCCGCTGGACCGGCACAAAAGTTATACGCTCTGGTCATTTACAATTGCTCTCTTGCATCAATATAAGAGGAATGCCCCTGATTATATAAATAAGCAGAGGCGTTAAGGTTTTTGTGTTAGCAGCGCATTTACGCTGCTATGGAGCGTTAGAAGCGAGGAGCTTACTCGTCTTCACCGCCTTCTGCTGCGTCGTCTTCATCATCATAGATGGGCGCAACACCGATCAACTTCTCTTTGTCGTTCACTCTAATCAAGGTAACGCCTTGCGTATTACGTCCAAGTACAGACACTTGATTTACGTGTGTACGCACTAGAGTACCTTGGTCACTGATAAGCATCACTTCGTCTTCATCAAAGACTTGAAC
>CALJVD010000090.1 GCA_937974825.1 uncultured Oceanospirillaceae bacterium | reverse complement strand
GCTCAAGCCGGCGTCAATGAGGCACAAGCTCAGCTTAAAGATACTAAGCAAAAAGAATTAAGTCAGCTTATTCAAGCGTATTTCGGGCAGCAAATGGCCGAACAAGTACTGTTAGTGCGCAGCGATGTTCGAGCAGGTTTACAGCAGCATTATCAAAGAGCCAGTCGTTTAGAAGAAGAAGGCTTTGCTACTAAAGCGCAGAAGCTGCAAGCAAAAGTGGCGTTAGACGATGCCGAGCGTGAATACCGCAAAGCTCAAAACGAGCTGCAAGGAGCGCAAGCTGCTTTATCGGGTATTTTGCATTCCACTGAAGTTATTAAGCCGACAACCTCATTGTTTGTATGGCAGAAACCATTGCCTGCGGTTGAAGATTTTATTGTTGCCGCCTTAGAGCAACACCCAGGGCTAATGCAAATTAAAGCGATCAAAGCGCAAGCAGAGCAAAAAATTAAAGCTGAAAAAGCCAGCTGGTTACCCACTGTCTATGCGTTTGGGCAATACGATTTTAAACAAGAAGATGCGCTAATCACTGATTCGGACTGGGCATTTGGTGTGGGCTTTAGTTACCAACTTCTGTCGAATAAAAATAGAAGTCGTCAAATTAAATCAGCCAGTTTACAAGCCGAACAAGCCGACTACAGTTTGCAAGATAACCGCGTAAAACTAGGCATTGCTGTTGAGCGTGCTTGGCTTGCAGCTGACAGCGCTCGTCAGCAATTTACCCTATTAGAAAGTGCGCTCGAAAGCGCTGAAGAAAATCTACGGTTACAAGAACTTTCATTCCAAGCGGGGCAGGCAACATCGCTTGATGTAATTGATGCCAGCCTACAAAAAGGCAAAGTGCGCATTGAGCGTGCCCAAGCGGCTTGGCAATTTGACTTAGCCTTAATGCAATTATTAGAAGTGAGTGGCCAAAGCTCACAGTTTAATCATTACCTTAATCAAGCAGACAAGGTGCTTAAACCATGAAAACGACAGATACAGGTTTGCCGATGAAGAAAAGAAAAATGATACGTGCGGCCGTAGCGGTTGCCTTAGCCGTTTGTGCTGTTGGTTTGTATCTATCGTTAAACACCAATAAAACTCAGATTCAAGGGATGGCCGATGCCGATTCTTTAAAAGTATCCGCCAAAATTAGTGCGCGTGTTGCAGAACTCTATGTTAGAGAAGGGCAAAGAGTCGAAGCCGGACAGTCATTATTCCGCTTAGATAGCCCAGAGGTGGAAGCAAAATACAATCAGGCAATGGCTGCTTTAGACGCGGCAAAATCTCAAGCCGACAAAGCAGAGTACGGTGCACGTACAGAACAAATACGTGCGGCAGAAGCGAATTGGAAACGTGCTAAAGCGGCATCTGATATCGCTCGAGATACCGCCAATCGTTTAGAGAGACTGTTTAATGACGGTGTGGTGTCTAGACAACAGCGTGACGAAGCGATGGCACAAGCCCAATCGGCAGAATCCTTAACCAACGCCGCGAAAGCTCAGTACGACGAAGCAAAAAGTGGCGCTCGCCAACAAGATAAAGACACTGCTCAGGCACAGGTTAGACAAGCGCAAGCAGCGGTCGATGAAGTTACTGCTGCGCGTAATGAAGTATTGGGCTTAGCGCCCAGTAATGGTGAGGTTAGTAAGCGCTTAGCAGACATCGGTGAGCTGGTTCCTGCAGGTTATCCGGTATTTACCTTGGTCGATGTTGATAATATGTGGGTGTCTTTCACGTTACGTGAAGACCAGTTTAATAACATTAAGACCGAGCAAGTGATCCATGGTGATATTCCAGCACTGGGATTAAAAGACGTGCCTTTTGAAGTGTTCTTTATTAGTCCCGCAGGTGAGTTTGCTACCTGGCGCGCTACGCGTCAGTCGGTTGGGTACGATGTTAAAAGCTTTGAAATACGAGTACGCCCACAAACCAAAGTGGATAACTTCCGCCCAGGCATGAGCGTATTATTCAGTTGGCCGCAGTCTTAGGACTACAATGAGCAACTTCTACTCAACGGTGAAACAGGCTTGCCTAGATGAGTGGCATTTCTTGCAGCGCTCAACCTGGGATCGAGCCTTAGTGACTTGGATGCCCTTGGTGATTGTGGCGATGATGGTGGCTTTGTTTTGGCAAGCCGTACCAAGAGCGTTACCCATAGTCGTTGTGGATGAAAGCCACAGCACACTGAGTCGCGATATTCTTCGTAAAGTAGACTCAACGCCTGGAGTAAGGGTCGTAGCGCAGCCCGTGAGCTTAAATACTGCCTGGCCTTACGTTGAAAAGAACCAAGCGCATGCGGTGCTTTATATCCCCACTGATATCGATAAAGAAGTCGCCAACAACCAACCTGCTACTTTGTTTTCATTTTATAACGCGACTATGACCACCGCCGGTGGCACTGCTGTGCGTGAGATGGAAGCCGTTTTAAAAGAGTTAAACCAAGAGGTGGCTATTGAATACAATGCATTCAGTATGGGGCCAAGTGTATTAAAGCCGGCACCGGTGCAACCCTTAGTTACCTTGCTTTATAACCCAGCGCGTAATTTTGAAATATTTTTGGTGGGCTTGCTGCTGCCAGGCATATTACATTTTGTTATGTGCGTGGCTATGACCAGTGCCTATGCGCGCGAGATACGTGATAAAACCATTCAAATATGGATAAACCGTGCTGGCGGTCATACCGCTGGTGCAATAATCGGTAAAGCACTTCCTTATGTGTTTCTATTTTCGTTATACGGGGTCGCTTCCATTTATTGGATCGCCTACATTCGTGGTGATGGCATCCCCGGCTCCTTAACAGCCTTATTGCTAGGTAATGTCTTGCTGTATTGTGCGTACGCCGCTATCGCATTGATGATTGCAGGGATGGCGCCGGATATGAGCTCGGCTTTATCGGCAGTGGGGCTGTATGCAGGTACCTCTTTAGCCTTTTGTGGGGCTACATTCCCTATCGATGGCGCTTCATTATTTGCACGTGTTTGGCACCACTTATTGCCATTCTCAACCTTTGTTAAGTTAGATGTTGCTGAGCGATACATTAATGCACCGGCATCCCTGACATTGTTTTATTTATTCTGCTTGCTGCTGTTTGTTGTTATACCTGGGCTAATAGGATTTATGGCGTACAGAAAGGTCCTGAATACACCTGATCGATGGGGGCAAAGATGAGTGCTAAGTCGAGCCTGAATGTCGATACTTTCTGGGGAGCTTTCCTAACGACATTTCATGCAATCTTTACTGATAGAGCTGTGCTAGGTGTGATGATAGGTGCGGTTGTGCTCTATTCGTTTTTTTACCCACTGGGCTATCAAGAACAAGTCGCAGCGAATCAGCCTATTTATATCGTTGACCATGATCGTTCAACATTAAGCCGTGATTTAACGCGTAAGATTCAAGCGTTAAGGGCAGTACAAGTTGAAGCGGTGGTCTCAAATGCTAGCGAAGCTATTGAGGCTGTCCGGAGTATGAAGATACAGGGTTACGTTGAAATCCCGGCCGATTTTGAACAACGTATTTGGCAAGGAACACCTGCAGATATTGCATTATTTGCTAATGGAGCATCCTTAGGACAAGCCAGCTCAGTGCTCAGCAGTTTAGCGGGTGCTATTACTGGTTTTGCACAAGAGATTGCCGTTCAACAAACGAAATTTACTGGGGCAGGGGTGCAACCGCCACTGCAACTAGTAGAGCGTCCTTTATTTAATACACGTGAAGGTTATGGCACGTTCTTAGTGACAGGGGTGGCACAGCTTATTATTCAGCAGACGCTATTAGTGGGTTTGGCTGTGTTGGCAGGGACTAGGCGTGAACTGTACGGTCGTTTATTCTTAAAAAATCAGCAGATTTTAGGGATTGGCTTTGCGGCGGTCTGTATTGGCACAGTGAACATGCTGTATTACCTGGGCTTTATGTTTTGGTATCAAGATTACCCACAGCATGGGACGCTCATTAATTTGATGTTTGGTAGCACACTCTTTATTAGTGCAGTGGTGGCGTTTGGACTCTTTCTTACCAGTTTTTTTCGTACCCGAGAGCGTGCCTTTCAGCTCATACTGGTAACCTCACTGCCGCTGTTTTTTATTTCGAATTTATCTTGGCCAGAAGTCAGTAGCCCTGCTTGGTTGGTGTGGATATCGAAGGTGCTGCCATCGACGGCAGGCATAAATCTAATGGTAAAGATTACACAATACGGTGCACCTTTAAGTTCAGCTAAAAAAGAAATCCTTAATCTGGTGATGATTATTTTAGTGTTTGGTGGACTAGGCTGGTGGCGCTATTACTTTTATAAAGCGGGCAATCCTTTTAAAAAGTAACCGCCATTAAAAAAGGCCTTCAAGTAAGCTTGAAGGCCTTTTTGTCAGTATCGAGTTAAATTATGCCCCGATAATAGACTGACCACATACACGTACTATGTTGCCAGAAACACCAGTTGACGCAGGGTTAGCAAAGAATGCAATGGCTTCTGCTACGTCCACTGGCTGACCGCCTTGAGACAATGAGTTTAGACGACGACCAATTTCACGCGTTATCGGTGGAATGGCGTCTGTCATTGCTGTTTCAATAAAGCCAGGAGCAACGGCGTTAATGGTAATCTCTTTCTTCAATAACTCGTCTGCCATATATTGAACATAACCAATAACGCCCGCTTTAGATGCTGCGTAGTTAGTTTGACCCGTTTGACCAGCAATACCGTTCATTGACGATACGCAGATAATACGACCGCCTTTATTTAACGTGCCATCTTTGAACAGAACATCATTGATGCGCTCTTCGGCTGACAAGTTAATATCGATGGTCATTTTCCACCAATGTTCAGGCATGTTAGCTAACGTTTTGTCACGGGTGACACCGGCGTTATGAACGATAATATCGCCACCGCCCATTTCTTTTAATTTGTCAGAAATTTGTTGTGGTGCTTCTTCAGAAGAAATATCACCCACTAAGGCCACGCCACCAATTTCTTGCATAACGCGCTGTAAGTCTTGTTCTGCTGGTGGAATATCTAAACCTAGTACCGTTGCGCCGTCACGGGCCAGGGTACGTGCAATAGACTCACCAATACCACGTGAAGCACCAGTCACTAGGGCAACTTTGCCAGCCAGTGGTTTGTGCCATTCTGGGTATTCAGCCACTTTTGCTTTACGTACAGTAATGACCTGAGCGTTTACATAAGCAGATTTAGCCGATAAAACGAAACGTAAGGATGAATCTAAGTTCTTTTCTGCGCCTTCTTCGACCAAAATAGTTTGTGCCGTTGAACCCTTCTTACCAATTTCTTTTGCAACCGAACGTGTGAAGCCTTCTAGTGCACGTTGTGCAGCAGCTTGCTCACCAGTCTTAGCTTGCATATGAGGACGACCCATGACCACCACGCGACCATTCTGCTGAATTTTACGCATGATAGGGTTAAAGAAATAATACAGTTGGTTAAGATCGCTCGTTTCAGTAAAGCCTGTAGCATCAAAGATTACCGCATCAAACTTTTCATACATGTCTGGATTTACTTCTACGCCAATCACTTTAACGTCTGCTTTTTTCGCAGCATCGATAACAAGAGAAGCAGTGGCAGAAGCAGCAGGGTAAAATACGTTAGCTTTAGAGCCTTTAAAGTTTTGTAAAATTTGTTCGATTAATGTCGCGTTAGTGCTAGCGCCAATTAAAACACGACCTTCGAAAAAGCCTTCTAGCGAAGAGTTGTAGCGATTTAGCGGTACGGATTTTGGAAGTACCGATTTCATTAAATTGCGGCCAACGCCACTATCTAATAGAGATTCAAAAAAATTGCTCATAGTTGATGTCCTAAAAACCAAAAATAATAAAGATAGCAAACGGTAACAAATTAGAACAACATTAGGAAAGCCTTAAATTGACCGAGGCAAGCTTCAATATTGTCAATTCAGCCAATGCCAGTAGACTACTGAAGAGTACACTGCATGCATTATTACACTAGCGTTATTTTTTACAGGATTTATATATGACTAAGAAAGCTGCTCCGGCGGTACGTCGCGTTGCCATTATTGGTGGTAACCGTATTCCTTTCGCCAAATCAAACACAGTTTATTCATATGCATCTAACCAAGATATGCTAACTGCAGCATTAAATGGCTTGGTTAATCGTTACAACTTGCAAGGCGAGCGTATTGGTGAGTTTATTGCTGGTGCAGTAATGAAGCACAGCCGTGACTTCAACTTAGCGCGTGAAACCCTATTAAGCACCGCTTTAGATGCGCAAACTCCTGCTATGGATATTCAACAAGCCTGTGGTACTGGTTTACAAGCCATTATCCTTGCGGCTAACAAAATCGCTTTAGGTCAAATCGATAGCGCTATTGCTGGTGGTTCAGATACCACTTCAGACGCGCCTATCGCTCTTAATGAAAAGCTACGTACTATTTTATTAGACGCAAACCGTGCCAAAACGACTAAAGACAAACTAAAGCAGTTGCTGAAAATTCGTCCTAGCCACTTAGCACCAAATATTCCACGTAATGCTGAACCACGTACTAACCTTTCTATGGGTCAACATACAGAGATTTCTGTAAAAGAGTGGAACATTACTCGTGAAGAGCAAGACCAAATTGCTTTCAATAGCCATGAAAACCTATTAGCAGCCTATGAGCGTGGTTTCTTTGATGACCTAATTACACCTTACTTAGGTCTAGAAAAAGACAACCTAGCACGCAAACCAGATATGGCTAAGCTATCTGCTTTAAAACCTGCTTTCGATAAGAAGTCAGGTAAAGGGACTATTACTGCAGGTAACTCATCGGCATTAACCGATGGTGCGTCTGTTGTATTGTTAGCATCAGAAGAATGGGCAAAAGAGCGTAACCTACCTGTTCGTGCTTACCTGAGCTTCTACGAAACAGCTTCTGTAGACTTCTTTGGTAAAGACGGTAACGAAGAGAAAGAAGGCCTGTTGTTAGCACCAGCTTACGCTGTACCTCGCATGCTTGAGCGTGCAGGTTTAACATTACAAGACTTCGATTTCTATGAAATCCACGAAGCTTTTGCTGGTGTTGTCGCTTCCACTCTAAAAGCTTGGGAAGATGAAACCTTCTGTAAAGAGCGTTTAGGTTTAGATAAAGCACTAGGCAGCATCGACCGTAGCAAATTAAACGTTAACGGTTCGTCTATTGCTGTAGGTCACCCATTCGCTGCGACCGGTGGTCGTATCGTTGCTTCATTAGCGAAAATGCTAGAAGAGAAAGGCTCTGGTCGTGGTTTAATCTCGATCTGTGCCGCTGGTGGACAAGGCGTTGTTGCTATCTTAGAACGTGA
>CALJVD010000089.1 GCA_937974825.1 uncultured Oceanospirillaceae bacterium | reverse complement strand
GCTCCCAGCTCCCAGCCACTTATCTAAACTGCTGCAAAAACTTCAAATCGTTATCAAAGAATAAACGTAAATCGTTAACGCCGTAACGTAACATCGCCATACGCTCCATTCCCATACCAAAGGCAAAGCCTGTGTACTCTTCAGGATCGATGCCAACGTGTCGGAAAACTTCAGGGTGAACCATGCCGCAACCGCCAATTTCTAACCAACGACGTTTAGTGCCTTCAGGGGTTTCTATAACCCATTCAATATCAACTTCGGCTGATGGTTCTGTAAACGGAAAGTAAGACGGACGTAAACGTACAACAATATCACGCTCAAAGAATGCGCTTAGAAACTCTTTTAACGTGCCTTTTAAATCGGCAAAACTGATATTTTTATCAACCACTAAGCCCTCTAATTGGTGGAACATAGGCGAGTGGGTTTGGTCATAATCGCAACGATATACACGACCTGGGCAAACAATGCGCAGTGGCGGTTGTTGTGCTTCCATAGTACGAATTTGTACTGGTGACGTATGAGTACGTAATAGGCGGCTTGCATCAAAATAGAACGTATCATGCATTGCACGCGCCGGGTGATGTTCTGGAATATTTAGAGCTTCAAAGTTATGAAACTCATCTTCAATTTCTGGACCTTCTTTTACTTCGTAACCTGCACCGGCAAAAAACGATTCTAAGCGCTCAATAGTACGAGTCACTGGGTGCAAACTACCTTCTTGAATACCACGACCTGGTAAAGTTACGTCGATGGTTTCTGCGGCTAGTTTCTTTTCTAAAGCAGCAGCTTCTAATTCTTGTCTTTGGCTATTAATAGCCTGTTCCACTTGGCCCTTGGCCTCATTAATAATCGCACCCATTTTAGGGCGATCTTCAGGTGCAACCGATCCTAGGTTTTTCATTAGGGCAGAAATCTCCCCTTTTTTACCTAAGTATTGTACCCGTACTTGTTCTAAGGCGGCGCTGTCTTGTGCGGCTGCAACAGCGTCTAAAGCTTGTTTGGTTAAGGCTTCAAGGTTTTCCATGGGGGTTTCCAGCATCAATTAAAATACAAAAAAATAGGGGAATCACCTAAGCTCATCCCCTATCTTAGAGCAAAGCTAAGCAGTGCTCTTAGGCTTGCAAGAAATTACAGGCTAGCTTTAGCTTTCTCAACTAATGCTGCGAATGCTGCTTTTTCATGCACTGCAAGATCAGCCAAAATCTTACGGTCAATTTCAATAGACGCTTTTTTCAAACCGTTAATGAATTTGCTGTAAGACAGACCATTTACACGCGCGCCAGCGTTAATACGTGCAATCCATAATTGACGGAATTGACGCTTACGTTGACGACGGTCACGGTATGCATACTGACCTGCTTTAATAACTGCCTGTTTAGCAACACGGAAAACACGGCTACGAGCACCGTAATAACCTTTAGCTTGCTTCAGAATTTTTTTGTGACGACGACGAGCGATAACACCACGTTTTACACGAGCCATAATTTATCTCCTGACTAAGAACTTAAAGGTTAGGTAGCATACGTGCTACTTCGCGAACATCTGCTGGGTGAACCAAGACTTGGCCACGCAAGTGACGTTTACGCTTTGTAGTTTTCTTAGTTAAGATGTGGCTGCGGTTCGCTTGGCGACGCTTAAAGCCGTTTGCAGTTTTTTTAAAGCGCTTTGCTGCGCCACTCTTAGTTTTGATCTTTGGCATGGGATACTCCAATAGTTGTGACGCATACAGAAACTAAGACCCTGTATAACGTCTGCCTTTAACAGTAGCAGGTAGAACCAACAAACCCAGCGCTGAGGCTGGGCTAGCTATTTCTTTGAAGACCTAACTACTTCTTTTTACCACCAGGGGCAATAACCATCACCATTTGACGGCCTTCCAGCTTAGGATGCTGTTCCACAGTGCCGATTTCTACTAAATCTTCGGCAATACGGTTCATTACTTGCATACCCAGTTGCTGGTGAGCCATTTCACGGCCACGGAAGCGAATAGTTACTTTCGCTTTATCACCACCTTCGAGGAAACGTCTTAAGTTACGTAACTTAATTTGGTAATCGCCTTCTTCAGTACCAGGACGGAATTTAACTTCCTTAATCTGTACTTGATGTTGGCGTTTTTTGGCTTCAGCTTTTTGCTTCTTTTCTTCATAAAGCTTCTTGCCGTAATCCATTACTTTACAAACGATAGGGTCACCGTCAGATATCTGTACTAAATCTAACGCGGCTTCTTCTGCTGCTTGTAAAGCCTCTTCAATACTTACGATACCAACTTGGCTACCATCGGCGCCGATAAGGCGTACGTTATCTGCACGGATGTTGTCGTTAATAGGGGCACGATTATCACGGCCCCCTCTTTTGTTATCGCGTCTGATGATTAATTCTCCAATTCAAATCGACCTCGCTGCGCAATGCCTTCTTCTAACAACTCAATAAAGGCATCAACACTCATTACACCAAGGTCTTGACCCTTGCGTGTACGTACAGCGATTGTGTTTGTTTCAACTTCTTTATCCCCTACTACAAGTAAGTAAGGAACCTTTTGCAAAGTGTGCTCGCGGATTTTAAAGCCGATCTTCTCATTTCTCAAGTCCGCTTGTGCTCTAAAGCCCTTAGTTTTTAAAGTTTTTACTAAGTTTTCTACGTAGCCACTTTGATTATCGGTAATATTTAGTACCGAAACTTGGTTTGGTGCTAACCACGGAGGCATGGCACCAGCATAGTGCTCTATTAGAATTCCAATAAAGCGCTCAAAGGAACCTAGTATAGCACGGTGTAACATTACTGGTGTTTTTCTTCCACCATCTTCATCAACATATTGCGCACCTAAACGGCCAGGCAACATGAAGTCTAACTGTAGCGTACCGCACTGCCATACTCGGCCAATGCAATCGCGTAATGAAAACTCGATTTTAGGACCGTAGAAGGCACCTTCACCAGGTTGTAATTCCCACTCAAGACCAGCAACATTTAATGCTTCTTCTAGCGCTTGTTCTGCTGAATCCCACTGTTCATCTGTACCAATTCGGCCTTCAGGACGAGTGGACAGCTTCATTTCTACCACATCAAAACCAAAGTCTTTATAGACATCTAAGGTAAGCTTGATGAAATCGATAGCTTCTTGGCGAATTTGTTTTTCAGTCGCAAAGATATGAGCGTCGTCTTGAGTGAAACCTCGAACACGCATTATACCATGCAATGCGCCTGATGGCTCATTACGGTGACAAGAACCGAACTCAGCTAAACGTAAAGGCAACTCACGGTAGCTCTTAAGGCCTTGGTTAAATACTTGTACGTGACAAGGACAGTTCATAGGCTTAACCGCATAGGTGCGCTTTTCTGACTCTGTCACAAACATGTTTTCAGCGTAATGTTCCCAGTGGCCTGACTTTTCCCAAAGGACACGATCAACCACTTGAGGTGTTTTAATTTCTAAATAGCCCGCGTCGTTTTGTACTTTACGCATGTACTGTTCAAGCACTTGGTAAATACTCCAACCGTTTGGATGCCAAAACACCATTCCAGGTGCTTCTTCTTGCAGGTGGAATAAATCCAATTGTTTAGCTAGGCGACGGTGGTCACGCTTTTCTGCTTCTTCCATACGTTGAACGTAGGCTTTTAAATCTTTTTTGTCGTTCCACGCAGTACCATAAATACGTTGTAACTGTGTATTTTGAGAGTCACCACGCCAGTACGCACCCGATACACGCATTAGTTTAAATACACGCATTACACGAGTATTAGGAACGTGTGGGCCACGACACATATCGGTGTATTCTTCATGATGATACAAACCAACCGCGGTCTCACCTTTTTCGATTAGCTCATCAATCAGTTCAACTTTATAATCTTCACCACGACCAACAAAAACTTCACGCGCTTCTTTAATAGGCGTCATTTTTTTGATGACATCGTAGTCTTTCTTAATTAATTCTTTAACACGCTTTTCAATGGCATCGACGTCTTCTGGTGTAAAAGGACGTTCGTATTCAATATCGTAATAAAAGCCATTTTCAATCACAGGACCAATAGCCATTTTAGCTGTTGGGAACAACTGTTTAACTGCATGCCCTACTAGGTGAGCAAAGGAGTGGCGAATAACTTCAAGACCTTCTTCGTCACGACCAGTAATCAGAGTAACTTCTGCATCTTCTGTAATTAGCTCGCAAGCATCAACTAATTTGCCATTGATACGGCCACACACGGTTGCTTTGGCTAAACCTGGACCAATATCTTCAGCAACTTGCATCAAAGTAACTGGGTTTTCGAATTGACGAGTAGAACCGTCTGGGAGAGTAACGACAGGCATGATTGCTCCATGGTCAGTGGTGGCCCCTACGATAGGCCACGTGAATTTAAGGTGGGGTACTTTACAGTGATAAATAATGACTGTCGAGCTTTCAAAAAAATGGAGGGCTATTAAAAGTCCTCCATTCTTTTAGAAGACCCAAAGTTTAAGCTAGCAATCCTGCTTTTACTTCTGCCGCTTTAGCTTCGCCCACCAGCACTTGTACTAAATACAAGGCGAATTCCATCGCGGTAGCAGGGCCACGGCTAGTAATAATGTTGCCGTCATGGACGACATTTTCAACCACCAGCTCGGCACCGGCATCGGTTAGTCCTTCTTCAAAACCAGGGTAGGCAACAGCACGACGTCCTTCAAGCATGCCATGTTTTGCTAGTACCACTGCAGGTGAGGCGCAAATTGCTGCTACTAACTCACCACGGCTTTGCTGTTCTTTGAGCATAGAGACTAATGCTGTGCACTCTGAGATATGGGTAGCGCCAGGCATACCACCGGGCAATACAATAGCGTCAAATTCTTGATCCATCACATCGGCCATTAATGCATCAGCACGCAACTGCACATTGTGAGCCCCTGTAATCTGACGCTGTGACATCACTGACACCATAGTGACATCAATATCTGCACGACGAAGCACATCGACTAAAGTAATTAACTCGATTTCTTCACTTCCATCAGCAACAGCTAATAAAACAGTTGAATTACTCATCTCGTTCTCCTTAATGATTGATACGCTTATTATCACAACATTAAAACAATATTGCACCCTGGAACTCTCTTACCCAATTAGTATGATTGCGCCTTAGTCAGGCTGGCCGCATAATCCCCGTCCATCATAATTTTTTCTTGGGGAAAGTTCATGCCAAAACCAGCAGTATCTCCGCGCTTTCTTCGTGCGTTTTCGCACAACTTTTTAGGTGAAGCACCTACTTGGTATAAACAAGCAATATTGGCTTTCTTAATTATTAACCCGCTAGTGCTCTGGGCGTTTGGTCCGACGGTCGCTGGCTGGCTTTTAATTGCCGAGTTTATTTTTACCTTAGCAATGGCGCTTCAATGCTACCCCTTACTGCCCGGGGGACTTCTTGCCATTGAGGCATTAGCACTTGGTATGGCAACGCCTGCAGCGGTTTACGCTGAGGTAGAAAATAACCTTCCCGTAATTTTACTGCTAATGTTTATGGTCGCAGGCATTTACTTTATGAAAAGCCTGTTACTCATTACTTTTACCAATATCATTGTTAAGGTTCGCTCAAAGTATGCCCTAGCTTTACTGTTTTGCATGACCTCTGCTTTTTTATCAGCCTTCTTAGACGCACTGACGGTAACAGCGGTGGTTATCAGTGTGGCGGTCGGTTTCTATACTGTGTATCACCGCGTTGCTTCTGGTAAAGGTTTCCATGATGATACCCACAGCCACTCCCAAGACAGCAACATTCTTGTACAAAACACTGAAGACTTAGAGAAGTTTCGACACTTTCTTCGAGGCTTACTGATGCACGCTGCTATTGGTACGGCTCTTGGTGGTGTTATGACCATGGTAGGTGAACCACAAAACCTATTAATTGCCAAAGTAGCCGACTGGACTTTCGCTGAGTTCTTCCATCGTATGTCGCCTATTTCAGTGCCCGTACTCTTTGCCGGTCTTATTACCTGTCTTTTACTTGAAAGGCTTCGTTGGTTTGGCTACGGCACCGAGTTACCTACTTCTGTATTAAACGTTTTAAAAGATTTTGCTGCGGAAGAAAAAATGCATCGCAGCGTGAATGACTCTGCTGCATTATTTATTCAAGCCATTGCTGCCTTAGTATTAATCTTTGGTTTGGCCTTTCATATTGCTGAAGTTGGTCTGATTGGCTTGTTAGTGATTATCATGGTTACCGCACTGAACGGGGTTACCGACGAAGGGGAAATTGGTAAAGCTTTTGAAGACGGCCTGCCGTTTACCGCACTGTTGGCAGTGTTTTTCTCTATCGTTGCTGTTATCCACCAGCAAGAATTATTTAAGCCTATTATCGACTTTGTTCTCAGCATGCCTCAAGAAAACCAAGCCGGCTTGTTTTATATTGCCAACGGTATGCTTTCTGCCATTAGTGACAACGTCTTCGTTGCCACAGTGTACGTTAGTGAAATTAAAGCCGCTTTAGATAACGGCTTAATTAGCCGCGAACACTTTAACCACTTAGCCATTGCTATTAACACCGGTACTAACCTACCCAGTGTTGCCACACCTAATGGTCAAGCTGCGTTTTTGTTCTTGCTAACCTCGGCTATTGCACCGCTTATTCGTCTTTCATACGGACGCATGTTTTACATGGCATTGCCTTACACCATAGTGTTAAGCGTGACGGGCTTTATCTGCGTTAAGCTATTTTTATAAAGGCTCTTTAAGAGAGTCGCTCACAAAAAAGCCCAGTATTTGAACTGGGCTTTTTTGTGAGTGTGAGTTAAACAACTTATGCTCGCCCTTCGTTTTGCTGTCCTACCATCCAGACGGCAGCTTCTACTCTTGAGCGTAATCCGAGTTTTTTAAGTAAATGCTTCACATGTACCTTTACAGTACCGTCGGAAATATCTAATTCACGTGCAATCACTTTATTGCTCATGCCTTTGGCAATACATTCTAAAATTTCAACTTCACGAGCGGTTAAAGAGTCTAGTTCTGATTTTGGTGTAACCGTCGGACGGCGAATAGCTTCTGCCAATACCTGAGTTACGCTTTCACTCAAAACCATTTTTCCAGTAATGGATTGTTTAATTTGCTCTAGCAATAAATCTGGATCGGTATCTTTTAATAAATAGCCGTCTGCACCTTTGCTGATGGCTTCTAATACATCCACATCGGAATCTGACACCGTCAGCATCACGATACGTGACGTCACGCCTATTTCACGCAGCTTAGATAAGGTTTGTAATCCGTCCATCCCCTGCATATTTAAATCCAAGATAATTAAATCTGGATCTTCACGCTCGGCAATGGCTAATGCTTCTTCACCATTACTGGCTTCCGCAATAACCTCTAACTCTTCTTCAAAAGCTAAAAGCTGCTTTAACCCTTTACGTAATAACGGATGGTCATCAACCAACAGTATTGACGATTTTTTATTGTCCATCGTTTCACCACTTATAAATTAAATTAATTGTTCGTACCCAGCTGCGCCTCTTTACTCTGGCCGTTATATTTAACCTTAGCCTGGACGCCCATCGGGTCTTAGGGTTGTGAGTATATTGAAATACGCCAAGACAAAAATCACAAACGCTATGGCCCATAATATTGCTGAAACCCAATAAAACTGCAGGGTAAGGCTTGGCAGTAAAAATATTGCTACTGAACGCACCAGCGCTGCAACTAACACCAAAATAAAACTGACCGACATAACTTTCTTAGGTTGCAGTGGTCTGCCTGAGTGCCCTAACGACACTCGTGCAATCATTGCAATAATCATTCCTCCAATCGCTCCAACTGTCAGCGCATGCAATGCCGTACTGAAGCTACTTAACACTCCGAAATAGTATAGTGCCATTAAGACAAAGCCTATTGATATAAACCAATAAGCCAAGTGTAACGACCAAAGCAGTGGGACTTTCCAAGTCACTGAAATTCGTAAACGAATAATACGTATTGCTTGCAACACTGCAGTAACAAGACACAACAGCCCCATTAACCAAGCGGGCAGCAACGTATGCAAGGTCGTAATAAAGAGCATTACAAACAACCAAGTACTGCCTAGTACAGATTTTTCAAGCCATTCTAAGTTCATAACCCTTGGAGTGCCGCTTCCATTGGCGGTAAACATTGGCATAACACGACCGCCTATCACGGTAATTAACAGCACCACCATTAAGCTCATGCTGTGGCCGCCCCAGTAAATAATGCCTAAATCGTTAGTATGGTTGCCCCAATGCATTACAGCGTTCATGGCAGTCATTAACAGCATGACCACTGAAAAGAAGTAGTTACGCTTCTGTTTGACTGCGTACAATGGCTTAAAGAAGTACCAGGCCACCATCGGTAAGAATGCCAAATCAACCGCCGCGATTAACCACCAAGGTACTAAGCCACCTAACAGCATAAACACACGACCAGCTAACCATACTAAGGTTACCACCAACAGCGCCTTACCATTAATGGCTCGTTGCCCACTCCAATTCTGCACCGCAGTTAACAGAAACCCTGCCACTATGGCTGCTGCAAAACCAAATAGCATTTCATGGCTATGCCAAAAGTGTCCTGATACCTCCCCATATTGAGGGAGCCACGCAATAGGATTACCAGCTCCCATCGCTGCAATACCTGTCCCCCATATCGCAATAGCAAACGCACTAAACAACGCGCCTAATAAAAACATGGGTCTGAATGCTTGTCCCCAAATGGGTGCCGAAGGTGACAAATACTTCATATGAATCCTTAAATATTGCTTATAAGATCAATACAAGTAGCGATTGATTGAGAGTTAGGCAACTTAATAGTTGAGTAGTATGGTAAGGTTATCTTCTTATTCATAGCAATAAAACTACCCCAACAGAGGTATTCCTTTGGTTTGACATATCATTAGCCTATGACGACCGCTACAATATGAACACCTACAACACAGACAACCCTACCATGAGATCGACGTCTATCATTACCCGTATTAACGTTGCCTTAGCGACTATTATCATAATGGCCGCGACAACCATTTTAATTTCTTTCTGGCTGTCTGCGAAAAGTGACAACGATGCATACGTTATTAACAAAACGGGCTCTATGCGTATGAATAGTTATCGCATGGGGATCAATGTCTCCACCGCCGAGCTTTATAAAGAAAAAGTAGAGAAAGTTTTTAGCGACCCAACCGTCAATAAAGTATCGGTAAGTGCTAACCTGACCAATGAGTTTGATCACCTTAAAGAGAGCTGGCTAAGCTTAAACCCACAAAACATTGATGAATTAGATCGTTTCGTTAATGACATTCATACATTCGTTGGGCTGATGCAGCAAAACGCTGAAGCTAACATCCGTATTATGCGCAATTTCCAACTCGCCGCACTCTTATTTACGATGGTATTGTCTTGGCTAATTATTATTCGCTTACGACAGTGCCTAACCCTTCCGCTAAGGGAACTAACAGACAATGCCCGTCAAATAAGTAACGGCATTCATAACTTTAAATCTGACCAGTCAAGCCGGAACGATGAGTTAGGCGTATTAGCTCGCTCACTGGAACACATGTGCGATACCGTCGCCCATATGTATTTGTCATTAGAAAAACAAGTAAACGACAAAACTAAAGAACTTCAGAACAGTAATAAAACACTGATGTTTTTATACGATATTGCACGCCGCATCAGTACACATGAAATCAGCAAAGAAGATTTTAACAATATTATCAATGAACTAAGCTCAATTACGGGTATTAAAGACATAGAACTATGCCTGTTAACCGAATCTGGCGACATTCCTTACTTACAGATTAACGGCAACAAGGAACGAGACTGTTTTGGTCGAGATTGCCGCAGTTGTTTAATGGGTGAGTACGAAACTGCCGGTCATTTACACTACAACGTCTCCAGAGAAAGTCATGATTACGGTGTCCTTGTTATCCATAAAGAAGCCGGGCCGCTTCTTGCTTGGAAAGAAGACCTAGTAACCTCTGTATGCAGCCTTTTCGCCATTGCACTCAGCCTACAACACGAAGAAGAAAACATCCGTCGCATGACCCTAATTAATGAGCGCACTATCATTGCCAGAGAGCTGCACGACTCATTAGCACAGGCTCTGTCTTACCTTAAGATTCAGGTATCCCGCTTAAATCGTGCGATCAGCAGTGACAACAATGAAGTAATGAGCGATGTCTCTAATGAATTAAAAGAAGGGTTAGACTCGGCGTATCGCCACCTACGTGAACTGCTCACCACCTTCCGCCTTAAAATAGATGGAGAAGGCTTAAGTGTTGCGTTGGCTGAAACCATTAATCAATACAAGCTGCAATCAGATATGTCGATTAGTTTAGATTACCAACTGATTAATGTGCCGCTTTCACCTCAAGAAGAAATTCATTTATTACAGATTATTCGAGAATCTTGTCAAAACGCTATTAACCACTCACACGGAAGTACTATTAAAATTTCCTTGCACAAACATGAAGACAATCAAGTAACCTTGTTGGTCGACGATAACGGAGTGGGGATTAACCCAGACCCAGAAAAACTAAACCACTACGGCCTTGCCATTGTTCAAGAGCGCGCTCGTCAACTTAATGGAAAAATTAATATTGGCCCTCGTGACGAAGGTGGCACCCGAGTTGAGTTCACCTTCACTCCTGAATTTTATAATTAGATAAGAGTAACGCCGAGCCATGCTCGGCTTTTTTATACTCACATTAATCTCTGCACTGCCCATTCAAGTATTTTTTATCTTTACGTTACAACCCCCGTTTTCAAGCTACTTTCAACCGGCTACCACTGTCTACCTACTTTTCCTTGCTATACCCCACTAAAACACTAAGGCTTTAGGCGTTTTCCATTCAAACCTCACCACTCTCCTGCCTTTGTAGGAATAAAATCATACCTACTTATAGGCAACAAAAGCTCTACAACTTGGTATTTAACGAAAAGCCTTGGAACGTCAACATACACCTATCCAAAGAAGTAACCGATAGGAACAAAAAATGAATGTACAAGCATCAATTTCAGCCAATACAAAGGAGCGTTTCTATCAACCACAAAACAGTGAAGTGGAGTTGTTTTTACACGCAGAAAAAAACCAATTACCGGTCTTAATTAAAGGCCCTACTGGCTGCGGTAAAACACGTTTTGTTGAACATATGGCAGAGCGCCTAGGGCGTCCTCTGTATACCGTTGCTTGCCATGATGATTTAACCGCTGCCGACTTAGTGGGTCGTTTTCTTATTGGTAAAGACGGCACCTTTTGGCAAGACGGTCCATTAACCAGAGCTGTTAGAGAAGGCGCCATCTGCTATCTAGACGAAGTCATTGAAGCACGTAAAGACACCACTGTGGTTATTCACCCCCTTACCGACGACCGTCGCATTTTACCCTTAGACGGCACCGGTGAGCTCTTGCAAGCCGCTCCTGGTTTTATGCTGGTGATGTCTTATAACCCTGGCTATAAAAATCTAATGAAAGGTTTAAAGCCTAGTACTCGTCAACGTTTTGTGAGTGTTGGTTTTGATTACCCAACCGTTGAGGCTGAAGCCAGTATTGTGGCAACCGAAGCTTCTGTTTCTTTAGAGCTTGCCACTCAACTCAGTAATATTGCTGCTTCATTACGCCAACTGCGTGATGCCGATTTAGAAGAGGCTCCCTCTACCCGTTTATTAATTCTGTGTGCTCAGCTCATTAACAGTGGTTTAGACATGACTACTGCTACTGAAGCGGCCTTGGTGCAAACCCTAACTGATGACTCAACCACTCAGGAGGCTATTCGCCAAGTTATTAACGCCATCACACCCACCGGTTCAATTTAACTTTAACTAAAAAGCTTGAAGAGGTAGTTCTATGTCAGAACGTTTTACTAAGGGCATGGCCCGTAACATCTACTACGGCGGGGGGATATTTTTCTTCTTGCTGTTCCTCGGCTTAACCTTTGACACCGTCACCGTTATTCCCGAGCGTGAGAATCGTGAGAACTTAACCGAGCAAGTCGCTCATGGTAAGGAAATTTGGGAAAACAATAACTGCGTGGGTTGTCACTCACTACTTGGCGAAGGCGCCTATTTTGCACCTGAACTGGTTAACGTGTTTCAACGTCGTGGTATTGAAAATGAATTGGCTTTTAAAGGCTATTTAAAAGCATGGATGGGTGCGATGCCGACCAATGTGCCTGGTCGTCGCCAAATGCCACAGTTCAACCTAACCGATGAAGAAGTAAATGACCTTGCTGAGTTCTTAATGTGGGCGTCGAAAATTAAAACTGCGATGGACTGGCCACCAAACATCGAAGGCTAATCAACCGTTTTAACAATATTTGTAATATTTAAGGATACTTTATCATGAAATACCAAAGCCAAGCGGTCGCAAAACCGTACTTTGTTTTCGCCATGATACTGTTTGTTGGCCAAGTTGTTTTCGGCTTGATCTTAGGCACACAGTACATTATTGGTGACTTTCTTTTTCCAGAAATCCCCTTCAACGTTGCCCGTATGGTGCACACTAACCTGCTTATTGTTTGGTTGCTCTTTGGCTTTATGGGAGCAGCGTACTACCTCGTTCCAGAAGAGTCTCAAACCGAGCTCTACAGCCCTAAACTGGCATGGATCTTGTTTTGGGTGTTTGCTGTTGCCGGCACGCTAACCATCATTGGTTACTTGTCTGTGCCTTACGCAACCCTAGCAGAAATTACGCGTAACGACTTATTCCCAACCATGGGTAGAGAGTTCCTTGAACAGCCCACCATCACTAAAGTGGGTATTGTTATCGTTGCTCTTGGTTTCTTATTTAATATTGGCATGACCATTCTTCGTGGTCGTAAGACCGTTATTAACCTAATTCTAATGACCGGTTTAATCGGTTTGGCCGTATTTTTCTTATTCTCTTTCTATAACCCAACGTCATTGGTGTTAGATAAATACTTCTGGTGGTGGGTTGTTCACCTATGGGTAGAAGGCGTTTGGGAACTTATTTTAGCGTCTATTCTTGCGTTCATCTTAATTAAAACTACGGGTGTCGACCGCGAAGTCGCTGAAAAATGGTTATACCTTATTGTTGCTATGGCACTGATCAGCGGCATTTTAGGTACAGGTCACCACTACTTCTTTATTGGTGCGCCAGACTACTGGTTATGGATTGGCTCTGTGTTCTCTGCGATTGAACCACTTCCGTTCATTATGATGGTGTTCTTTGCAGTGAATATGATTAAGCAACGTCGTCGTGAACACCCAAACAAAGCCGCTATGGCTTGGGCATTAGGTTGTACCATTATGGCGTTCTTAGGTGCTGGCGTATGGGGTTTCTTACACACATTAGCGCCAGTGAACTACTTCACTCACGCCACTCAGCTCACTGCAGCACATGGTCACTTATCTTTCTTTGGTGCTTACGCCATGATTGTGATGGCAATTATGTCTTACGCTTGGCCACTATTAAATGGTCGCGAAAGCAGCAGTCCTCAAGCGCAAAAAGTGGAAATTGCATCCATTTGGATGATGTCGTTAAGCATGCTGATCATTACCTTAGCGCTAACCGTTGCCGGTATTGTACAAATTTACTTCCAACGTATGCCTGAATCAGGTCAAGCGATGGGATACATGGCAACTCAAGCTCAATTAACACCATACTACTGGGTTCGTTTAATCGCTGGCTGCACCTTCTTACTGGGTGTGTTTATGTACCTCTACAGTTTTGTAGTGGCAAGCAGAACAAAAGCCGATGCACCTTTAATTCCGGTTAAAGACTAGCCCATCTGATGTAGCCGTCACCTTAGGTGGCGGCTATACCCACACACGTGTTTTACTCTTTATATGCTCGGCATATTTAGTTGCTCGGCATATTTAGTCATTGGAGGTTAGTGTTATGGAAGAAGCTGTTGGTATTCGCTGGCACCATTTCATCACCAAGATGGCTCAGCGCAGCCACCCTGCTCACTCCGTTACATTAGAAAGAGAACAAACCAAGCTTTCTATTGTGTTTCGTGCTTTAGGCGCAGATGCTGGATTAAGCATTCGTGCAGCAGCAGAGCAACCGATTAAAACCTCTCGTACTTTTCTACAAAAAATCGCCGGCTCAGGCTTACGGTTTGCACTTGCCTGGCGTGATGAAGACACTCTGTATTTACCCGACTCATTAGATTTCTATCCAAGTACCAGCCTAAATGAAGATTTATATCTTTGGTTAACAGCATTGGCTTCGTGCCAAAGCGACCAACTAATGAACAAACGTAATTGGCATAGCGCCAATCAACAATTGGTACTTAAGTGTTTAGAAGAATTTCCAGGCTTACAGCCTGTTTATCAGCGTCTTGCCAAAGAAGAAGTAGCAGAGCGTGATTTACGCTTACATATCACCAAAGACAATCAAGCCCGAGAAAAGGCCATTCGCCAAGCTATTTTAAAGCCAGGTTCGATAGAAACTCTGCCTAAAGGTGTGGGAGAAGTTAACCCTGTTCCTTTATGGCTTTACCCGGGTCGTAACAACAGCAACCCTATTCGTCCTAACGATGATGTAAGCGATCAAAAACATGCGCCCAATAAATCCCCTTCTAAGCAATCGAAGGTACGCCGCCAAGCCGAATACGTCGATGACCCTGACGGTCGGGATGGCTTATTGCTCTTTCGTTTAGAGAGTTTGTTCTCATGGTCTGAGTTTATCCCGTTAGATCGCCCTGCCGATGACAGCGAAGAAGACGACGCTGAAAGCATTGCCGAAGACTTAGATAAAATATCGCTGTCTAAAAACCGCAGCACTCAAGCCTCTCGTATTCGCTTAGACCTAGACTTACCCAGCGCTGCCGAAGACGATATTCAATTGACCGAAGGCATGCTTTACCCAGAATGGGATTACCGCAAACAGGTTCTATTAAAAGACCACTGCCGCCTTATTCCCATGCTGCCTAAAAATTCAGAACCAGCACCCATACCCAACTCATTGAAAGCCAGTGCTAACCAACTGCGGCGCATGTTCTCCAACTTCAATACCTCACCACTGGTGCGTCGTCGCCAAGTGCAAGGACAAAGTTTGGATATTGGTGCCTGTATCGAACACCAAACACAACAGATGCAAGGCCAAGCCAGCAGCATTGCCCCAGTATGGCGCCAGCGTGACATTCAGCAGCGTGATTTGTCTTGCTTAGTATTGGCCGACTTATCGTTATCAACCGATGCATGGGCTAACGACGAAAAACAAGTTATTGATGTGATTAAAGACAGTCTGCACTTATTGGGTGAGTCGTTAAATGCCAGTGACGATAACTTCGCTATGTATGGGTTTTCTTCCAGAAAGCGCGACCACGTACGCTACAACCTCATTAAGAACTTTAAAGAAACTTGGGGCGATAATATTCACGGTCGTATACGCGCACTCGAGCCTGGCTACTATACCCGCATGGGGGCGGCCATCCGCCAGTCGATTGATATTATTAAAGACAACCCATCGGAAAAGCGTTTACTGCTTATTTTAACCGACGGCAAACCTAATGATTTAGACCTTTATGAAGGACGTTATGGCGTAGAAGACACGCGCATGGC
>CALJVD010000088.1 GCA_937974825.1 uncultured Oceanospirillaceae bacterium | reverse complement strand
ATATTAATGTAGGCACCACCCACGCTGATTTCAGGGCGTGTTAATTTGCTCATACCGGCTGGGTTGTAATAAACAGTAGAAGCATCTTCTACTACCGCTGTACGACCAGCGTACGCTGTACCGACACCACTGGCGCTTTGTTCGTTTAATTTAAAGCCAGAAGCCATAGCGGTACTGCTAATTAACGAAGCAGAAGCAACGGCAAGCGCCAATTTGGAAATATTTGTTGTCATGGTTAACCTTTCTTTCTTATCTAGTGTTAGGGTTTCTGTATTGCTTTATATTGTTCCAACGAATGACGCGCAGTATGCACAGAGTTCCCCTACCTAAAGGTAATCTTTTGTAACCAAACTGTTGTGTATTGATAATATATAGACTCACAATATGTATTTTAAACACCAATGTTCAGCCACACTTTCAACCCATGCAGAGGCAAGCTGCTGATTATGAATAATCGATTTTGATAGGAAACAATAAAGCCATGTCAGATTTTCGTATAAACACTCGCTGGATCATTCGTATGCACGGCAATACTGCACAAGTCGAAGAGCACAAGGCAGTCTTTATAAAAGACGGTCGTATCAGCGCTATCGAGTCTATAAATAGCCCCCTGCCAGCCAAACAAACCATTGAGCTGCCGCATCATGTGTTGCTACCAGGTTATGTGAATGCACATGGGCATGCTGCCATGTCTTTATTACGCGGTTACGCAGACGACTTACCCTTAATGACCTGGCTGAACGACCACATATGGCCTGTTGAAGGTAAGTGGGTAAACACCGACTTTGTTCGTGATGGCGTCAACCTAGCTATTGCTGAAATGATTAAAGGCGGCACCACTTGCTATGCCGATATGTATTTCTATGGCGAAGGCGCTGCCGCTACTAGTGTTGCCTCGGGCATTCGTAATGTGAGTTTTACCTCTGTGCTTGATTTCCCAACAAACTATGCAGCTTCGGCTGACCAGTACCTAACTAAGGCGATGGCGCTAGTAGACGCTTACCAACAAGAACCTTTATTAACCGCCGGCATTGGTCCTCACGCGCCCTACACTGTTTCGGACGAGCCGTTTAAAGAAATTGCTGCCTTAGCGGCTGAACACAACCTGCCTATTCAAGTGCATCTGCATGAATCGGCCATTGAAGTTAAAGAAAGCGTTGAAAAATACGGCAAGCGCCCGACAGAACGTTTGGCTGAATTAGAGTTTTTAAGCGATCGTGTTAGCTGTGTTCATATGACACAAATTAACGAAACCGACATTAATATTTTGCAGCAAACCGGCGCCTCTGTTGTGCACTGTCCAGAGTCTAACCTAAAGCTCGCCAGTGGTTTTTGCCCTGTTCACACACTTTTAGAAGCAGGCGTAAATCTAGGCATAGGTACCGATGGTGCCGCCAGTAATAACGACCTAAGCATGCAAGGAGAAATGAAAACCGCCGCTATGCTCGCAAAAGCTGTAGCTCAAAATGCCGCCGCATTACCAGCAGATAAAGCGTTATATATGGCGACTATGGGTGGCGCCAAGGCGTTAGGTCTTGGTAACGATATCGGTTCTATTGACGTTGGTAAGTGGGCAGACTTACAAGCCGTTGACCTATCTCAAGTTGAGCAACAACCTTTATACAACCCTATCTCGCAATTGGTTTACACTGATAGCAGCCGCCATACTACGCACGTTTGGGTAGCGGGTAAGCAACTTTTAGATAATGGTACTCTTTGTTCTTTAGATGAAGAGAAAATACGCTACAATGCCCGCGAATGGTTAGGTAAGATTAAACAAAACACATAAGATCACTCTATGTATCACTGCTTAGCCAGTGAACACAGGGAACTCCTTAAAAGACTATTGATAAGTAGAGGCCGTATGAGCAACGTAGACCACAGTGAAATTTCAAAATTTGAAGCCCTAGCTTCACGTTGGTGGGATACCGAAAGTGAATTTAAACCACTGCATGATATTAACCCTCTACGTACCAACTATATTGATAGCCAAGTGCATCTTGCTGGCAAGAAAGTACTGGACGTTGGTTGTGGCGGCGGTTTGCTTTCTGAAGCCATGGCACTACGCGGAGCCGATGTCACTGGTATTGACTTAGGTGAAGCCAACTTAAATACCGCTAAGCTGCACGCATTAGAAACAGGAGTTAGCGTTAACTATCAGTGTATTGCAGTTGAAGAGCTAGCTGAGCAACAACCAGAAAGTTTTGATGTGGTGACATGCCTTGAAATGCTAGAGCACGTGCCCGATCCAGAATCCATTATTAAAGCCTGCCAAAAACTGTTAAAACCCGGTGGTACTGCGGTGTTCTCAACCATTAACCGCAAACCAAAATCGTATTTGTTTGCCATATTGGGCGCTGAATATATTTTACGTATGGTGCCTGCAGGCACCCACGATTACGACAAATTTATTAAACCCAGTGAGCTAGCTCGTTGGAGCCGCAATGCAGGTTTAACCATGGTTGATGCAACCGGTCTAGTATACAACCCCATTACAAAAGACTACGCATTAAAAGATAACGACTTAGATGTTAACTACCTAATGGTAGCCAGCAAACCAAGCTAAACAGCTAAGCACACAGTTAAGCCATATACTCTGACTTAATAGGTATTCCATTGTATAAAACCAAAGCTGTTTTTTTTGATTTAGACGGCACGTTAGTCGATAGCGCACCCGACTTCTACGAAGTTGTTAATAGCCTGCGCTTGGAAGCAGGGTTTGACGCCCTCGACCACAACACTATTCGTGAACAAGTAAGTAATGGTGGAGTGGCGCTCTCTTGCTTAACTTGGGAAATTTCTACTGACCATCCCAATATTATGTATTACCGCCAAAAACTCTTAGATCGCTACACAGAATGCCTAGGCAAACACAGCGGTTTATTTGAGGGTTTTGAACCCGTACTAAAGCACTTAGAGCAGCACAATCTTCCTTGGGGGATTGTCACTAATAAACCGCGCCCACTGGCTGCCCCGCTTTTAAAAAATCTTAACATTCATACCGAGTTACTAATTTGCCCTGAAGACGTGGTAAACCGTAAACCACATCCAGAGCCTTTGTTAAAAGCCGCAGAGTTTTTTAATGTAAATGCCCAAGAGTGCTTATACGTGGGAGACCATGTTCGCGATATTGAATCGGCCATTGCTGCTAAGATGCCTAGTGTTGCAGCGTTATTTGGTTATATTGAACCGCATGTAAACCCAAAAGACTGGCAAGCTGACTTCTATATAGATACGCCTGCAGAATTACTACCGCTTTTATAATTCTGTACCCTTTAATTTATTGACTGACAGATTAAATATTATGCTTTTAGAGAATCGAGTTATTCTAGTGACAGGTGCAGGTTATGGCATTGGTCGATCTGCTGCCCTAACTTATGCCCGTGAAGGGGCTACTGTTATTTTATTAGGCCGCACAGAACAAGCATTAAACGATACCTACGACCTAATTGAAGCCGAAGGTTTGCCACAGCCAGCCGTTCTACCCTTCGACTTAGAAAACACCGAAGAAGAGTCTTACAAACAGTTAGCGCAAGTAATTACTGAAAACTTTGGCCGCTTAGATGGTGTACTGCTGAATGCCGGCGTGCTTGGTCAACGCACCATGGTAGACAACTACCATTGGGAAACCTGGCAAAAAGTTATGCAAATTAACGTCAACAGCCAGTTTATTTTAATGAAACACTTATTGCCTGTGCTGCGTATGGCTGAAAACGATGCCTCTGTCATTTTTACCAGCAGCAGCGTTGGTCGCAAAGCCCGCGCATACTGGGGTGCTTACGCAGTGTCTAAATTTGCCACCGAAGGGCTAATGCAATTACTGGCTGATGAGCTCGAAACCACCAGCAACATTCGCGTAAACTGTATTAACCCTGGTGGTACTCGTACGGGTATGCGTCAAGCGGCTTTCCCTGCCGAGCCTCCAGAGTCTGTACCTTCTGCAGACAGTATTATGCCGCTTTATCTACACTTAATGAGCCCAGCATCCATTGGTACTAATGGTCAGAGTTTGGATGCACGTGATTATATGAAAAAAGATTTAGCAGAATAGTTAAAAAGCCAAATACCCATAAAGAGCAGCTCGCCTGCTCTTTTTTTAACAAATTACTGTATGATCCTGAAATTGAACTCTAAACTTAGTTATTAAAGATAGTTGATCGGAGGTGTTTATGAGAAAGATATTTATTTTAGCGCTGTTACTTTCCTTAGCTGGGTGCGACTCTAGCCCTGATAATCTAGCAAGCACTGCTGTAGAAGCTCCCCTACCTAATTTCTCCGAATACTCCGACGTTAACGAAAAGAAAGAAGCCTTCTTTAGTTTTTTACTTCCATTAGTACACGAAGCCAATGCCCGCATTTTGTCTGAGCGTGAACTTATCGAAAAATGGCAAGCAGGTAACAAATTAAATAAGGCTGAACAAGAGAAGTTTAAACACATCTTAACCAAGTATCGCGTCACCACCGAAGACAAAGAAGAGCAAGCAGAGCAACTGCTGCGCAGAGTGCAAGTCATTCCGCCATCGCTAGTACTCGCACAGGCAGCTAATGAATCGGCATGGGGTAACTCTCGCTTTGCACGCAAAGGGAATAACCTCTTTGGTCAATGGTGCTTTACTAAAGGTTGCGGCATAGTACCCAGCGGTCGCAGTGGTGATGCCAAACACGAAGTACAAATATTTGAAACACCGTTCCAGTCGGTCAGTAGTTATATGCGTAATTTAAACAGCCACCCGCAGTACAAGACATTACGTAGAATACGTGAAAAAGCCGTTCAAGAAGGCGCACCCATTAGTGGTCTTGAGTTAGCAAACGGCTTATTAGGCTACTCTGAACGTGGTGAGGAGTATGTAGAAGAGATTCAGTCTATGATCCGCTTTAATAAGCTAGATCAACTGGATTCTGATGTATAAATACTAGGAGTTTTATGGAAGATATTACCGTCACTCAAGAGCGTCGTAACAACCCTAGATACGACGCCAGCGCTCTTAATGTTGAAGTACGCACCCTCGGCTGGTTTGGGTTAATACGCAAAGGACACAAAGCGTTCGCCCGCGACTTCAACCTAGACGGTATGTCTATCGTTAGTGGCTCTAAACTTAAGATTGATCAAAATCTTTTAATCAGCTTAGGCTGCGACACCCATCTGCTGCAGTCTATTCCTATGCTGGTGACTCGTTGTAGAAAGCAAGATAACAAGTACGTATTAGTTTTACAGTTTAACCTTGATGGATTATCAGAGGCGGCGCGCAACGCTGCATACGCTGCCCTTAAATCTGTTGAAAATGAATTGAAGCAAAGCTCTGTTGCTTAGTTTCCTGTTAATTATTTAGGAAGAAATTATGGGTTCTGTTCTGGTCATTAACTGTGGCAGCTCATCTGCCAAACTGGCCTTATATTCATCTCCTTCATCATCCCAACCATCACTTACTGCCCTTGCTGAGCGCCTTGTCAGCGAAAAGAATTCAGCCATTAAGATCAAAGGCACTATCAATAAAACAATGTCTCTGGGTGACCAGGCAACTCATCGTGAAGCCATTCAAACCTTTATCACTGTTGCCGGTGATCTATTAAATGATTTACAAGGAATTGGCCACCGAGTAGTTCATGGCGGTGAGGTGTTTCATAAAAGCACAGTAATGGACGAGCAACGCTTAAACGACTTACGTCCTCTTTCGGTATTAGCACCATTACATAACCCAGCCAATATTCAGGGCATTGAGCTATGCCAAGAGCTATTTCCACAGGTTAAGCAAGTAGCGGTGTTTGATACGTCTTTCCACCAAACCATTCCTGAATCAACCTATATGTACGGCACGCCCTACGCTTGGTATGAAGATTATGGAGTGCGACGCTATGGCTTCCACGGTACTAGCTTCCGCTATGTCACGGCACAAGCGGCTAAATTACTTAACAAGCCTGTCAGTGATGTTAACTTACTTATTGCGCACTTAGGTAATGGCTGTAGCGCTGCAGCTATTCGTAACGGTCAATCCGTTGATACCACTATGGGGCTGACACCACTCGAAGGCTTAGTAATGGGGACACGTACAGGTGATATCGACCCAGGACTTATTGACCATATGCTACGCAGTACTGACTTAAGCTTTGAAGAAGTCATGCGCCAACTAAACCGTGAAAGTGGCTTAAAAGGCATTTCCGGCTTAACCAACGACATGCGCACACTTCTTGAAAAAGAAGCCGAAGGTCATGAACGTGCACGCAAAGCGATCGATATTTTTTGTTTTCGTATGGCACGTCATTTTTCAGCGCTATCAACAAGTCTGCCGTATTTTGATGCAGTGGTCTTTACCGGTGGCATTGGTGAGAACTCAGCCCCTGTTCGCCAGCGTATTTTAGATTACTGGCAGTCTGTACCTTTCGAAGTTGATGATACATTAAACAGTCAGCAAGGTAATGCACAAGGTCGTATCACCGCTGACAACTCGCCTTTAGCTATGGTTGTCGAAACCGACGAAGAAGGGCTTATTGCTATAGACACCTATCAGTTAACGAGACGCTAATGATTAATATATTTATAGCTCCCACTGGCTTAGACAGTGGCTTAACCAGTATCAGTTTAGGCTTAATCCGTGCCTTAGACGCACAAGGGTTAAAAGTAGGCTTTTTAAAACCTATTGCACCTCACTATCAAGATGTTGAGCGCTCCACCCACCTAGTGCGTAACGCTTTACAAATTAACACTCCCGATCCTATGCAGCTAGATCAGGTACAACAACGTATTAGCGACGGCGCCATCGACCGTGTTTTAGAAGACATAGTGGCTATGCACGCAGTCACTAGTGGCGATTGTGACGTTATGCTTATTGAAGGTTTAGTACCCGATCGTAGCGAGCCCTATACCGCTAAGTTAAACGCCTCTATTGTTAAATCTCTGAACACAGAAGTACTGTTAGTGAGTAACGGCTGCAACCGGACGTTAGCGGATGTTCGCAGTGAATTGCGCCTACAAATCAGTATTTACGGTGGCGAGCAAGCCAATATTCTTGGTTGCTTAGTCAACAAGGCTGGCAATACCATTTACAACAAGGGTATTCCTTCGGCCGAAATTTTTGACGAGCAAGTTAATGAGTCCATGCCAGACTATTCTCAGCTGAATTTACCAAGCTGCCCTTTGTTAGGGGTTATTCCTTGGAAATCTGAGCTAAACAGTCCACGTATGATTGATATTGCTCGCTCATTAAAATCGGAAGTGTTGCTCGAAGGTGATTTATCAACCCGCCGTGTGAGCCGTATTGTGTTAGGCGCCCGCACTTTAGGTAATATCATTAACACCCTGCGTCCTAATACCTTAGTAGTTACCCCTGGTGACCGTTATGACATTATTGTCGCGGCGGCTATGGCTGCCAGAAACGGTGTTCCCCTTGCCGGTATTCTTTTAACCAACGGTATTACGCCTGCCGATAATTTAATTGAACTGTGCCGTGGAGCAGTAGAAACCGGCATCCCGATTTTAAAAACGAACTTAGACACCTACACTACCGCCCAGCACCTGACACAAATGGATACTCAGGTGGCCATGGACGACTCCGATCGTGTGCAGCTTATTATGGACACCATCTCTGAAAACTTAAACATTGAGTCGCTCATGAAACAGCTAGGTGAACCGCACCCAAGTCGTTTAAGCCCTGCGGCCTTCCGCTATCAAATTGTTGAGAAGGCCAGAGCCGCTAATAAACGTATTGTTTTACCAGAAGGCGAAGAGCCACGTACTATTCAAGCAGCCGCTATTTGCCAGTCGCGTGGTATTGCTAACTGTGTGTTACTTGGTGACCCAGAGCGTATTCACCTCATTGTCCAAGCAAACGAAGTGGAGCTGCCCGCCGGATTACAAATTATTAACCCAAGTGATGTCCGCCATAACTATATAGCGGGCATGGTTGAGTTACGTAAACACAAGCAGCTGACCGAACCAATGGCAGCGGCTCAATTAGAAGATAACACCGTACTTGGCACTATGATGTTGGCCATGGATGAAGTCGACGGTTTAGTGGCAGGCGCCATACAAACGACTGCCAATACTATTCGTCCAGCCATGCAGTTAATTAAAACTGCCCCCACGGCTAAGCTTATTTCATCGGTATTCTTTATGGGTCTGCCTGATCAAGTATTAGTTTATGGTGACTGTGCTGTTAACCCCGACCCTAATGCTGAAGAATTAGCAGATATTGCTATTCAAAGTGCGCAATCTGCACTTGCTATGGGCATAACACCTCGTATCGCTATGCTAAGCTACAGCACTGGGCAGTCGGGGTCAGGTGCGGATGTCGAAAAAGTAAGGGAAGCCACTGAGCGTGTTAAACAGTTGCGCCCTGACCTTATTATCGATGGTCCGTTGCAATACGATGCTGCAACCACGTTAAGCGTGGCAAAAAGCAAAGCACCTAACAGCCCTGTGGCAGGTCACGCGACCGTCTTAATATTCCCAGACCTAAACACGGGGAACACCACTTATAAAGCGGTTCAACGAAGTGCTAATGTGATCAGTATCGGCCCTATGCTGCAAGGCTTAGCAAAGCCCGTCAACGATTTATCGCGCGGCGCTCTTATTGACGATATTATCTACACCATCGCCTTAACTGCGATACAGGCACAACAACAAGAACAACAGTCATAATATATTTTAAGGAATGTTATGAAGGCTAAAATAACCGGAACCATCGCCAGTCTTTTACTGGCGATCAACACACTTTTCTGGGCGATATTTTTATTTTCATTCACATTATTGAAAATAGTATTACCCATCCCTGCTGTCCGTAAGGTCATTACAGCTATCCTAAACTGGATTGCTGAAAGCTGGATTCACGGCAATTCAGGCTGGATGCACCTAACACAAAAAATGGATTGGAGCATTGAACGCCCCAGTAACCTAGACAAAAAAGGCTGGTATTTTGTTATCAGTAATCACCAAAGCTGGGTGGATATTCTTGTTCTTCAACACGCACTGAATGGCCGTATTCCTTTATTAAAATTCTTCCTAAAACAAGAGTTAATCAAAGTACCTATTATGGGCGCAGCTTGGTGGGCGTTAGACTTTCCATTTATGAAACGCTATAGCAAAGAGTATCTTGAAAAACACCCTGAAAAGCGTGGTCAAGATATTGAAACCACTAAAAAGGCCTGTGAGAAATTCAAATACTTACCGACTAGCGTTATGAATTTCTTAGAAGGCACACGTTTTACCCCTAACAAACACAGAGGCCAGAAATCGCCTTATAAGTACCTGCTAAAACCTAAAGCAGGCGGTATGGCGTTTGCCATGAGTGCAATGGGCGATCAATTTAAATCATTATTAAACGTCACCATTTATTACCCACAAGGCATTCCAACCTTTTGGGATTTCTTACAAGGTAAAATGGAGAAGTGTGAAGTGGTCATTCATGAAATTGATATTCCACAAGAGCTTCGCCAAGGCGACTATAACGAAGACGAGCAATATCGTTTAGATTTCCAACAATGGGTTCAAGACCTATGGTTAGAAAAAGATGCGCTGCTTGAAACATTGCATAACAAGCAATAATTAAACGTTAGTTTAGTTCGCTCGAGAATATCGCCTCAAAGTTAAACATTAACACCCACATACGGCGATATTCTCTGTCTTTGTTCCACTCTACTTGTGGGTGCACACTGCCATAAATCCAGTCTTTATATATTAGCTGACGGTATTTTATGCCCGTAAAGTAACTGGTTACCATCGAGCCTTTGTCTGTGTCCCCTACAATCCCTATTTGATATGCCAGCACCGAGGTGTCATCAATTTTATGATAGATGGTGACATCTGAGGTGATATCAAAATAATCATTTCTAACTAAATAATCGGCTTCTGTATTAAATACGAGTAAATGGTTGTGAAAGACGTTTTTGTCAAAACGTAACTCTGAGGTTTCTCCCCAGCCTTCAATATGGCGATAATAAATACTCTGGGTAAAACGGTGATTCCAACCGAAAGAGTCGCCATAACGCCGTGCACGGACGCGTGAATATGGGTTTAATGGTAATCCCCCTTTAAAGCCGACATCAACGTCTGTTTTCCAAGCGGACTTTTCATTAAGAATATAACGAACTGCGGTGCTATAGGTGGCGTTTTGAATACTTTGAATGGGTTGTTTGTTAATTTCATACTCACTGTCGTCTTCTGATGATATCAACAGTTTTAAACGCTTTTCTGTATTAGGAAGTTCTAGCTTAAGCTTAGCGCTGAGCTTATAAATGTAGTCCCCACCGATTTCTCGGCGTGTATCTAATGAAATAACTCCACGACTACCGTCTATATCATCGTCAAACACCTCTGTGTTGAAGAAGCTTTGTACGAAGAACACATCAACGTCTTCAGAAAAGTTATTGATACGATCGGTCACCCACTGCCTAGAAAACTCAACACGTTCAGAAAACGTCATGCCATCATCGTCGGCCTCAAGCGGTTTTGGCCCCATTTCTTCTGCAATTACACACTGTGGGCCAAATATTAACAGTAAGACAAGTGTTAATCCTTTAAGCACCTAGGGTTCCTTGTTATATGGGATCTTGGTGAATGATAAGCTGCGCCTTAGGGAATTCAGCCAATATGGCGTTTTCTACCTTAGTGGTGATGTCGTGGGCAGAGTAGAGTGTCTGCTTACCATCCAGCTCTAAATGAAGCTGTATAAACTCAATCATGCCTGATTGTCGAGTTAAAATATCATGCACTCCATGCACGTTTTCGCAAGACATCACAATCTCGTGGATGCGTTTTTCATCTTCCGGATCCATGGCTTGGTCCATCAGAACTATCAAGGCTTCTTTTACAATACCATAGACACTATAGAGCAACACGCCTGCCACCACTAAGGCGACCAAGGGGTCCATCCATAACCAACCCAGTTGAGCCGTTGCTAAAGCAAAGATAACCGCAATACCGGTTAAGATATCACCATAATAGTGGGCAGCATCGGCACGAATGGCCAATGAGTTTGTTTTCTTCCAAACATAACGCTGATACAGAACCAATAAGGTAGTCGCCACCACCGAGAAGCCCATAATACCAATGCTTTCTTGTACGCCTTCAATGGCACGCGGATGTATGAATCGCTCAACCACTTGTAACAATAACAAGGCTGTTGAACCAAGAATAAACGCTGATTGTAACAGGGCAGCAATACCTTCTGCTTTAGTGTGGCCAAACGGATGGTCTTCATCAGCGGGCATGAGTGCATAACGGACCGCTACAAAGTTAATGGCTGAAGCGATGATATCCATCGAGGAGTCTAATAATGAAGATAGAACACTGGTTGAGTCACTGATGGTCCAAGCAAAAATCTTTGCTAGCAACAGAGTAATTGCAGTCACCAGTGAAGCTGTTGCTGCTCTTTTTATCAGTGTTGCGTGATGAGTTCCCATGGGGTTTCTTACCTTATATGTCGTAAAGCGTTAAGCGCATTATTAACGTATTTATTTATTTTGCCAGTTTAGGCTAGCTTGTTATACTGATTTCGTTAAATCAAAATAATTAATTGGCTCAAACCTACCTTTAGTAATAGTTTAAGCCATGCTTACATTCACACCACTATAATTTTAACTAATGATCAGGGACCCTAAGATGATCAAATTACTCGTCAGCGGCGTTATTGCTGCTATTTTAACGGGCTGCACAGTTGCTACCCCAGTGTTAGTGGCCGAAGCAGGTGGTCACCAACTTGCACGCGCCAGTGAAGATGCAAAAGTACGTTATGCTGCCGCACTAAGAGACGAACCAGATCTACTCACCTTCTCTTTACAAGCCATTAGCAGTGGTAAAACAGAAGAAGCTGTTAGTGTATACATGAAAGGCTATAGTGACTCTAACTATAACGACAACATGAAATCGTTAGCACTGTATCAAATTGCTTTAATTTACATGAACCGCTTTAACGATCAGCGTGACGACCAAAAAGCACTGCGCTATTTAAACCGTCAAAAAATTGAATTCCCGAACTCTCGTCTTCAAGACAGAGTTAACGAGCGTATTGCCCTAATTGAAGAGCGCGCTAAGCAACCTACTAAACCTGTTAGTCAGTTACTAACACAAGTTAACCGTGCCGAGCTTCTAAAGCGTGACAGCACCCCTTACGATGAAGAGCTAACCGACATGAGTGCTCGTGCTATCTCTGAAGGTCGTGTTGAAGACGCTGAATCTGTTTACTTAGTACTGTACAGCAACACCAGCTCGTCGGCTGAGATGCGTGCTAAAGCATTGTACCAAATTGGCTTAATTTATATGAGCCCATTTAATGCACAGGGTAACAACCAGAAAGCGATGGAATACTTTAGACAAATTGCGGTTGAGTTCCCTGAAACCGCAACCAACAAACAGGCACAAAAGCGTATTAACGAGTTAATTAACCGTCAAATGTAATACGACAACCTTTGCTGTTAGATATAAGGCAGAGCTAATCCTCTGCCTTTTTATTTGCCTGTAATAAAGGCATGCAGTAGGTCATTAGCATGCGCTCTGATACATCTTGATTTTGCCCTTTTAAGCGGTCTTTTAACTTCTTAGCCACTTTGGCCGACACTCGGGCTCCTGGCACTTGCTTATAGTCAGGATTAAGGCGCTGTAATAATCCGAGCGCTGTTCGTTGTACACTTGTTACTTGTTGAGCGTTTTGAATGTGCGCATCGACCGCTTTTGCCATCGACTCAGGGCTAGCACACTCTTCGCTGGTTAAAGGCTGACCGAAGTCGATAATGACTCTGCCTTTTTTGCCCAGCAAACCAAGAACAATACTTTGAGTATCTTCGTTATCGGTTTTCTTATAAACACCGGTGTTTTCTATTGCCACCAGCTCACGTGCCTTTAATAAATCACAAGGATCCCATTCATACTGAATACTGACCGGAACTGGCTGTAGTGCGTGCATGGTATCGCTAAAGCTTTCTTTAAGTGGACGACCATGTAATGCCAACATTTTTAAAACTGCGGTATCGGTTTTATCGATACCGTCTTTAGCCCTACCTTCTTTATGGGCAATCCAAATAGAGTTGCCTTCATCAACGCTTTGGCGAATATACGCTGACAGCTTTTGTAACTCTTGAAGTTTTTGTCGGCGCGAATCGATATTACGTTTAACCACAAAGCTTTTATTTAGCCTCATGATATCGGCAACATCATCATTAGAAAGTAAGTTGTCGCCTATGGCGATTCTACTGGTTGGCCAACCTGCTTTATGCAAACTGTAATTGATGAGCAAAGGGTCCATGGCAATATCACGATGGTTGGATAGCCATAAATGCGTTTGCCCTAGAGGAATGCGATCTAACCCACGTACTTCTATTTTTTTACAGGTGCGCTTTAAGAGCAGCTCTAACATGCCTGTTAGCCACAACTGAAACTGCTCGACTGTATGCACATCACGTAGCTGTTTCTTTAAAATAGAACGCAACACTGGCGTAAATAAATTGCGTATTCGTGACGGCAACCAAGGTAAGTTAAAACCTATAATGGCTTGATGAAGGTCTTTTGAAGCCAACAAGCGCTGCAAAACCTCCGACACTTCTTCGTCATTATATGGGCGAATGTCTGCGTAAATATCCGACGCTTGCATGTTTGCTCTGCACCTACGGGTGAGTTTGTTATACTGTTGAGCCATTGTAATGCTGATTAGGAATTGAGCAAATGATAAATGAGTGGCAACCCACTACTGCTATTAATATAAACGCCTTAAAATCCTTAGTGCCTGTTGGGCAAGAAGTGTTGCAGAAGCCTGTACAGCTGTCAGACTGGGTGTCTAAAGAGCTCCAGACTGAAGCTCAAGGTTGGCTAAGACTGTCTGAGAAAGAATGGCAAAACACTTTAAACGATCTTTCAACAGAACAATTATTTCCACTGGCGGCATTTTTTACGCTGGCTGAAATGCAATTTAGCGGCTGGCAATGCGGTGACTCTAACCCTGCAATTTGGATCTTCCGCTGGTTAAGAAGCAACAAACAACAACCAGAAAAAGAAGCGATTAAAAAGTTAAAACAACTAACCGATAACCGCTTTATTCCATACGGGAGTGTACTTTAATAGATTAGTCTTTTTCTGATAACAGCTGCTGCAAAGCGGCTTGTTCATTAGGCCAAGTAAAACAAGACCACCCCTCTAAACAGTCTACCTCTTGAGTGGTTTTTCTTAATAAAAGCATGACTGTTGGCTTAGTTTTACTGACCGACAACGCCCGTTGCGTCGAGTGCATTACTTCTTCAGTAAATACCACAATACCCGCCGGTTGTTTTTTAGCTAAATAATAGCCGAACTGTACCGGGTCATTCGTAATTAATGGTTCCCAGCCAGTTTTACGAATAAAAGCCGCTAACTCACTGGTAAAGGTTTCGTCGGTGGTTAATAGCAGCATGGTATAGCCGCCTGGCGATAGCTCTTCGGGAACGGGTATATTGTTTTCTTTAAGAAATGCAATAAAGCTTTCGATAGGTATGCGGTTATCACCTCGCCCTGGTAATTTATAGGCTTCAAGGTGTCCGCGCTCAATCCAACGAATAACAGTACGAAAATTTACTCCACAGTATTTTGCGACTTCGCCTGTTGTTAATGTTTGTTTCAATTGCCCACCTGTTTCTCAGCACTTGCCAATATTAGTATTCAGTATAGACCGCTTACTGTGAATGCAAGGTAATTTTTAAAAGAGGCACATTTGTTGGCTCTAATAGAGTATCATTAGCCGTTCACTTAACATTACTAAGGAACTTGTGTGGATAAAGATAAAGCTTACCATCAGATTGCCCTCGCCTGCTTAAAAGCACTGCGCGAAAACTCAAGCGTTACCGCCGAAAATCCGGCTAAAGCTTTGTATAGTGCAATCGATGAAGCATTCTCTCAGCAATGTGCGTTATTACTTATGGAACTTGAAGACAGTCAGCAACGTCTTAAAGCTATATCCGCACTAAAAGAACCTCAACATTCGTTAGCCGATGCGCAGGCTATTGCAAATAACAAGAAGCAGACGCATTAATTCTAAGAGCACTCTAGGAGCAGTTATGTTCTCAACCCGTTATTGGATTTTCTTTTTAATTGTTTTGGCAGCCATTAGTTATTCTATGTATCAATTAACGTCCGTTAATACCCCTATTTCTAGCCCTCAAGACGAAAGAAAGTACGAGTACTTAACGCTTCAGAATGGCTTAAAGGTGTTACTAGTCAGTACGCCTAAGGCAGAAAAAGCGGCCGCCGCTGTTACCGTTGCTGTAGGTAGTGGTAACGACCCTAAAGGTCGTGAAGGTTTAGTTCACTTTTTAGAACACATGCTATTTTTAGGTACTGAGCCCTACCCAGAGTCAGGCGAATATCAGGCTTATATCAGCCGTCATGGTGGTAGTCATAATGCTTTTACGGCTCACAGCCAAACTACTTACTTCTTTGACATTGAAGCCTCTGCCTTTGCCGGTGCCCTAGATCGTTTTGCACCTTTCTTTATTTCTCCCACCTTCGACGCCACCTTTGTAGAGCGTGAAAAGAACGCCGTCAATGCTGAGTACAAAGCCAAATACAGAGATGACTTCCGTCGTATTTATTCGGCTGAAAAACAAGCGATGAACCCAGAGCACCCATATGCCTCCTTTGCTACTGGCAGCTTAGACACCTTAGCGGATCGTGCTGGTGATGATGGCCGCACTGTGCGCGATGATATTTTAGACTTATACGAAGAATACTATTCAGCCGACCGTATGACCTTAGTGTTGGCCGCTGATTTACCATTAAAAGAATTAAAAGCATTAGCGACAACGCACTTTTCAAGTGTGCCTAAAAGAGACGCTCAGCCTCAGGAAAATAAAGAGCCATTATTTTTAGCCGATCAATTACCACTGGATATGAATATCGAGCCAGTGAAGGAAATTCGTCGCCTTAAGTTTAGCTTCCCATTACCTGAAAGCCGCACTAATTACATGCACAAGCCTGTGCAGTTTTTATCGCATTTGCTAGGTCATGAAGGGGAAGGCAGCATTCTGGCCTTACTGAAAGAAAAAGGTTGGGCAGAAGGTTTAAGTGCTGGTCCTGCTTTAAGTACTGACAATGAAAGCTTACTGGTTGTACAGGTTCAACTAACACGCTTAGGGTTACTGCACGTCGACCATATTACCCAGGTGGTATTGCACTACATTGATTTACTCAAAAATAATCCATTGCCTGACTACCTATACAACGAGCAAAAGCTGTTAAGCGAATTGATGTTCCGCTTTCAAGAGCAAACCCGTTTAACAGACTATGTTATTCGACTAAGTACCAACCTATTGTTGTACCCAGAGAGCGATGTGATCTACGGAGACTACCGCTGGGAAGCCCCTTCTGCAGAAGAGTTAAAGCCCTATCTTAATAGTTTAGATGCACGCAATATGTTGCGTACTTTAGTGGCGCCTAAAGTAACCACTGATACTATCGATCCTTGGTACAACACCCCAATTCGTATACGTCCTTTGAACTATCAGGCTAATCCTGACTTCGCACCCGAATTAAGCGCGTTACACCTTCCAGAGGCCAACCCTTTTGTTCCTTCTGATTTTGAATTGCATGCAGACGCACCACAGACCTTGCCTAAACTTCTAATCAATGAAGCTAATCAACGTCTTTGGTACTACCCTGAACATGAATTTAAGTTACCTAAATCTCGTATATTAGTGCAATTACAAAACGATTCTGTACGTGAATCGGCTAAAAACCGTGTGTTGTCACAACTGTATGTACGCGCAATTAAAGAAGCCTTAAATACCTATAGCTACCCTGCCACTTTGGCTGGCTTGCATTACAACCTAACGGCCTCTGGTCGTGGCATTGAACTGGCATTAGGTGGGTATCAGCATAAGATTCCAGTGTTACTTGACCGTATCCTTGAGCAAATGCAACACTTAGAAATCACCGATGTTGAATTCGACCGCTACCGCGCGTCTCTAGAACGTAACCTGAAGAACCAACTTAAAAACAAGCCGTACGAGCGCACCTTAGCCGAGCTACGTCAGTGGTTATACGTTCCTAGTTTCAGCGAAACCGAGCTATTAGAGGTATTAGCTGATGTAAAACGTGAAGACGTTTTAGAGTTTGCTAATAATTTCAGCAACGAACTGTCTATTCAGAGCTTTGTGCATGGCAGCATTAGTAGTGCTAGTGCCATTGAAATGTCTAACCTAGTCACAAAATATTACACCCCAACAAAGTCCTTGCCGGAATTAACTAGGGTCGTGAAGTTACCATCGGGTAAACACCAGAAGAACCTAGAGCTTAACCACCAAGACAATGCGTTTTTATTGTATGTACAAGGCATAGAAAACAGCGACTATAATCGTGCGCGCTTTGCTTTACTCGGGCAAATTATTGGCACGCCTTACTATCAAAGACTGCGCACTGAAGAACAGCTAGGCTATGTTGTGTTTGCTACACAAATGCCCTTACAGACCGTACCGGCCCTAGCATTTATTGTGCAAGCACCAGAAGCAACGCCCCAGCAAATAATGGACAGCAGCCAAGCTTTCTTTACCGGCTTTGAACAACATTTAAATGAACTGACGGCTGAAGAGTTTGCCTCTTACAAACAAGGGTTAATTACTCTGCTATTAGAAAAGCCTAAGAACATGGGGGAAAAGTTCACTAAGCTATTACGCGATATTGAAATTCAGCGTGAAACCTTTGATACCAACCAAGCCATTGCCGATGAAGTTTCAAAATTAACGTTGGCGGATATTCAATCGTTGTACAAAGTCAGTGTTTTAGAAGGCAAAAATCCATGGGTAATCTTTACTCAAGGTGGCAAGGTAGCTAACGCGGATTCGCTTGATGAAATAAACAAAGAACAGCTACCCCTGTTTGCTATCCCATTTAAATAAACTAAGCAGAGGCCAACATGATCTCTATACAGCGTTTTTTCCCTTGGCTAGCCATAGGCATTAGCTTCTTGGCTTGGTACGACCCAACCCCTTTAATGGGCCTTAAAGACGCTATTATCCCTCTGCTGAGCATGATCATGTTCTGTATGGGCTTAATTTTGCGTATAAGCGACTTTAAACGCGTTATTCGTAAGCCGAAGCCCATCTTGTTAGGCGCAGCCTTGCAGTTCACTCTTATGCCACTACTGGCTTGGTTCTTAGGGGTAGCACTACAACTCCCTCCTGAACTTGCGATTGGCTTAATAGTGGTGGGTGCCTGTGCTGGCGGCACGGCTTCTAACGTAATGACTTACTTAGCCGGCGGAGACGTTGCTTTATCGGTAAGCTTAACGCTTACTTCGACGCTCTTAGGGGTAGTACTGACACCACTGCTAATTAGCTTTTATGCCGGTGCGTCGGTTGAAGTAGACTCCCTAGGCATGGTTATTAGCATCGGTCAGATTGTGGTGTTGCCTATTATTGCCGGCTTACTCAGCAACCGCTATTTACCACAGGTTAGCCGTAATTTATTCAACCACTTACCTAATATCACTAGCGCTTTAATTTTATTGATTATCGCTATTATTGTGTCTGTAAATGCTCACAACCTTGCGGATATTGGCTACAGCATTGTGATTGCTGTCATGCTACATAACCTGCTTGGGTTAGCGATCACTTATGGGCTAGCGAAGCTAATAGGACAAACAGAAGTGGTTGCTCGCACATTAGCAATTGAAGTGGGCATGCAGAATTCTGGCTTAGGCGTTGCCCTTGCGCTTAAGTTCTTTGGACCAGCCAGCGCCATTCCGGCAGCCATGTTCAGTATCTGGCATAACATCAGTGCTTCTTTGTTAGCGGCATTCTGGAAGTGGCAAACCGATAAAAAAATTCGAGAATTACGTAAATGAAATACGGCCTTACCTTCTTGCTAACGTTGTTTATATCGTTAAGCAGCCAAGCTCAAAATATTTACTTTACTAAAGATGATTTGCAAAAAGAGTTGGATCGCTACTTACCTGTGACCGAACAACAGGATTTATTTTCACTAACGGTAGCTAACTCAACGCTTGACCTGTTAGAAGACCAACAGCGCTTAAGCATTCATTCACATGTTGTCATTAATACTGTCTTTGGCACTGTGCATAAAGGTCGGATGCGTGTTGATGGCAAGCTGCGCTACCAGCAGTCTAATCACAGTTTTTATGTCGATGAGCCTAGAATCACTGAATTTCATTTTGCTGACCTTCCGGCTTTCGTTAAGCCACAAGTGCAATCCTTTGTGGAAGGCTTGTTAGCCACAGCAGTAACAGATTATCCTCTGTATACATTAACCGAAAAGAGCTTTGAAGAGTCGATGGCTAAGATGATGCTTAAATCTATAAAGATTAAAGAAGACTCTGTTATTGCCGCATTAAGCCCATTCTAAATCCATTAAAGCCCTAGACTTAGGGCTTATAGCCAGTCGCTTAGCTTAATTCCTATGCCAATACGCTGCTGATGATTGTCATAATCAATTAAGCTCTCTCCATAACCATTAAAATAATGGATATAGCCTTTAATCTTCTTATGCAGCGGGAAGTTATACCCTATTTCAATCGCGCCTTTATTGTCAGAGGCTTTCAGGTTATTTCGTAATTTAACCGACACAGTGTTATCGCCATGCAAAAAGATATACTGAAGCTGCCCATAGCCCATATAGTGGGTGATATCGGGGTTGTCATCGCCTAAAGGAGCCGTTTTAGAGGGCTCAGGGATTCGCCACCATAGTTTGGTGTTTAATAATCCGTTTGAAAATACCGCACCGGCTTCAAGAATCACCCTATTCCAGCTACGTGAAAGCTTGCCGCTTTGACCATTAGAATGGTGATTAAGCGTAGTCGATACATAATCAATGTATTTATTACGCGTTTGCCAAGTCAAAATTAACTCGGGCTCGTGGTTAGTTTCACGGAAGGGACGAGAAATATCTTCGTTATACATCTGCCAAAACGAGCGGTTAGTATAAGCAATATCTAATCGACTCATGCTTCCTAATACCCCTGTGGCAATAGGGTACTTGATACTTAACTGAAAAATAGATTCAAAGTGCTGATAATCGCCACTTTCAGCCACACGCTCTGAACTTTCATCGGTGGTGATTAAAGAATGGATACCTGGGTTGCTATACCAAGTCACAGGCATGACATAGTTAGGTCGATGCGGTAACAGTACGTAAGGGTTATCGGCGGCAAAGTTTTCAACGCGTATCTTTTCCATTAGCTGTGGCAAGCGACGCACAGATTCTTTAAACGCATCGTCTGACAGCATTTCAACGGTAATGGATTCTGTGGGCAGCACACCTGTTTCGGGAAGCAACGAGCCTAAGGGCTCTTCATGAGCAACCACAATTCTTTGCTCGGGTTGGTCGATTTCTTCAGCTGTCTGAGATAACGCAACATGAGTGAGCAGCATGGCTCCAAGACACAGTATCCAACGATTCACAACTTTAACCCTCTATAAGATTAGCGTTAGAGTACTTCTTAAATTTCAGCTGTAAAGGTTTTTAAGAATATTCAGCACAAAGAAAAACGAGCAAGCCAGCATAAAGCCGACTTGCTCGTTAAATGATTGCAGTAGAGGTTACTTTTCTACGAAAGCACGCTCAATTACATAGTGACCTGCATTACCTGCACGCGCTTCTTTAAAACCCAAGCTGTCTAACATTTTAGTTAGATCATCTAACATAGCAGGGCTACCACACAGCATAAAGCGGTCATTCTCCAAACTTAATGGTGGTAAGCCAATGTCTTCGTTCAACTTACCTGTTTCTAATAAGTGTGTTAAACGACCTTGATTACGGTATGGTTCACGCGTAACCGTTGGGTAGTAAATTAGCTTTTCACGAACAATATCACCAAAATATTCGTTGTTTGGTAATTCGTTTTCTATACGGTCTTGGTAAGCTAATTCAGACACCCAACGCACCCCGTGGGTTAGAATTACTTTATCGTATTGCTCGTATACATCTAAGTCTTTAATGATACTCATGAAAGGCGCAAGACCGGTACCGGTACTGAGCAAATACAGGTTTTTACCAGGCAATAGACTGTCGGTAATTAACGTTCCAACCGGCTTAGTACCCACCAGTAACTTGTCGCCCACTTCTAAGTTTTGTAGGCGTGAAGTTAAAGGACCATCAGGCACTTTAATTGAAAAAAATTCCATTTCTTCTTCATAGTTAGCACTGGCAATACTATAAGCACGTAAAAGCGGTTTGTTTTCTACTTCTAAGCCAATCATAGTGAAGTGGCCATTTTTAAAACGTAAACCTTGGCTACGTGTCGTCGTAAAACTAAATAATGTTTCATTCCAGTGGTGAACACTGGTGACTGTTTCACTAATCAATTTGCTCATATAAAACTCACTTATCCTAACTAAATGGAATATCATTGTGTGCAATACTAACTTAGGACAAACTATCGGTAAATTAACTTATTTGAATATCATTATTCGATTTTATCGATAAGCCAAAAAAAGGACATCTATGCGCTTCACCCTTAGACAATTACAAATCTTCTTATCGGTGGCACACCACCAAAATTTAACTAAGGCAGCCAATGAATTAGCTATGTCGCAAAGCGCAGCCAGCAGTGCCTTAAAGGAGCTAGAAGAACGCTATGACGTACAGCTCTTTGACCGCATCGGCAAAAGCTTGCAACTGAACGAACAAGGGCAATATGTCCGAAATAAAGCAGAAGCATTAATTGCCCACGCTGAAGAGCTCGAACGCTCTTTATTAAAACATGCCGATGCTGGCCCTATCAGTGTTGGTGCGACGCTATCTATTGGTAACTACTTAGCCGTGCGTTTAATTGCAAAGTATATGGAGATCAACCCTGACTCTCACGTTGGATTGCATGTTGCTAATACACAAGACATTGTTGAAAAAGTATTAAACTACGACTTAGATATTGGTTTAATTGAGGGCGACATTAATCATCACGACCTAAAAGTATACCCCTGGATGACGGATGAACTCGCCATTTTCTGCCGCCCTGAACACCCTTTAGCAGCAAAACAGCAGCAGCATGGGTGCATACAAGAATCTGACTTAATTGATGCAAAGTGGATTATGCGTGAGCCAGGCTCAGGCACCCGTCAAGCCTTTGAACGTGTCATGCATGGCATTTTTCCACAGTTAAACATTATTTTAGAACTGCAACATACCGAAGCTATTAAGCGTGCCGTAGAAGCAGGCTTAGGCATTGGCTGCTTGTCTATGATTACACTAGAAGATGCCTTTGAACGGGGCAGCTTAGTTCGTTTACAACTGCCAGACTGGAACTTTGAACGGCAACTGTACTTAATCATTAGAAAGCAAAAATATCTAAGTACCGGGATTCA
>CALJVD010000087.1 GCA_937974825.1 uncultured Oceanospirillaceae bacterium | reverse complement strand
ATGAGCTCGCAGTTACTAATGGTTTTAGTGGCACGCTTGATGAATGGCTTGAGTCGCTTGTTGGGCCGCCCGTTCCTGTCGCTCAAGAGCTAGGGGATGACCCAGACTTAGCTGTATCGCAAAAGCTGCTAAAAGACTCCATTGATAGTATGGAGTTTAATAGTAGCGAAGCAGTCTCTGAGGCTGAGCGCCTTAACTCTTTATCTAGGCAGGCTGCAAATAGCGCAGCAGAGGCTTCAAGCGCAGCAGCTGAATCAGCTTCTAAGGCGGCCAGCTCTGAGTCAATAGCATCAGATAAGGCAGAGTTCGCATCCCAGTCAGCAGATAGCGCATCAAATAGCTTGGCTTATGTTTTAGAAAAAGCAGATGAGGCTGAGTTAAATGCTGAGCGTGCTGAGGGTGCTGCCGCCCGGACTGAGACGGCTAAGGATGCAGCGTTCGTTAATGCCGATGTATACCCTGACGTTGCCACTGGCCTTGCCGCTGTAGCTGATGGTGAGCAGTTCCAGGTTGTAGATGGTGATGAGATCACTCGCTATCGGCGTGATAGCTCATCCACGTATACGCTGGTTGCGCGTTATCCAAGCGCAAGAGCGATTCAAGAGCTTTCTGTGTTCTATGGGGATGGCGAGTTTTCCAATATTGGATTTATCATGCAATCCGGAAAATTTCTAACTTCAGATTCATTCCGAGCTACTGATTTCCTTGAAGTTCTCGGGGGGCAATATTACACCATAAGTGCAGACATTTCCGGTAATGCGCGCCACGCATGGTACGACAAAGATAAGGTTTTTATATCATCCTTTGAAGGAGAGGTTAGAGATGAGATTACCGTGAAGGCACCATATACCGCTAGATATCTGCGGGCGTCCACGCATATATCGTTTGTGGGTAGGGCTTACGTGGCAGGGTTGGGTGTAAATATTCGCGGAGTGATCGAAGTAATGGGGCAACACCCTACTGAGACTGTCGCGAGCAAGGTTGCGTACCGTCAGGAGACCGCTCAATCGGCGTTAGACAGACTGATTGCACAGCAGCAACAGATGGTGGTCACTCAGAACGGCCTGCTGGGGGAGATCGACCTTATATCAGATGAATCTCAACCGTTCTTTGTTCCCACATGGGAGTACACGAAAGCGCCGTATGGAGGTTCGGAGAGCATAGGGGATATCGTAACTCGCAATGATTCAAGCACTATGACTCTTGCAGCTGGGCAAGGCGCTATCTTCACCGATGCAAGGCAATCCTTGGTGGTGCGCGACGATGAAACAGGCCGGTATCACCGTTATGGCGTGAAGACCATCCAAGGTGACGTGATAGCAGTGAATGGAATCTTGCCAGTGACTATCAGTCAATGCGCGCCCATGCACGACGCCAACCTTGGGCAGCACTTGAGCCGCTTTGGATATAAGGGCCTCGCAGACTTCTTGGTGGATCGGTTGCAGAAGTACGCCTACAAGAAGCCGGACAACCTGATCTTCGCGTATCACCCGCCTGTCTGCTCCAGCCCCGCGTATAACGACAGCAATATCTGGAATTTCGACAACTCCGAAATGCTGGTTGAGGTGACTCGGCTACCTGGCACGGTTACGGGGGGGTTTATACCCGGCACAGGTGATAAACGGGCGGGCGGGTGTACACAACGCACTACGGATGCGGGCTTGGCGGACGACCCTCAGAGTGTTTACCTATCAAGGTACTACAACATAACTCAAGGCGCTGCTGGGACAGGCATGTACTTTAGCTTCGATGCGCAACAGGCAGTGGGGTTTATTGAGATCCCCTTTTCAGTAGCGCGTAGGGCATACCGCGATGGGTCGGGTTTCACTAGCGGTCGTGGTCGTCTTGAAGTTCTGGGGGATGGGACAGAAGTTTTGTTCGACAAGACCTATCAAGCCGGCGCGGGGCTGAACATCGAGTACGTTGATTTTGCAGGATTCGATCAGATTACAATCCGAGTAACGTGCGTGGACAACCTGCCGTCGAATATTCGACTAGGCGGCGTCTACGCATATCGAAAATCCGATAAGACGCCTGTTGAACCCTTCTTCAATGACGGCGACGTGGTGGCATTCCTTGGAGATTCATGGACTCAGTTTCCGCTTGCCGCGCCGGGTGAGGATCGTCCTTTGCGGCCAGACGGGACCACTCCTGAAGGGCTGCAATTCTTCCCTGAGCGGGTGCGGGAGCGCCTTGCTGAAGATGGAGTGAACATCACTACATTGAACTTGGGCAAAGGCGGCCAGACTTCCGAGTGGGGGCGCTATTGGGTCAACAAAGTCACTGATCTGATTCCGAAGCCGACTCACTGCGTTATAAACTTCGGAATCAACGACAGCAACTCCATTAGATACTACGAGGGCAATCAGGACTCCAACTATGATTTCGATCCAGTTGACATGTGGCTGAACAAAACACAGAGCGCTGGTGGACTGCGGGGTTCGACCAGCACGGAGCGCTGGTTTGAGAATATGCAGTTCATTTGTCGTAGGCTTAGTTCCTCCGGAATCAAGCCCATTGTCATGATGCCCGCTCACGTATCATCGGATGCTCAGGCTTTAAGTCTAAGGAATCGTCAGCTGAACCGCATCGCGGCGGGGTTCAGTGACATAAATGATGCAAGGGATTGATGCGTATTGTCCAGACCATCTGACCAAGCCCGCTTCGGCGGGCTTCCTTTCTGCCTGATCGGAAGCCACAACCACCTGCGGCCCGCCCCGCGCTCCCTATGATGACCCATACACGGTGGGGCATCTACGCCACGAATCGTCTGAGAGCGCAGCACCGCTTTTGTCGTGACCCCACACTAACCGCGCCACTCTGGTGCGGCTATTAAGGAAGATCGCTATATCACGCTGAGGCTTAACGAGTTGCAGTATATTATTAATCCAACTAATCATGAGAGCGTTGCTAAGGGCAAGAAATGAAAACCCAATACACCTACATCCACGACCGCCCCGTAATTTATCGGGGCGACACTTTGCCGCCGATGGCGGTAAGTCTTGAGCATGAGATTCCAACGTGAAACCCGTGTTAATACTGATTGGCGCACTCTTAACGGGGTGCGCTTCTTTTAAGAGTGAAGTGCTGCCAATTGAAAACCCAACAGTTACTGTTATTCTTCATAATAATGTGAAGTTTGATAACCCAAGGGTTAAAGGTGACGCTCGATGGTGGTATGTTGTCAAGCAGAAATACTGCCTAATACGTCCAAGAGAAT
>CALJVD010000086.1 GCA_937974825.1 uncultured Oceanospirillaceae bacterium | reverse complement strand
GCATCGTAGGTGGTTTGGCTTTCTTGAATAGGGCGTTCTACAACGTCTTCTTCGCTGTTAATAATGGTAACGCGTTCGCGTAGAATCTCGGCAACATCCCCCTCTTCTAAAAACACAAATTTACGGGTAACAGGCAGTAATGCTAACGGATCGGAAGCAACGAAGTTCTCGCCTATGCCTAAACCAATGACTAAGGGGCTGCCTGAGCGTGCCACCACTAAACGGTCGTTATGTTGGCAATCCAGCACCACCATGCCGTAGGCTCCGCGTAACAGCTTACGCGCGGTGGTCACGGCTTGAAGTAAACTGTCGGAGATTTTTAATTCACGCTCGACAAGGTGAGCAATGACTTCGGTATCGGTTTGTGAACTAAACACATAACCTTGGCTTTGCAGCTCTTGGCGTAGGCCTTCATAGTTTTCAATAATGCCGTTATGCACTACGGCAATATTGCCTGAAATGTGTGGATGAGCATTGGCTTCGCTGGGTTCGCCGTGCGTGGCCCAGCGCGTGTGGGCAATGCCAGTACCGCCTATAACGGGTGTGTCTTTAATGGCATCGGCTAAGGCTTGCACCTTGCCCATACGACGCACTCGTTCTAGCTGTTGTTGGTCGTTGACTATGGCTAACCCGGCCGAATCGTAACCACGGTACTCCAGTCGCTTTAAGCCTTCTAATAAAACACCGGCGACGTCACGCTGTGCCACTGCTCCGACTATTCCACACATAATGTCTCCCTATTCCTAATAATTTTTATATCTGCGCATGCAGCTCTTGTACGTTATGCACCGATGAATTGTCACCTGACTCTAGTGCTTCCACTAAGGCCGCCGCACCGGCTAAGGTCGTGCTGCAATACACTTTCTGGCGCAAGGCACTGCGGCGAATCGAAGCTGAATCAATCAATGCTTGCTGGCCTTCGGTGGTGTTGATTACTAGGCTGATTTCATCATTCTTAATGGCATCGACTATATGTGGGCGACCTTCGGTTACTTTGTTTATATGGGTAACCGCTAAGCCTGCGGCCTTCAGTACCGCTAAGGTGCCGGTGGTGCT
>CALJVD010000085.1 GCA_937974825.1 uncultured Oceanospirillaceae bacterium | reverse complement strand
CAATATTGTAGTACCATGCTAAATTTATACTGACTCAAATCACTTTGATATTACTCAGTGTCTGCTAATATAACTAGATAACTAAACTCTCATACTCTAATCAACCCATAGCAAGGAGAAAGTTATGGAGCTAGATCCACTCTTTCTGTCTCGGATTCAATTCGCGTTTGTCGTGTCTTTTCACGCAATATTTCCGGTGTTCACCATCGGCTTAGCCTCTTATATAGCCTTACTTGAAACCTTGCTTTTTAAAACAGACAACCCTGTTTGGGAGCGTCTCTCCAAGTTTTGGACACAAGTGTTTGCCGTAGTGTTTGGTATGGGGGTGGTTTCTGGCATTGTAATGTCTTTCCAGTTCGGTACTAACTGGAGTAATTTTTCATACGCGACCGCCAACTTCTTAGGACCAGTCCTAAGCTACGAAGTGATTACCGCGTTTTTCTTAGAAGCAGGATTCCTTGGTGTACTGCTCTTCGGTCGTAACAAAGTTCCTAGAGGTTTGCATTTGTTTGCCGCTTGGATGGTTGCCATTGGCACTTTTATATCGGCATTCTGGATTTTATCCGCCAACAGCCTGATGCAAACCCCTGCCGGACTTGAGCTACGTGGTGAGATCTATCATGTCACCAGTTGGAGCCAGGCCTTGTTTACAGATTCTTTCTTCTACCGCTTTTGGCACATGATTATTGCTTCCTTCTTAACCGGGGCTTTTGTCGTTGCTGGTGTTAGTGCCTGGTACTTGTTAAAAGGGCGTGAAGTGGCCATTAATAAAAAGGCGTTGTCGATGAGTTTATGGCTGTTGCTTGTTATTGCTCCTACGCAATTGTTAGTAGGTGACCTACATGGCTTAGTCACTCTTGAAAAGCAGCCGACCAAGGTAGCTGCAATGGAAGGTAACTGGGAGCGAAGCACTGGAGTGCCGTTACTTTTATTTGCCATTCCTGATCAAAAGAATGAGAAAAATCACTTTGAAATTAAAATACCAAAACTGGCAAGTTTGATTCTTACCCATGACTTAGACGGTGAAGTGCCTGGCTTACTTGATGTTCCCGCTGATGAGCGTCCACCGGTGTTTGGTGTATTCTGGGCTTTCCGTGTAATGGTTGGTTTAGGTGTACTAATGATCGGCTTTGCTATTACTGGCTTAATCCTTAGAAGAGGCGGTCGCTACGCTACTGCACCGCTATTTTTAAAAGGCTTAGTTGCCATGAGCATTGCGCCCTTTATTGCGGTACTGGCTGGCTGGTTTGTTACTGAAATGGGACGTTCGCCTTGGCTGCTCTATGGTTTGATGACACACGCCCAAGGAGTAACGCCTTCATTAACCGGTGGCATGGCTTTATTCTCTCTCGTTGGTTATATACTTGTTTATGCCGCTATATTTACCGCTGGCATTTACTACTTAATGCGCATGTTTCAAGCAGGTTTAGAGTCATTAGACACCTATCAAGAGAATAACTCTGACCACGCTAAGCGTCCTTTATCAGCGGCACATGTACCTTTAGAAAAAGGAGAGCAAGCATGATGGATCCTATTATTGACCTTACCCTAATATGGATTGGCATAATTGGCTTTGGCTTAATTATGTACGTGATTTTAGATGGTTTTGATTTAGGCCAGGGCATCCTTTACCCCTTCGCTCCTGATGAGCACGCGCGCGATGTCATGATGAATTCCGTAGCACCTGTCTGGGACGCGAATGAAACCTGGTTAGTGCTTGGCGGTGCCGGCTTACTCGCGGCTTTTCCGCTGGTGTATTCAGTATTTTTGCCGGCGCTCTATATAGGTGTCTTTCTGATGCTTGCCGCTCTTATATTCCGTGGCGTTGCGTTTGAGTTTCGCTTTAAAGCCAACAAGTCTCGCTTTTTATGGAACTGGGCATTTTCTGGTGGCTCTATTATCGCCGCCTTTGCTCAGGGTGCGGTAGTAGGCACTTACATTCAAGGCTTTGAAACAGAAAACTTTCGCTACGTCGGTGGAGCGCTTGACTGGCTAACCCCCTTCACCGTGCTTACCGGTATAGGTTTAGTTATTGGCTATGCCCTGCTTGGCAGTACTTGGCTGATCCTAAAGTCTGAAGGTTACATTCAAGACTGGGCTTATAAGATCACCCCTCGTCTGCTAGCGGCTGTTTTGGTTGTTTTTGCTGTTATTGGGGCATGGTCGCCGATGATAGATCCGATGATCAAAGATCGCTGGTTCTCAGGTGTAACATTGGTATGGATATTACCTGTAGTCACTCTGATGTTTGCTGTTTGGATTTTCCGTGCCGTACAGAAACGCCAACAAGGATTTCCTTTTGTCGCTACTATCGGTTTGTTCATCTCAACCTACATTTCACTTATCTTGTCTAAGTGGCCATATGTAGTTCCCCCTAACCACACCTTCTGGGATGCTGCTTCGGCACCTGAATCACAGCTTTTTTTACTGTTGGGCTTGCTCTTTGTTATTCCTTTTGTACTGATGTACAGCGCTTGGAGTTACTGGGTTTTCCGCGGCAAGGTAAAAGCAGGTGTTGGCTATCACTGAGCTGAACAACGCCAAGCGTAACCGTAACTGGTTGCGCTTATTAGCGACAACAGAACGTAACCTCTTAGGGTTAACCCGCCTCGCGGGCATTATGCAAACCTTAGCTATTATGGCGCAATTAAGCACCATGGCTTGGTTGATAAGCGCGGTTATTGTTGACCAGCGCCCCTTAACCGAGCTGCTCTCTGGCTTTGGTTTGCTGCTCGTTTTTTTAGTCCTGAGGTCGATATTTCAAACAACCCAAAAGCTATGCGGGCAAGCAGCTGGCAACCGTATTCGCTTGTCTGTACGCCAACAGCTTCTACAGAAAATCGCCCTATTAGGGCCAGTGCAGTTGA
>CALJVD010000084.1 GCA_937974825.1 uncultured Oceanospirillaceae bacterium | reverse complement strand
AAAGTCCAACTGGGGTTTTAATAAAACTTAAAGACATGAGCGTTCTCCGACTAAGCACTACGTTAGTTACCTTGTCGGCCTCAACTCAGGAATATTTAGGTTTATTATAAAAAATTAGTTTTTTGTAGGAAAGACAGTTTCATTTTTGAGTATAATGGCGCGCTTTGACTATTCTTAGTTATAATTAGTTCAATAAGTTTTTGGCAGCCCCCAGCAGGAGAAACATTATGTTAAAACGCACAGTACTAGCCACTGCGGTGGCGGCTCTAACCATACCAGCAGCCACGGCTGCACCTTATCAACCAATGGATGCTCGTGGCTTGGCCATGGGTAATACCGGTGTGGCCAGTGCCATGCGCGCTCACGCTCCTGCGTATAACCCTTCCATGCTAGCGCAAGAGTTTGGTAAAGACGGTTTTGCTATTTTACTGCCGCAAGTAGGTGTGTCAGTAGCTGATGAAAAAGAAATGGTCGATACCGCACAAGACATTGCTGACTATATTTTCCCTCGTTTTGAAGACGCAGTTCAAATGACAGGTACTGGTTTAGAAGATCGTATTAATGACTTACAAGTATCTCTAACCAGTTTGGAGAGCTCTATTAATGGCTTTGATCCAAACAATGCTCAAGTTTCCATCACTAATATAAAAAGCGCTAATGATGGTTTTAAAACCAATGCTGAAGCTGTCGACCTTAGCTTAATCAACGTTCAATCTGCTACTAAAGACTTAACCGATTCTTTGCAATCTATATCTGGTAACCCATTGGCCGCTAAAGTTGGTTTAGGTACCACCTTAGCTATTCCTAGTAAGAAGTTTTCTGCTGCTGTTTCATTATCAGGCACAGCCAACATTTCAGCGCGTGTAAACTTTTCTGACAACGACATTAATTTACTTAACTCTTACGCTCCAGCGGCACGTGGTTATGTAGCAATAGCACAAGATATAAGCGGCGCAATTGCTGACTTGAACGAAAACGCATCTACTCCAGCTGAAATACAGGCTGAAGCTGATAAAATTGCTTCTGCACAAAACAAAGTAACTAATTTGAAAAACTATACCGATGGTGACGGGATCTTTATAGGCGGTGACCTTAAAGCAGAACCGGATCTTGAATCCACCGTAGAATTAGTTGCCGTAGCCATAGTCGATGTTGGTGTTTCTTTTGCACGTGAATTCGACTTTGGCGGCCACGCAGTCGCTATTGGTGTTACCCCTAAAATTCAAAAAATCTCTACCTTCCACTACGGTGATGAAGTCGATGGTTTTGAGGATATTGAAACCGACGATGTAAAAGAATATCAAAAAGACTATACCGACTTTAACTTAGACATTGGTGCGTCTTATCGCTTTGGTGCTAACAACAACTGGATGGCCGGTGCGGTGGTTAAAAACATACTCGGCGGCAGCTATAAGTACGCAGACACCATAGTGACCCCAAAAGATGACAACGGCATACCTAACGGTACGTCTTATAAGCTTGATGGCGGCAAGGTAAACCTCAACCCACAAGTACGCGGTGGTATTGCTTACCACAGCAAGTGGTTTAACGCTGCTTTTGACTTAGACCTAATAAAAAACAAGGCCGTTGCTTATGAGGCTGAAACTCAATATGCCTCTTTGGGTGTGGAGTTGGATGTGTTCCGCACCTTGCAGCTACGTGCTGGCTACCGTGCTAACTTAGTATCTGGTGGCACTGATGTTGTTACTGCAGGTTTTGGCTTGTCACCATTTGGCGTACATATAGACGTTGCTGCTATGGCTAATCCAAGCGACTACCTGCGTGAAGCAGGTGCCGTAATGGACCTTGGCTTCTACTTCTAAAGCCCTTCGGTTAACTTTTCCTAGCCAAGCATACTGCATAGCCGCTGTATGCTTGGCTGCGGCTAAGCTACACTAAGGTTTTTAGCTAAGCCTTAATTGTTATGAAAATCTATCTTGTTGGCGGCGCTGTCCGCGACTCCTTGTTAAATATTTCTTTCACAGACCGTGACTGGGTAGTGGTTGGTACTACGCCTAAACAAATGCTGTCTTTTGGCTATGAGCAAGTAGGTGCAGATTTCCCTGTATTCCTGCACCCTAAAACTAAAGAAGAATACGCACTGGCACGGACTGAGCGAAAATCTGGCTCTGGTTATCAAGGATTTGAGTGTCAGTTCAGCCCTGACGTAACGTTAGAAGAAGATTTACTGCGCCGTGATTTAACCATTAATGCCATGGCTCAAGATGAAAATGGCGAGCTAGTCGACCCCTACGGCGGCCAAGCCGACATTGAAAATAAGGTTTTACGTCATGTATCGCCTGCTTTCAGTGAAGACCCATTACGAGTGTTACGTGTCGCCCGCTTTGCTGCGCGTTTCGAGCCATTGGGTTTTACTATAGCTCCAGAAACTATGTCATTGATGCAGCAAATGGTTGAAGACGGTGAGCTTGAGCACTTAGTAGCAGAACGTGTGTGGACAGAAACACGCCGGGCACTCATGGAAAACAGCCCGACTACTTACTTTCAAGTGTTACGTGATTGCGGTGCGTTAAAAGTATGGTTCAAAGAACTGGATGCTCTGTTTGGCGTACCACAACGCCCCGAATATCACCCGGAAATTGACTGCGGCATTCATGCCTTGATGAGTTTAGAAGCAGCCCATAAAGCACAAGGCTCGCTTACAGTACGCTGGGCAGCCCTTACTCATGACTTAGGCAAAGCGTTAACACCAGCTAATGTGCTGCCCCGTCATATCGGTCATGAAAAACGTGGGTTAGCCCCATTAAAAGCATTGCATAAACGTTTAAAAGTACCCAATGACTGTGCCGAGTTAGCTGCATTTAGCTCAGAGTTTCACACGCACGTACACAGAGCATTTGAGCTTAGAAGCAGTACTATTATGAGATTGTTTGATCGCTTAGATGTGTGGCGTAAGCCTGAACGTTTTGAAGAATTTTTACAGGTATGTACCGCCGACGCTCGCGGTCGAACTGGGTTTGAAGATACAGCATACCCACAAGCCGACTATATGCGTAATGCGCTTAAATTAGCACAAAGCATTACGGCAAAAGACATTATGGCGAAAGGCTTTGCAGGTGCGGCAATTCGCAAAGCGCTCAATGAGGAAAGAACGCTCTATTTAGAGCAGGAGTTAAAGGGGAATCGTAGCGCAGACTAACTTATCTGCGCTTACTCGTTAGTGTGAGCTAACGTTATTAGTCAGCTTGGCCTGAACCGCGTTTTTTAATATCGTGTTTGATGGCTAAAACAAAACCGCCCATAAACACAATACATAAACCAACGATTAAAACTCCGGCAATGACAACTTCATCCATAAACATAAGCTGTACCTCTATCAGTCTAAGCGCCTAAACGGCTGTTAATCTTTTACTTAACAACACTTTATCAATATGATTTTTGCAGTACTTGATCCATATCAAGAAGGTGGTAGTTGCCTATACTCAGTGTCATAAAATAGAGCTTCACTCTTTATGGTTTTGCTTCAAACGCCTATTTTCCCTAAGGTTTCAACAATCTGTCTTAATACCGCAGCCAGTGTTGGGTGTTCTTGCTCGAAGTTAACGGCATGCTCTTGAACCATTTCAGTAAAGTCAGGACCGTTTTCCACCTCTAAGTCTTCAATATCTTCTGCAATCTGCTGCAACAGTTTAATGCTCTCATCGTCTAACTGAGGGTTAGTGTCTAGCGTTTGTCGTAATTCTCTTAACTGTTTTTGTAATAACTTATCGGTCATGTCGGTTCCTATGATTTATTCTGATTTACGTTAAGTGTAGTCTTTTTTACGTCACTGTCTCTTCTTATTCATCATTCTTTAGACATTAAAAAAGCGGCCGTAGCCGCTTTTAAGTCAAGACAGTGTTTTGTCTTATCAGAATGATCACTAAGCTTTATGGCATTTGATCTAATTCTTCTTGCAACTCTTCTTTGCTCTTACGTAATTGAGGCAAGCCTTTGCTCTGACGACGCATACCTAAATAGTACAGAATAGGCGCAGCCACAAATAACGACGAGCTTGTTCCAACAACAACACCGAACAACATTGGCGGTGCAAAGCTTGCCACCGCAGCACCGCCTGCTACAACCATAGGCACAAGAGCCAAAATGGTAGAGCCAGAGGTAAATACGGTACGTGTAATGGTTGAGGTCACACTACTGTTAAGTACATCATAGAAGCTCATTTCTGGCTCTTGGCGCAACAATTCACGCACACGGTCAAATACAACTACTTTGTCGTTTACCGAATAACCCATTAAGGCTAACAAGGTTGCTACTGCGGTTAGGTTAAACTCAACACCTGCCAAGGCAAAGAAGCCAATGGTTTTGGTTAGGTCCAACATAATGGTAATAGTCGCTGCTAAAGCAAAGTGCGACTCAAAACGCATCCATAAGTACAGCAACATACCTAAACCGGCTAATAGCATGGCTAGAATGGTTAAGTCAGCAAACTCACCACTTACTTTAGAGCCTACCATTTCTGTACGTGGGAACTTAGCGTCTGGCCACACCACTGTTAGCTTCTCTTTTACTTCATTGGCATATTCATTGGCCGCTTCTGGTGGTAGTTCTTTTGCCATAGAGAAGCGTAATAAATACTGGCCAGGCTGACCAAGTTCTTGCAAGCTAACGTTATCAAGCCCATTGTCTTGCAAGTGATGGCGAACATCTTCTGTTTGAGTGTTCGGAATATGCGCTTCTAGAATAGTACCGCCTTCAAAGTCGATACCGTAGTTCAAGCCCATGGTGAACAACAACACGATAGAGCCCACTGAAAGCACTGCTGAAGTGGTTAAACCGGCTACTCTGCCTTTTAGAATATTTAGCGGTTCGTTAGTAAAACCTTGAATAAAGCGGTGCAAGGGTAAATCTTTAAACGCACGAGGCTTACGCTTCAGTCTCCACTCCATAATTAAGCGAGTTACTGCAACGGCAGTAAACATAGAGGTCATTAAGCCAATAGCGATTGTGACGGCAAAGCCACGAACGGGGCCAGTACCAAACATAAAGAGTAAGCTAACAGCCACAAGAGTCGTGACGTTGGCGTCAACAATAGTACGGTAAGCGTTATCAAACCCTAAGCTAAGTGCTGTTTTCGGGGATCGTCCATTGCGGCTTTCTTCCCGTATTCGTTCGTTAATCAGAATATTAGCGTCAACAGCCATACCCACACTTAGAATCAAACCTGCAATACCAGGCAACGTTAGTGTCGCACCAAGAATGCTAAGCACACCGAAGGTAATCACTAGGTTAATAAACAACGCTAAGCTAGCAACAAAACCCCAACGGCCATAAGTAATAATAATAAACAGAACCACTAAGCCAAAGCCTAAAATACCGGTACTTAGCCCCATCTCGATGGCATCTGAACCTAAGTCAGGACCAATGGTACGTTCTTCAACAACAGCCAACGGTGCTGGCAATGCACCAGAACGTAGTAGCAAAGCAACCTGCGAGGCTTCTTGCGTAGTGAAAGCACCACTGATTTCACCTTGACCACCAGCAATAACAGAACGAATGACTGGCGCGGTGACAATTTTATCATCTAGAACAATGGCCAGAGCACGACCAACGTTAGCACGAGTTAGCTCAGCAAATATTTTGGCGCCAGAGCGGTCTAAACGGAAGTTAACAACCGGTTCACTGCTTTCTTGGTTAAAGCCCATTTGAGCATCGCGAATATGCTCGCCTTTCATGGCAAGTTCGCGCTCTAGAGTCATTTGCTGCACAGGTGCATCAGGGTCACGATTTAGCATTTCTACTTGAATACGACCGCCTTCAGAACGGCTATCAGCTACCCAGTGGAAGCTCATTTGAGCGGTTGTACCTAATAATTCACGGATGCTGCTTGGATCTTCAACACCAGGCATTTGCACTAAAATACTGTCGCTGCCTTGACGCATAATGCTGGGTTCAACCAAACCGGTTTCGTCCAGACGACGACGTACAACTTCAAGACTGCGCTCAATCGCATCATCTAACAGCGCTTGACGATGTCCTACGCTGGATTCAATTTTAACTTCTTTGCCCTGTACTTCGATGCTGTACTGTTTCAACAGACTGGTATCTGAGCTGAGCAGTGGTTCTAGTACTTTAGCAGCAGACTGAGCACGAGCTTCGTCACGCAAAGGAATAGCAACACTGCGGTCTGTTACTCGGATACGACCATGGGCAAGACGCTCTGAACGCAATACCTTACTGAAATCGTCGGCCATTCGCTGGCTGTCTTGCGTTAATAGGGCTTTTTCATCGATGGCTAATAACAGTTGCGAACCACCGCGTAAGTCTAGACCTAAAGAAATTTGTTGTTTTGCATACCAGCTCGGCAGCTTTTCGGTGACCGAGTCTGGTAAAAAACTAGGCGTGGCAAACACAGCGCCTATTAAAATTAATAAGCCGTATACAAAGGCTCTAGTGGATAAAGATTTCATGCAATCTCTCTAATTTTTTTGTGTTGTTAGAATATTGGTTTGTTTGGTTCGTACTATGCAACCACAGGAGGAGCACGACTAAAGTGCTTACGACTTAAAGAATCACGCTTAGCTGCTTGCGGTTTGGAAAGCGCAACAGCAGCGCTTAATTGAGGAAGTTGAGCTAATAGCTCGGTATAAAATAATGCTTGTTCAGGATAAGGGCCCTGCCCTTGAATATCGGCATAACGCAGCAAACGATATTGAATATTTGCATGCGTTAACGTACTTGTTTGACCATCACTTAATTGAGCAACATCCAGAGTAATTAAGGTTTTATACTGACGTGCAGAATCGGCGCCTATTAAGCAGGGCAAAACCATCAACGCTAACAATAAGCGCCAAGGCTTTAGGCGAGAAAATGACAGTCGACGCACGAAAGTGAAACCTTAAAATATAAAAGAGCGTCAATATGACGGTTAAGCCTGTTGTCGTCAACAATAGTGCCTAAAACAATGACAGTTGAAGCCCGGCAATATGAGCAAAATCATCGCCTGTAAAATGAAAAATAGCCTCAGCAATGGGCTGTAACTGTTTTTCTAAATAATGTTGATAATCTAGCGGGCTATTACTACTGCCATCTGGCCACAACGGTTCTGGGCCATTCAGCGTCATCAGATACTCTATTCGCCCGCCATTATGAGCAAAGCGAGCTACTTGACCATGCTCCTTAAGCCAACGCTCTAGTTTTCTAGCGGCTTGCGCATGCGGTGGAACATTTTTTACATAAGCAGACAAAGGTTGCCCTAGACGTTTGCGATAAACTAAGTCGCTGTCTTTACGGCCTTGTAATAACGCCTGAACTTCTTGGTACACCCACTCGGTATAAGGTGTTTTTAAAAACACTCGCTGGTACAGCTCTTGCTGAAACGCCCGAGCTAAAGGCGTCCAGTCACTGCGCACTGTTTCCAAGCCTTTATAAATGACGCTCGGCTTTCCCTGCTCATACACTAGACCGGCATAACGCTTTTTACTGCCGACTTCAGAACCACGAATGTAGGGCATGAAAAACTGTCGATAATGCACTTCGTACTCTAGCTCTAAATAGCTTTGTAGTTGAAACTCTTGTACCAGAGTCGCTTGCCAGTAATTGTTTAGACCTTGCGCCAGTTGCTTACCTATGGCGTCTACTTTCGCATCATCAAGCTCTTTATTTAACCAAACAAATAAAGAGTCGGTATCACCATAAATGACTTGATAGCCCTGTTGGTTAATCCAGTCTGCACTTTGCTGAATAATCTGTTGACCGCGCATGGTAATAGATGCTGTTAGGCGAGAATCCGAAAAACGGCTACCCGTTGCCCCAAGTACGCCATAGCAAGAAGCCATAATAACTTTAATGGCATTACTTAATGGCTTATTGCCGACCTTCTTTGCTTGCTCTCGCTGCGCACCCAGTTTGGCAATAATATCAGGCAGAATGTGATGTTCTTTATGAAAACGCCCACCCAAAAAACCATCAACAAAGTCTTCAGTCGACTCAGTGATTTGCAGCCCTTCCGCCAGTCCCATGGGGTCTATGCAGAAAGTTCGAATAATAGAGGGGTACAGACTTTTAAAGTCGAACACTAATACATGTTTAAACAACCCAGGCTTAGAGTCTAGGACATAACCGCCTGGGCTTTCGGTATGAAAGCCTTCGTCTTCGTTTGGGGCAATATAACCGGCGCGGTGTAACTTAGGCAGGTATTGGTTTTCGAAAGCAGCAACCGAGCCACCATTCCTATCCATTAACAAGCCCGTCAAAGAAGAGCGCTCTATGGCGAACTCCAATAAATGAGCCTCTTCGAATATTCGCCAGACGAGTTCACTGTCTTTTAAGTTATAGGCAGCTAAAGCGGGCTTATCGTTTTTAAATAAGTACTCGATATCGTCGCTACGGTCATCACCGGTTAAAAGCTTCTCTTCGCCTAAAAAATGTTGTGCAACACTATTAAGCGCAAAGCTTTCAAAGGAATATGCAGCGTTGCGTAAAAGCTCTATTCCATCAAGAACAACCCGCCCTGCTACATATACATACAGCCTATCTGGGTGCCTATTATCATAGCGATAGGTTAGCGTAGAGCCGTCACGCCCGAGCATAAACTCAATATTGTGCTCTTCAAACTTCTTAATTAAGAAACGAAAATCAAACTGCACTATATTCCAACCAATGATGACATCAGGGTCGTAATCGTTCAGGCGTGTTAGTAGCGCTTTAAGTAAGCTTGGCTCGTCTGGATAGTATTCAACACCCGCTGTGTTCTGCTCATCACCTACCATCAGTACTAGGGCGTAATCGTCGGCATACACACTGATAGAAAACAGTGAGTCGTGCTCATTCAACCGCGCAAACGAGGTTTCAATATCTATTGATATGGCGCGCAACTGTGGATGCCAGCTGCTGTTATCTGCCGGTTTTAGATGCCCCTGAAAGTGCTGATACTTAGCCCCAACTGCTTCACTTAAATTGCCGTGTAACTGAGCTTTTCCATAAATAAATCGCTCCATTAGGTAACGATCACTGGGTCGAATATCTACTTCATAGGTTGGTATCTTTTGTTCGTTTAAAAACTGCTGCCAACGATAACGATACGAAATAGGCATATAGCAAGCAGATACAGGCTCACCATTAAAATGTTTTAATGAAATTGGTCGAATATCGATCGGCCAATGCAGCAAACTAATGTTTTTTTCGGCTTTTTCTTGATGACGCTGCTGTATAAAGCAAACGGATGGTTGCTCAACCTGTTGACGCACAGCCCCCTGCTCTGTCTTCCACCAGAACACTAGCTGATTATCATCTTGCCACTGGCTGGTTAATAAAAAGGCGAAGGTCATTATTCTCGTTTATTCACGGTTTAAGAAAAGAATATCAGCGCACTAAATGCATGCTGCAAAGCAATCTAAGGCAACGGACTTAATGGTCGCATAGATAGCGCTATATATATCTGTATTATTTCTGACATTTAGTTTTTTACTTATTTGCTAAGGTCGCAACATCAGCTACTCTTAACTCAGAGAATGACAGTTTTTGTCGTTAACTATCTATTTCGCTGCTAGCTATATTAAGCTCTAGTCATTTTAGGCTACATTATACTCTGCGATTAACCTAAGTACGGACACATCATAATGTTTATTAACGTTAAAACCTCTTCTGAAAATGAAAAACTTGCGCCTCAAATTCAGTATTTCTTAAAAGAAATCTTGGCTGACTTTGAGTTAAAAAATGAAAGCATCACTTTAGAAGGGGTGGATAATCTGTACGAGCTGTTTGATCAAGATAAAATATTTTTAATTCAAGACGGCATGTTAAACCTAACACACAACGATCAAGTGCTTTGCGGTTTTGACGAAGGCGAACTCGTCGGTGTGGCCCACTCTTTCGGTTTTAACTACCCTATTTATAAAACGGATGAGTTTGTTGAGCTTATTCCTATCGACCGTGACGACTTTTTACGTCATGTGTATTCCGATAAGCGCCGCCAGCATTACTGGAGCAACTTTTTAATTTGCTCTAACGCCATGCTAATGAATCATCTGGCCGAACATTCTAAAACTGCTGTGCGTCCATCCGCTGGCTTCCAGAACATTGCTGCCAACGAAGTGATTATCAAACAAGGTGATGTTGCCGATTTGGTTTACACCATCATTGAAGGCGAGGCTGAAGCCTTTGTCGACGATGTTAAAGTTGGTGATATCGGCACTGATGAGGTGTTTGGGGCAATGGCTGTTTTCACTAATGAAACTCGTTCTGCGACGGTGATTGCCAAAACGCCTTGTACAATTTTAGCGGTTCCAAAAACAGACTTCTTAAGCCTCATTCAAGCTCAGCCACTGGCTGCGGTTAACCTAATTGAAAACCTAGCGCAGAGCATTCGCTCACTGAACCAACAATTAATTGATAAAGATAAATAAGCTACATTGGGCTGCTTAGTACAAGAGCAGCCTGTTAATACCAACTTAAGTAATTACCTTCAACACTCGCACTGACCTGAAAAACACGACTGATATTGTCTGTGTTTAAAACCTCTTGTGGCTTGCCTTCAGCGACCAGTAAACCCTGGTCAAGTAATAACACTCTATCGGCATAATGTCGCACTAGGTTTAAATCATGCGCCACCATCAGAATACTTTTACCTTGTTGGGTCTGCGCCTGAATCTCTTGCAAGCACAGTTTTTGATGCTGCAAGTCTAATGCAGATAACGGCTCATCAAGCACCCATAACATATTACTTGGCGCTTGTGCCTGTAGCCAGCTACGAGCTAAATGACAACGCTGCTGCTCTCCGCCCGATAGCCGTCTAACCTCTCGCTCTTTAAAGGCACCTAATTGCCAGCGTTCTATTGCTTCACTGCTACGGGCACTTAATGTTTCACCATAAAGCGCTTGCGCTAAGCCACCCAATCGCACGGTTTCGGAAACCGTTAAGCCAAAGTTTATAAAATTGCTTTGCGGTAAATAGCTGACCTGTCTTGCCCAATCTTTAGCATTCCAGTCGGTAGTCGTTTGTTGCTGAACCTCTATTTTGCCTTGGCTAGGCGAAAGTACACCAGCGACACACTGGGTTAATGTTGATTTTCCCGCACCGTTAGGTCCAACCAGCATAATGATTTCACCGGGCTGAATATCGAAGCTTATGCTCTGCAACACAGTTTGCTGACGCACTAGACTTAACTGCTGCACTTTAAGTATGGAGTTCATCCCAGTCGTTTCTCCCGTATAAGAAGCATAATAAACACTGGACCACCAATCAGCGCCGTTATAATGCCAATGGGTATTTCTGCCGGTGCTATTAGCGTTCGCGCAGCAATATCGGCAACAACCAATAAGCTACCACCAAGGACAACGGCTAAGGGCAACACTCTTTTATGGGATGCTCCCGTTAATAAGCGAGCAAGGTGTGGGCTAACTAAACCAACAAAACCGATCATTCCGGCAGCAGCAACGGTTAAAGCAACAAACAAGGCCGTCCAAAATATCACTTGCCACTGCAGTTTTTTAACCGACACACCTAAAGCCTGAGCGTTTAACTCACCTAGTAACAATGCGTCTAATGAGTTCGCCCTGCCGACCCAAATAAACAAGGCTGGCACAAGAGCGATGGTCATGACTATCACCCAATTCCAACTGGCGGCCGACAAACTGCCCATCGACCAAAAGCTGATCTGCCGTAAGGCGTTATCGGTAGCAAGATAAGACAGCAATCCAATAATCGCACCGGCCAAGACGCTTACCGCAATCCCTGCCAAGATTAAATAGCTCATAGAATCGCTCTGATTAGCGCTGATTTTTAACACCAACAACAGAGCAATGACGGCACCAACAAATGCTGCCAAAGGCTGTACCCACGAAGGCAGTAAAATGCCAAGCCCTGTGAGCCAGAAAACGATAGCAACACAGACTGCCGCGCCACCCGACACACCAATCAACCCTGGATCGGCTAAGGGGTTGCGCACCATGCCTTGAATTAATACACCCGCGCAAGACAACATGGCGCCAATTAAAAAAGCAAGTAACGCACGAGGCATACGTATTTGCCATAAAATAGTATGACCTACTTCATTATTGAGTAGCCATTGGATATTCTGTTGGCCACTAAAAATGGCGCAAGCGATCAATAAGGGTGGCAAAACAAAACAGAGCCACTTTATTTGCGCTGCGTTAATCATTAATTCATATACTCTTTTCAAATAGCATCAGGAGTTGGTATGCAGGCATTGTGCCACAGTGATGAAATAGCGGAAGGGCAAAGTAAAGGTTTTGACCTAGAAAATGGCACTTCTGTGTTTGTTGTCCGCAAGCATGGCAAGCTCTATGTCTATAAAAATCAATGCCCGCATTTAGGGATTAACCTGGAGTGGGTACCAGACCAGTTTTTAGACAATGATGGCTGCTTAATACAGTGCTCTATGCACGGCGCGTTATTTCTAATTGCCGATGGGCACTGTATTTCTGGTCCCTGCCAAGGCGACAGCTTAACGCCTGTGCCTTTTACCATTAAAGATGGCAACCTTTATCTAGAGCAAGAGGTTTAGCATTAAACCACTAGCTAGTCTAAAAAGGCTTTAAGTCTAGCCACCGCTTCACGCAAGCGTGAAAGCTCTGTTGTAAAAGCAAAGCGCACATGACTGTTAGTTGGATCACCAAAGTCTGCGCCCGGTGTAATAGCGACGCCGGTTTCTTGCAAGACCTCTTGACACCACGCAAAGCTATCGTCTGTAAAACGACTGGCATCAGCGTATATATAAAATGCCCCTTCTGGTTCGATAGGTATGTTAAACCCTAATTCAGGCAGTGCTTGCAGCATATACGCTCGACGCTCTTCTAACGCTTGGCGACGTTTTTCAAAAATTTCCATGCTGTCTTCTGAAAAAGCTGCAAGTGCCGCGTACTGAGACGGGGTTGGCGGCGCCAAGAAAACGTTTTGAGCCAGTGCATCAATACTGGGCACCCAAGATTCTGGCACAACAGCCCAGCCTAAACGCCAGCCGGTCATTCCAAAAAACTTGGAGAAACTGTTTAATACGACCACGTCGTCGGCCACCGATAAAACCGTTTGTGGTTGGTTACCATAGTTAAGCCCTTGGTATATTTCATCTACCCATAACTCACCACCTTTCTCTCGCACGGCATCGGCTAGGTCTTTTAATTCATTCAGATTAAGTACAGTACCGGTTGGATTAGAAGGTGACGCGACTAACGCGACCTTCGTCTGCTCGTTCCAGTGTTCATGCACATGAGCTGGTGTTAATTGGAAGTTATCACTCGGACCGGTATTAACCAGTTGCCCATGCGCTTCAAACAAGCGCGCAAAGTGCTTATTGCATGGGTAGCCAGGGTTAGCGAGTAGCATGCCATCGTTAGGATTTAGGCGTGTTGCGGCCAGTAACAGTAACGCCCCCGACGCCCCTGGCGCTAAAATGATTCGTTCTGGACAAACAGTGACATTAAAGCGCTCTTGGTAATACTGAGCAATACTTTCACGCAACGCTGGCAGTCCGAGTGCTGGAGTGTAGCCCGTCTTGCCTTCTTTTAGCGCGTTAATGCCGGCTTCGATAATAGGCTCGGCCGTAGGGAAGTCTGGCTCACCAATTTCTAAGTGAATAACATCAACACCCTGAGCTTGAAGGGCTTGCGCTTGGGCTAAAATAGCCATAACTTGGAAGGGTTGTATTTCATGGCTACGTAAACTACCGAAAGCGTTTGATGCTTTATTACTACCCGCACTCATGGAAACACCTTATAAAGAGTGATAAGAAAGCACACTATTCTGCCAAAGCCAGAATTAACAGCAAGAAATACTAAAGTAATAGTTGGCACTGGGCGTATTCTTTGGTAGCTTTCACGCCTTGATTTTTTAGAGCTTAGCGGAGACTGCTTTTTGGTGTTATCGTTAGGCTCATGGACCCGTTGTCCGGTTAAACCGGTTAATCAGGTAAGGCGGTAACGCAATGACAAAAGAAAACAAAGAATTTGCACTGTCTAATTTCAAACCTTATGAAATGGGCAAAGACGAAGAATACATGAGCGAAGGCCAATTAGCGCACTTCAGAAGTATTCTTGAAAACTGGAAACATGAGTTAATGGAAGAAGTCGACCGTACTAAACAGTACATGCAGGCTGAGCTTAACAATCATGCTGATCCTAACGACCGTGCAAGCCAAGAAGAAGAATTCTCGTTAGAGCTACGTACTCGTGACCGCGAACGTAAGCTTATTAAGAAACTTGAAAAAACAATTCTTCTTATTGATAGCGGTGATTATGGTTACTGTGAAACCTGTGGCGTAGAAATTGGTATTCGCCGCCTAGAAGCCCGTCCTACGGCTGACCTTTGCATTGACTGTAAAACCTTAGCTGAAATTAAAGAAAAACAGCTAGGGCTATAAGTTTAGGTTCGCCTAAACGCCGTTATGCCAGATAGAAAATACATAGGCCGCTTTGCTCCGACGCCGAGCGGCCCACTTCATTTCGGTTCTTTATTAGCTGCCTTAACCAGCTATCTTGATGCCAAAGCCCATCAGGGCGTCTGGCAAGTTCGCATAGAAAATCTAGACCCTCCCCGTGAAAGCATCACCGCCTGCCAACAATTCCCTTTTGTCTTAGACGCCTATGGCTTGCATTGGGATGGTGAAATCACCTATCAAAGTGATCGCCACGATCTCTACCAAAACTATTTAAACCGCCTTGTTGAGAAACAACTCGCATTTCCATGCCAATGCTCACGCAAACAACTGGACGGTCTACCACATAGGGGAAACTGCCACTGCCTAGCTACTGAAGACATAGCCTGGCGTTTCTTATGCCCTAATGAGCAATTTAATTTTGTTGACCGCGTACAGGGGCCTTATTGCGTCAAATACAATGACTTGGGTGATTTTATTCTCAAACGCCGCGATGGCTTTTGGGCCTATCAATTGGCCGTGGTCTGTGACGATATAGAGCAAGGTATTACCCATGTCTTACGCGGTGTCGACCTCATTGACTCGTGCGCTCGCCAAGCACTGCTGTATAACGCTTTTGAGCACCCTCTTCCTACTTACGCTCATATTCCAGTGGCAACTGAGGTGGACGGTCAAAAGCTCAGCAAACAAAACTTGGCGCGCCCAATAGAAACCAGCAAAGCCGCAGAAACCATTTACTGTGCACTGCAATGGTTAAGACAAAATCCACCAGCAGAGTTAGCAAACAACCATACAGAGCTACTGGCTTGGGCCGTTGAACACTGGAATATTGACGCTCTGAAAGGCTGGCATGAAGCGCCGGCACCTAAAGCGTTCCAACGTAAGTAATTCAGTGGAGAATTACTTTAAGTATTGGGCAACAACTTTTTTATTCAACGTACGTATACGAGTCTCGCCCGCAAAGCGTACCTTCATAGTGTTATCATCTTCGCTTAGCACTTCGCCTTTCCCTAAAGATTCATGCTCAATGATGCGCGTATTGATAGAGCGCTTAGTCACACTGACAGCACGTTTTGACACAGAGACTGCTTGTGTTTTTTCTACCCGTACCGATAGCGGACTGTTAATTCTTGCCAAATAATTTGGTAACCAAGAAGCGGCATTATCATTAAGGGTAACGGTGGCATCATTCGAAGCTAGAGCATCGGCAATTTTGACACAGTTTGCGAACTGCAGCTCCTGATCAAAGCGGCTTAAACACTCTCGCGGGGTTTTAAATTTGTCCGGTGTGCTCGTGCGCGCCGGCGCAAATAGGTGTAATTGCTGCATGGCACGTGTCATCGCCACATACAACAAACGTCGTTCGCTTTCTTCACTGGCTGGAACGCTAAATTCAATTTCAGGGTTGTAAGGGTAATAGTGCGCATTCAATCCGGGTACAATAACCACCGGCCACTCTAGCCCCTTACTTTTGTGTACAGATATTAAGTGCACCCCTTTACGACGCTGCTGATTTCTACTTTTTATTTTAAGTTCTTGCAGAAAGCTATAAGCCGCATCACTGCGTTGCTGACTGTCTCTAATAAAACTGGCGAAAGCGGTAATGGTTTGAATTTGATCATCCGCCTGTTGGGCAGAAAAGCTGTTGTCGACAATGTCGTCGAATAAATCGGTCTGCTCTATAAAGTTATCGACTAAACGATAAGCCGTGGTCTTAATATGCTCAGCATCGCTTAATAAACTGGCTTTTACTTCTAGCTTTTCTTTTTGCCACTTACTGAGCTCATCAGGAATAAGCTGTTGCAACGCCACTCCAAAATCAGACTGCACAGTGGCTAATTGGCCGGCAATTTGAACTAACTGATCGTGCTTAATTTTAGGATAAGGCGTTGTGAGATAGCGTAACCACAATTCTTTACGCTGCGACTCGTCGTATTGCATAAATACGCCTGCCGCTATTTCAAACAAGATCCAAAAAACCTTAAGCTCATTGCGTTCTAAAACCGAGGTGCTGCCGTACATTTGATAGGGAATGGCTTCTTGCAGAAAAGCCAATTCGATGGGTGCACACAACGCCCAAATACGATTAATAATAGCAATGTCATCGTAAGAACGTCGTTGCGCCTCCTGCTTTACTAATGCCAAAATCTCGCGGCTTTCGTGTTTAACCGAGTGGTATCGTATGCTGGTATTAGGCGTGCTCGGGTGAGACAAACACAGGATTTCTTCACGCTCTTGGTTATGGCTAATTAAGTGGTTAGCCAATAACGATAAACTATCGCCATAACGAAATGTATGCGGCAAGGTATACAAAGTTACTTGCTGCATCTTGCGATCGAATTCACTGACAATAAATTCTGGTCGTGACCCTCTGAACTCATAAATCGTTTGGTCTGGGTCACCAATCACCATAACGTTTCCGCGCCCAGCGTATAAAAAATCTAACAGTTTTTGCTGAATCGCATTAATATCTTGGTATTCGTCTACTAGAATCCACTGCATATGGCCGCCAAACTTTTCTGCCACGGCTGGATTACGCATAAAAACCTGCACCGGCTCATAGAGCATGTCGTCGTAACTGATACGTCGATGAGTTTTACGCCATTGTTCAAACTGCTCAAACAATGGAATAAATATCTTGCACTTTACGGGTAAATCTAACTGCTCAAAAATAACATCTGGTGGTAAAACGTTGGCTTTTACTAGCTCTATAAATCCTATGGCTGGTTCTACCCACTTCTTCTTTTGCGACAATATATCTTGGCGGGTATCAGCATCTGCTAGCTGTTGCAGCATACGCCAAACAATGGGTTCTATTTCAGCATTAGACAAGGGGTTTCCTTGATAAGGAGGCAACAGCCCTTGCTCAATCAGATTGTTATATATTTTTAAGCCTAATGAGTGGAAAGTACGCACCTGCGGCAGCACTTGGCCAGGCAATAGCTTCTGCAACTTACGCTCAAAATCTTTACGAGCACTGACGTTATACATCAGCACCAACATCCTGCGGCTCGATACTCCTTCTGCCAAGCGCGCTCCTATAAAGTGCGTCAGCGTCGTGGTTTTACCCGCACCCGCCACGGCCACAACACGCGCATGTCCTTGGTTATGTGCAACCACTTTTTGTTGGTGTGAAGTAAGAGTAGACAACAGAACCTTCCTATAAATATGAGGCAATATGCTAACAGCTTGAATAGGTTTCTTTAAGCTTTCGAACAGGCACAAAAAAGCGGCCGAAGCCGCTTTTAATTAATTATCACTTTTAGTAACAACTATAACAAATTAAGCCTTTGGCTTACGCGGTGCACGTGAGCGTGGCTGGTCAGACTTACCACGGCTACGGCTTTTCGCTGGGCGACTGCCGGCTTCGCTTTCATTGTAGGTACGAATGTCTAATGGACGTCCGCATACGCGTGTTTTTTGCAGCTTCTGCATTACAGGCTTTGGCATACCTTCTGGTAGGTCAACTACGGCATAGTTATCTAAAATTTCGATATGACCGATATAAGCACTGTCTAGGTCTGCTTCGTTGGCGATAGCGCCCACTAAGTTACCAGGACGCAAACCATCGTCATAACCAACACCCACTACAAAGCGTGCCATTTCAACGTCTGGATGGCTTTTTAGTGGCATTGGACGGCTGCTCGGTGCTGCCTTAGGTGCTCCACGGTCTGCACCGCGAGTATTACGTTCACCACGCTTACGGTCACCGCGCTCTGCACGCTCTGGGCGTTTACGATCGCCACGATCATTAGAACGCTGCTGCATGCGTGCATCTGCTTTTTCATCAATGAATAAAGGCTTTTTGCCTTGTAACAAAGAAGCTAGGGCAGCGGCCACATCCAACGCATCAACTGGCTGTGTAGCCAATACTTGTTCAATCATTTCACGGAAAACTTTGTTCTTTTCGCTGTGTAATGCATCAACAATACGACCCTGGAAACGCTCTTTACGCTTTTCGTTCACTTGGTTAGCGGTAGGTAACGCCATTTCTTCGATGGTTTGACGTGTTGCACGCTCGATATCACGTAGCATGCGTTTTTCACGACCACGTACGAAAACGATGGTTTCACCAGAACGACCGGCACGCCCCGTACGACCAATACGGTGAACGTATGATTCAGTATCGGTTGGAATATCGTAGTTGATAACGTGGCTGATACGCTCAACGTCAAGACCACGAGCCGCAACGTCGGTAGCAACAATAATATCTAGCTGGCCATTTTTTAGCTTTTCTACGGCTTTTTCACGCAATGCCTGCGGAATATCACCGTTGAGTGGCGCACATTTGAAGCCGTTCGCAATCATGTAGTCAGCAACTTCTTCAGTGGCTGATTTAGTACGAACGAACACCATCATGGCATCAAAATCTTCCGTTTCACAAATACGCAATAAGCCATCGTTTTTGTGAACGTTACCCACAAACCAGTAGCGCTGATTAATGTTAGCGTTGGTCGTGGTTTTGGTTTGAATTTTTACTTGTACCGGATTATTTAAGTGCGCTTCGGCCACTGCCTGAATTTCACGTGGCATGGTTGCAGAGAATAGCGCAACTTGGCGGCTCTTTGGCGTTTGGTCAAGAATCCAGTTAACGTCGTCAATAAAGCCCATGCGTAACATTTCGTCGGCTTCGTCTAAGACAACAGCGCTGATATTATCTAAGCGCAAGGTACCACGACGGATGTGGTCCATCACACGGCCTGGTGTACCCACAACCCATTGGGCACCACGCTTAAGTTCTTTAATTTGTGTAGTGTAGCTTGTACCACCATACACAGCGCATACATTGACGCCTGGGGTGTACTTGCTGTAAGACTGTACCGCTTCGGCTACCTGCATGGCTAACTCACGTGTCGGCGCTAAACATAGAACCTGTGTATTACGCGAATCAACTTGAGTGCGAGCTAAAATTGGTAAAGCAAAGGCAGCGGTTTTACCGGTACCTGTTTGTGCGGTGCCAAGTACGTCGCGACCTTCTAATAAGGAAGGGATACTTTGTTCTTGAATGGGTGAAGGGACTTCATAGCCTAATTCACGAACGGCGCGTACAAGAGTTTCGGGCAGGCCAAGACTTGCAAAGTCTGCTGGAGTAGTTGTGGTCATATTTTTCCTATCTGTGTGGTATGAGGGACAAGGGCTGACCGTACTCATTCCACACGGACGGGCCCAACAACTCATAATGAACTATTAAAAAGGGGAGGCAGATTATATAGGAATTAAGCCTCTCTGTCCTGTTTAATTTGTAAAATATGTGTATTGTTACGCAAAGCACCCTTCTATTTTCTTGCTATGCTATTGGCAGAAAGCAGCGCCGATCAACCAATAGAGTAATTTTTCGGTCTGTCTTATTATTTTTATCCACTCTTTTATTTAGGCTTTATATTTTGAATAGTAACGATTTAGCCGATCTTGCAAAAGTAACCATGCCCTTTGGTAAATATAAAGGCCGCTTACTTATGGATATCCCTGAAGAATACTTACTTTGGATGAATAAAAATGGGATGCCAAACGGCCGCCTTGGTTTATTGCTTGGACTAACGCTTGAGATAAAAATAAACGGATTAGATTATTTGCTTGAACCACTACGTCAGTTAGCCAGGAACTAACCATGAAAACACTCGGTATTATCGAGGCGGATGAATTACACCCTGACTTAAAAGATGATTACCGCTCCTATGGCCATATGTTTGTGCAACTTTTTGAGCGCCTAGGCTTTAGCTTTAACTATCGTTTTTTTCATATTCAAGAAGGCGAGTTTCCTTCTGCCTTTGAGTGTGATGCCTATTTGATTACAGGCTCAAAAGCCGGCGTGTATGACAATCTAGCGTGGATACCCAACCTACAACAATGGATAAGCGCCAGCTTTGAACGACAAGAGAAACTGCTTGGTATTTGCTTTGGGCATCAAATACTAGCGCATACCTTAGGCGGACACGCCGATAAAAGCGATAAGGGCTGGGGCGTAGGCTTGCATAACACTCAGATTGACGAACTGCCCGCTTGGGTAAAAGACACTCCTAAAGAGCTGACCTTAATTTATAGTCACCAAGACCAGGTGACTCAACTGCCTCCACAGGCTCAACGCTTATCCAGCAGTGACTTCTGCGAAAATGCCGCTTTTTTTATAGAAAATAGAGTACTGGCGTTTCAAGGCCACCCAGAGTTTAGCGTCAACTTTACTCAGCGGCTGCTAGCACGCAGACAGGAAGTCATTGGCAAAGAAAAGCTAGAACAGGCGCTAAGTACGCTTAACCCACCCGCGGATGCCGATATTGTTGGCAAATGGCTCGGGCAGTTTATTACTCTCTAACTTACAACCACTTCTGTACATAACTGCAGCTGGCTTGAATGCTGTAGTTATGATCTTTTGCCCATGCCAAACCTTCTTTTACCAACTGTTCAGCTAAGCCTTGTCCACGCAATGCAAAAGGCACATAGGTATGATCAAAATCTATAGTTTGTCCATCTAAGCGATACGTTAATAAACATTCGTGCCCGTCTTTTTTAATAACAAATCGGTTTTGCTCTGGCTGATGCTCAATCATGTTTTACCTCTAATGCTTTATTGATTTAATCGGTATTATGCTAGTCTGTGATTTTTTAGCGACAATATTAGTGTATGCACAACCATCGACTCAGCCTAGCTTTATTATTAGGAGTGTATTTTTTCTCTCCTATCATTATGGACTGGTGGCTTGATAGCCACAGTTTTTGGTATCGCCCCTTTGGTATCTGGCTGATTTTAATTGTCTTTTATGTTTGGCTAAACCATAGCAGAGGTAGCGATGACCTTTAGTATTGGCCAGCTCTCTTTTATTGTAATTGCGTATTTAGCTTTTTTATTTTCCACCGCCTATGTGGTTGAGAAAAACTGGATTCCTAAGCGTTGGGTTTATCACCCAGCTGTTTACGTTTTTTCGCTGGGTGTCTATGCCAGTGCTTGGGCGTTCTATGGTTCGGTTGGCCTCGCCAACCAATACGGCTACGGTTACCTTGCCTATTACATTGGGATTTCTGGTGCCTTCGCGCTCTCCCCTATACTGCTTCGCCCCATTTTACATATTACTCGTATCTATCAGCTTAGCTCGTTGGCCGACTTATTAGCCTTTAGATACCGTAGCCGCTTGGCGGGCATCATGGTGTCTTTATTCACCATTGTGGTCGTTATTCCGATGCTAACGCTGCAAATTTCCGCCATTGCCGATACGCTGCACTTACTAAACAATGAGCTGCCTGTAACCACTCTAGCCTTTGCCTATTGTGCGGTCATGGTGCTCTTCGCCATCCTATTTGGCGCACGCCATGTTTCTCCCCGCGAAAAACACGAGGGCTTAGTCTTTGCGCTAGCCTTAGAGTCACTCGTTAAGCTTGTCGCCATTGTCGTACTAGGCGGCTTTGTGTTGTGGCATGTGTTCGCCCCCTTAGGCGGTTTAGAACAATGGCTAGTTGATAACGAGAACTTACTGGCTGCACGCCAAATGACTATTCAAGAAGGTCCTTGGCGCACTCTACTCTTGGTCTTCTTTGCAGCAGTAGTGGTTATGCCGCATATGTTCCATATGCTGTTCACTGAAAACCTTAATAGCAATGCCTTAAAAACGGCCAGTTGGGCGCTGCCTCTTTTTCTATTGATTATGGCAGTGGCAATTCCACCTATTTTATGGGCCGGGATTCACCTGCAATTAGACACCCCCGCTGAATACTTTGCGTTAGGTATTGGCATACAGCTAGAGTCACCTTGGCTAACCATTATGACTTTTGTGGGTGGTCTAGCAGCCGCTTCAGGGATCATTATTGTGATTACCCTCTCTACTGCTGCTATGTTTTTAAACCACTTAGTCTTGCCGTTTTATAAGCCGAGCCCACAACAAGACTTCTATCGTTGGTTATTGTGGATGCGACGCTTACTGTTGGCGTCAATTTTATTAATCGCCTATGCATTTTATTCTGCCGTTGGCACTCAACTAGACCTTAATCGTCTGGGTATTCTTGCCTTCGTTGCAAGCTTACAGTTTTTACCGGGTGTGCTTGGCTTACTGTATTGGCCTCGCTCTAATCGCAAAGGATTTCTCTTTGGTTTGTCGGCAGGGATAGTTGTTTGGGTCTACGCCATGTTGATGCCGTTCTCGACCTATCGCATGGGCTGGAGCGCTCCCTTCCCATTACCTGAAATCAATGAAAGTAATTGGCACATTGCCGCATTAGCCGCTTTTGGAAGCAACATTGTATTGTTTGTACTGGTGAGTCTAAGCACCAAACAAAAAGCCTCGGAGCGCGCGGCTGCTAAAGCCTGCTCTGTTGATACTGTTACGCATCCAAGTAAGCGTCCTTTAATTGCAGAAAACTCTAACGATGTCATTACCGCGCTAAGTAAGCCGTTGGGGCGCTATGTAGCCGAGCGCGAAGTCTATCAAGCACTGAATGACCTGAAGCTACCCTCTTATGAAGACCGACCTTATGCACTCAGACGCTTACGCGCCCGTTTAGAAGCGAACTTATCGGGCTTAATGGGGCCAACCGTTGCTCACGACATTACCAGTCGTTATCTACCCTTCAAAGAAAACGCAGTGCTTAATGAAGACATCTACCAAGTAGAGCAGCGCATTGAAGGCTTTCATGATCGTTTAAGTGGTTTGGCTGGCGAGCTTGATAATATCCGACGTTATCACCGTCAAACATTAGAACGCTTACCGTTAGGCGTCTGCTCGTTAGCAGATGACGGTGAGGTGATGCTGTGGAACCAAGCCATGTCTGACTTAACCCGTATCGATGCCGAAAGCACCACTGGTTCACATTTAAACCAACTGCCAGCCCCTTGGAACGAAGTTCTGCAGTCGTTTGTTCTAAATCACAGCATGCACGAATATAAAAAACAGGTAAATATTGGCGCACGCCCACGCTGGTTTAACCTGCACAAATCCATTATTCAACCGAGTAACGGCCAACCTGGAAGTATTGTCTTGCTTATGGAAGACCAAACCGAAGTGCAGTTACTGGCGGACGAACTGACGCACAGTGAACGCCTTGCCTCCATCGGTCGCTTGGCGGCGGGGGTTGCGCATGAGATTGGCAACCCAGTTACTGCCATCGATTGTTTAGCACAAAACATGCGCTATGAAACTGAAGACCCTGTTCTATTAGAAATGGCACAGCAAATTCAAGAGCAGACACAGCGCATTACTCGTATTGTTCAATCGCTAATGAACTTCTCTCACGCAGGCAACATCTCAAGCGAGCACGAGCCGGTACAGCTGGCTTATGTGATTGAAGAAGCCATGCAACTATTACGTTTAAGCAAACGCAGCATGGACATTGAATTCATTAACCAATGTGACCCTAGCGCCCTTATATTGGGTGACCCTCAGCGCTTGGTACAAATCTTTGTTAACCTATTAAGTAACGCGCGTGATGCCAGTGAGCCAGGACAAGAAGTGCGTGTTACTTCGTCGTTCGACGAACACCAGGTAACGATTTTTATTACAGACCAAGGTGAAGGTATATCCGCCGATGTAATTGACCGCTTGTTTGAGCCATTCTTTACCACTAAGGATGTGGGAAAAGGCACCGGCCTTGGGTTATCACTGGTTTACAATCTAATTGAAGAGCACTACGGCCAAATTAATTTTGAGAGCCCGGTCAACAACGGCCGCGGCACATGTGTTAAAGTAAGCCTACCGCGTTACCATCCACACGAATTAACGGAACCTTCTTTATGAGTCATATCTTAGTAGTTGAAGATGAGGCAATTATTCGTCAGTCTATTTGCCGCTTATTACAGCGCAATCATTTCCAAGTGACAGACGTTGACTCATTTACCGCTGCCAGTGACTTAGACCTAAGTGCCTTTGACTTAGTGATTAGTGACTTGCGCTTACCCGGTGGGCAAGGCACTGACTTAATTGAGTTGGCAGGTAACACCCCAGTATTAATTATGACCAGTTATGCCAGCTTAAACTCGGCCATTGATGCTATGAAAATGGGCGCCGTAGATTATATCGCCAAGCCCTTTGATCATGACGAAATGCTCAAGGCGGTTAAACACATTCTAAGTGAAGCCGAACTAAGCAAGGCTGCCCCGCAAGAACTGAAGAAGCAAGTAAGCAAAGAGTTTGCTAACCCTAATATTATTGGTAGCTGCGATGCCATGCTGCTGTTGTTCAAAAAAATCAGCAAAGTTGCACCTACGAATGCGACGGTACTTATTCTTGGCGAATCGGGTACGGGTAAAGAGCTGGTAGCAAGAGCCATTCATGATCAAAGCTTACGCAAAGACGCCCCTATTATTTCAGTGAACTGTGCAGCCATCCCTGAGTCTCTCATTGAATCAGAGCTGTTTGGTCATGAAAAAGGCGCTTTCACCGGTGCCGACAGCATGCGCAAAGGGCTAATTGAAGCCGCTGACGGTGGTACATTATTTTTAGATGAAATTGGTGAACTACCCTTAGAGGCACAGGCTCGCTTACTGCGCGTCTTGCAAGAAGGCGAAATTCGCAAAGTAGGATCCGTCCACAGCCAAAAAGTAGACGTGCGCTTAGTAGCTGCCACCCATAGAAACTTAAAAGAAATGGCTTCTACAGGCGATTTCCGACAAGACCTATACTATCGCTTAAACGTCGTAGAATTGCGTCTTCCCGCTCTGCGCGAGCGCGGTAATGACGTTATTGAAATAGCCGAAGCCATGCTTAAACGCATGGCCGACAAAATGCAGCAAGACGACATGAGTTTTAGCAGCGAAGCCATACAAGCTATTAGCCAATACCAGTGGCCCGGTAACGTTCGCGAGCTAGAAAATGCAATTGAACGCGCCGTTATTTTAGCCGACGACAGCACTATTACTGCAGCCAACTTAGGTATTGAAGTCGACAATGACCCTGATCGCTACATCAGTCCTAGCTTACGCGAAAGCTTACAGCAGCCTGAAACTGCAGCCAGTTCACAACCTCAACAGCAAGGCGATTTATCACTAGACGACTACTTCATTCACTTCGTATTAGAAAACGAAGCCAATATGACTGAAACCGACCTAGCGCAAAAACTTGGCATCTCAAGAAAAAGCCTATGGGAACGTCGTCAACGCTTAGGTATTCCACGCAAAAAGCGCTAACACCTATTTCTTAACCTCGCCCTCCTTGTTACACAAAACAACAAACTGGTTACACTGTGTTACCTTTAGCGCACTAAAGTGTTACTTATACGCGCACCTTAGGTAACACTTCGAACCTTTCCTCTCTATTTAATTTATATCGAACACCCTAACTCATTGATTTTAAAAGGATCTCAAAAGTTGGCACAGTATCTGCATTAATATCTAGTAGCAACAATGAACAACAAAAATAAAAACACATTGGAGCTAGCGGCCAACAATAAAAATAAAAATCGGTCGTTGGGTAACAATAATAAAAAACAACCCAGAACCTTTTGTTATTAGTAGGTACTTTGCTAACAATAAAAATAAAAAATAGGTAATTTATGTACTTATAACAGCAGGTTCAAAGACATAGCCCCAATGGAATTAGTAAAAACAAAAGGGACTCCCAATAAGCCGCACTGCGGCTTTTTGTTTTTCTGGCGTTTATTTGTGCAGCCTTAGTCGTTAAAATTGGCTATCATTCGTTCTTATATTTATGGATACGCCATCGAGCCTACTTTGATCACACTGATTCCCAAAAAAATTCGTAACATTTTTTCTAAAGACGACATGGAAGCACCCTTACAGATTATTCCACGTGACCAGCACAATATTAGCCGCAGCAATATTAGCGAACCAGCGCTTAAGGTTCTCTATCGCTTACGAAAAGCTGGTTATGAGGCGTTCTTAGTAGGTGGCGGTGTACGCGACTCTTTGCTTGGATTAAACCCAAAAGATTTTGACGTAACCACTAACGCCACCCCTGAGCAAGTCAACAGTCTCTTTCGTAACTCTCGTTTAATTGGTCGTCGTTTTAGATTAGTTCACGTTATTTTTGGCCGCGAAGTCATTGAAGTGGCTACATTCAGAGCTACGCCTAAAGAAAACGCATCAAATAAGTCTGCTAAAACCAGCGACAGCGGCATGATCCTACGCGATAACGTTTATGGCACCCAGGATGAAGACGCTATGCGTCGTGATTTCACCATCAACGCACTTTATTACAACATTGCTGACTTTAGCGTTCACGCCTACGCCGGTGGTTGGGAAGATTTAAAGAAAAAACAAATTCGTTTAATTGGCGATCCGCATACTCGCTATCATGAAGACCCTGTGCGTATGCTGCGCGCGATTCGATTTAAAGCAAAACTAGGATTTGAAATTGAGCCTGCCACAGCCGCACCCATCAAAGAACTGGCACCTTTATTAAAACAAATTCCACCCGCACGCTTGTTTGAAGAGATTCTAAAACTGTTCTTACACGGTCATGCCTTGAAAACCTTCCAACTATTACGCGAATACGGTTTGTTTTATTACTTATTCCCTGCGGCTGAAGCGCTATACAAAGACGACAGCTTTGCATTACTCATGGCCGAAAACACCATGAGCAACACCGACAAGCGTGTTAACTCTGGCCTTTCAGTAACGCCTTACTTTTTTATATCGGCACTACTATGGCCTGCCCTTAACAAACAACAAAGCCAACTAGAAGCCCAAGGGCTACCACCTAGCCAAGCACAGCAACTGGCCGCAGACCAGGTGATTGCCACACAAATTAACAGCATCTCCATTCCAAAACGCTTTACCATTCCATTGCGTGAAGTATGGCAGCTGCAATCCAGACTAGAAAAAGCTCAGGGCAAAAAAGCATTAAGCGTATTAGCTCATCCGCGTTTTCGTGCTGCCTATGACTTTTTACTATTAAGACAGCAATCAGGAGAGAGCCTAGCTAAGCGTGCTGAATACTGGACTGAACTACAAGAGTTACACCCAGAGCTGATTGCTACACGCCCTAGTACTTTCGACAAAAAGAAACGCCCCGCTAAGAAACGTCCGCGCCGTAACCCTTACCAGCGTTCAAAACCTAATTAATAATATGACGACTTGTTACATAGGGATTGGCGCCAACCTTAATAATCCGCGCGAACAAATTTTGTTGGCCATTGAGGCGCTAAAACAGTTACCTAAGACTCAGTTTCTAGCGGTATCTTCTATTTATGGTAGCAAGCCATTAGGTCCACAAGATCAACCCGATTACCAAAATGCCGTGGCAAAAATAGAGACCAAGCTTGAACCCCTTGAGCTACTTGATGCCTTACAAGCTCAAGAGAAGGAACAAGGTCGAGTCAAGCTACGCCACTGGGGTGAACGCTGTATAGACTTAGATATATTATTGTACGGCCAGTCGACTATTAACTCTGAGCGCTTAACCGTTCCACACAGCGAGCTACACAAGCGAAGCTTTGTCGTGGTTCCTCTGCGAGAAATAGAGCCAGGGTTAATTTTGCCTAACGGCCAAGCACTTTCATCTATCACCCCCGAATTTGGCGGTGATTTAATCAAACTGTAAGAGCTACTGTGCCATTTTTGCTGAGACCTTAGGATGGGGTGTGGCCAAAAATAGTTGACCTCAGCGCGCCAATGCGCACAATACGCTCCTAACCTTTTTGCCCATAGGGCTAACACTGGAGACCTTCCATGAGTGCTATCAGTATCCGCTCATTGCAGGCGCTGAAAGACCGCCAAGAAAAATTCACCATGCTAACAGCCTACGACGCGACCCTTGCACAGCAAGCCGCAGACGCCGGCGTTGAAGTACTGCTGGTTGGAGATTCACTTGGAAATGTTATTCAAGGTCAAGACAGCACCTTACCAGTAAGCGTAGAAGACATGGCATACCACACAGCGGCTGTTTCCCGCGGAAACAAAATGGCCACTAAGCAAGCTATGATCATCACCGATCTTCCCTTTATGAGCTACGGAACTCTAGAGCAAGGACTTGCTAGTGCTAAAGCAGTAATGCAAGCCGGTGCCCATATGGTTAAAGTTGAAGGTGACAGTTGGTTAATTCCATTAGTAGAGTCACTAGCCCAGCAAGGCGTGCCTGTCTGTGTACACCTTGGTTTAACCCCTCAATCGGTTAATAAATTTGGCGGTTATCGCGTGCAAGGACGCGATGAATCTGCTGCTGACGCTATGGTTCAACACTGTCTTGCACTTGCTGACGCAGGTGCCGATATTATTTTATTAGAATGCGTTCCTAGCCCTCTGGCTGCTCGAATCACTCAAGCCGTTCGCATTCCTGTTGTTGGCATTGGTGCCGGCAATAGCACGGACGCACAAGTATTAGTAATGCACGACATGCTTGGTTTGAATAACAGACCCGCTAAGTTCGTTAAAAACTTTTTAATAGAAGGCCGTACTATCCAGCAAGCCTTTGCTGCCTACGTAGCAGAAGTCAAAGCTGGTACTTACCCTTCAGCAGAGTACGAGTTCAACGCATGATTACCGTTCATACCTTAAAAGAGTTACGTCAATTAGTTAGTGATGCTAAAGCCGCAGGTAAAACTGTAGGATTTGTTCCAACCATGGGCAACCTTCACTCTGGCCATATCAGCTTAATTGACCAAGCGACTGCGAACACAGACTTTGTGGTTTCCAGTATTTTCGTTAACCCACTACAGTTTAACGACAAAGACGACCTCGCCCGTTATCCGCGCACCCTATCAGACGACCAGGCAAAACTAAGCGCTGCTAAGTGTGATGTTTTGTTTGCCCCTGATGTCGACGAGATGTACCCTAACGGCCAAGAAGACCAAAGCATTGTTACCGTACCTGTGGTATCAGAAGGCTTATGCGGCGGCAGTCGTCCCGGTCATTTTGATGGCGTATCCACTGTTGTAAACAAACTGTTTAACATGGTTCAGCCAGACGTTGCTTTCTTTGGTCAAAAAGACTTTCAACAAGTCGCTGTTATCAAAAAAATGGTTGCCGACCTTAACATGCCTATTCGCATTGTTAGCGTCCCCATCAAACGCGCCGAAGACGGCTTAGCGTTAAGCTCTAGAAACGGCTATTTGTCTGCTCAAGAACTGGCTACAGCGCCCGGCTTATACAAAACACTGGTGGAGTTGGCTGAAGACCTGCAACAAGGTCAAGAGATTGTAATTTCTATCGAGAATGCGACCAAGAAATTAAACGCTTTAGGCTTTCGCACAGACTACATTGAAGTACGTCGTAGCCTCGATCTAAAGCCAGCTAGCGCTGAAGATACAGACCTTGTAATACTGGCTGCAGCCTTCTTAGGAAACGCCAGATTAATAGATAATATCGAGCTATCGTTGAAACAAAGCGGGGAATAGTGCATACTGCGCGCCTTTATGGCCAAAGTGGCCAATAATTGACCAATATTCACGCGAGTTAATAGCTCTCGAAGACAGCCAGAATCTTCATTTCTGGCGAATAATAGTGATTAACGAAAGGGTTTGCTATGCAGTCCATAATGCTCAAAGCCAAACTTCATAAAGCAAAAGTAACGCACTCTGTGCTGAACTATGAAGGCTCTTGCGCCATTGATGGCAAATTATTGGACCTCGCGGGTATGCGTGAGTTCGAACAAATTCAGATATACAACATCAATAACGGTGCGCGCTTCACTACGTACATTATTCGTGCTGAAGATGGTTCTGGTACTATTTCTGTAAATGGTGCTGCAGCTCATCACGCCAAAGAAGGTGATCGCTTGATCATTTGTGTGTATGCCAATTATGATGAAAAAGACTTGGCTACATTCAAACCTAAAATGGTGTACATGAATGAAGATAACACAGTAAGCCACACCAGTTTCGATGTACCGGTGCAGGTTTCTTAACAAAGACTAAGCACAATCAAATACAATCAAAAAAGCCGCAGCACTTGATAAGTGCTGCGGCTTTTTTGATGCCTGCTATTTAATTAAAAACCGTCGCTATTATCATTGCTTCAAACACAAATGAGAATTACTATTGAACACTAAATGCATGACCTGCAGGTGTTCTAATGCCCACTCATTACTTCTCGGAAATACCCAGCGATATAGCGGCTATCAATGACTATCGCCACTACGCCCAACAAAATTTAAATGCTCAGACTTGGGCTTATATTGATGGCGGCGGTGCAGATGAACATACCCTAAAGCGTAACTTAAGCGTTTACTCAAACATTAAGCTGCTTAACCGTGTGTTAGTAGATGTTAGCGCTGGTAATACTCAGCTAGAGCT
>CALJVD010000083.1 GCA_937974825.1 uncultured Oceanospirillaceae bacterium | reverse complement strand
CTGCGGTTAATGTGGTTTTACCATGGTCAACGTGACCGATAGTACCTACGTTAATATGGGGTTTGGAACGTTCGAATGTTTCCTTAGCCATGATACACCTCGTTTAGTTTTTTAAAATTAAGCTCGATTGACAATACTATCGGTTACACTTGGAGGTGCTTCCGCGTATTTCTCAAATTCCATGGAATAAGTTGCTCGCCCCTGGGAAGCGGAACGCAAATCCGTGGCATAACCAAACATCTCAGCTAATGGTACGCTTGCATTAATTAACTTACCTGACAAGCCATCTTCCATACCTGAAATTAAACCGCGTCGACGGTTTAGGTCCCCTACCACATCTCCCATGTATTCTTCTGGGGTAGTTACTTCAACCTTCATTGTAGGTTCAAGCAGTACCGCATTTCCTTCTTTAGACAACATTCTTGTGGCCTGAGCAGCCGCAATTTTAAACGCCATCTCGTTAGAATCAACCTCGTGGTATGATCCATCTACTAACGTGGCTTTTAAGCCTAGCAACGGATAACCGGCAAGAACACCGTTTTTCATCTGCTCTTCAATACCTGTCTTAACAGATGGAATGTATTCTTTTGGTACAACACCACCAACGATTTCACTAACAAACTCTAACCCTTCACTGTCTGAAGGCTCAAAGTTAATTACAACATGTGCATACTGGCCGCGACCACCAGACTGCTTAACAAATTTGTTATTAATCTTAACTTTACTGGTAATTTTTTCACGATAGGCCACTTGTGGCTTACCAACGTTCGCATCAACTTTGAACTCACGACGCATGCGGTCTACCAGTACCTCTAAGTGTAACTCACCCATACCTGAAATAATGGTCTGTCCGGTTTCCTCATCGGTTTCTACTTTAAACGATGGATCTTCTTGTGCTAATCGCGATAGCGCAATACCCATTTTCTCTTGGTCGGCCTGTGATTTAGGCTCAACTGCCACTGAAATTACAGGATCTGGGAAATCCATTCGCTCAAGTGTAATTGGATTCTTTTGGTCGCACAAAGTGTCGCCTGTGGTTACATCTTTCATACCAACCAAAGCGACAATATCACCTGCACGAACTTCTTTTACTTCTTCACGATCGTTCGCGTGCATTTGTAACATTCGACCAACACGCTCACGCTTTCCTTTCACAGGATTCAGTACAGCATCACCTGAGCTTAATACGCCAGAATATACACGCACGAAGGTTAGCGTACCTACGAAGGGATCTACTGCCACTTTAAACGCAAGTGCAGCTAATGGCTCATCGTCGCTCGATTTACGAATCGCAGGCGTTTCTTTACCATCTTCTAAATGCCCTTCAATCGCCTTAACTTCAACTGGTGAAGGAAGGTAATCAATCACCGCATCTAACAACGCTGGAACGCCTTTGTTTTTAAATGCAGTTCCACAGCACACTGGTACAATTTTATTTGCGAGCGTTAACTGACGCAGACCTTGCTTGATTTCTTCTTCAGTTAACTCTTCACCTTCTAGGTATTTATTCATGAGGTCATCATTGGCTTCTGCCACGGCCTCAATCATCTTTTCACGCCACTCATTAGCTAGTTCTAATAAGTCAGCTGGAACATCTTCCTCTTCAAAGGTTGCCCCTTGATCGGCCTCATTCCATATAAGCGATTTCATTCGCACTAGATCAACTTGGCCTCTGAATTCATCTTCAGTGCCAATATTGATTTGAATAGGGACTGCTGTTGCTTGCAAGCGTTTTTCTAGTTGACCTACCACTTTAAAGAAGTCGGCACCGGTACGGTCCATCTTGTTTACAAAAACAATTCTTGGTACTTCGTACTTATTCGCTTGTCGCCATACAGTTTCAGTCTGTGGTTGCACACCTGATGAACCACAAAGTACCACCACAGCACCATCAAGAACACGCAATGAACGCTCTACTTCAATGGTAAAGTCTACGTGCCCTGGAGTATCAATAACATTAATGCGGTGCTGGGGGTATTGTTTGGACATTCCTGACCAGAAGCAAGTGGTCGCAGCCGATGTAATCGTAATACCACGCTCTTGCTCCTGCTCCATCCAGTCCATGGTCGCCGCACCATCATGAACTTCACCCATTTTGTGGGACTTACCCGTATAGAAAAGAATACGCTCGGACGTGGTGGTTTTACCCGCATCCACGTGCGCTGCAATTCCTATATTACGGTAATTCTCAATGGGGGTTGTACGTGACACTTTAGCTTCCTCTGTCTTTCTAATTAAAAGCGGTAGTGAGAGAACGCACGGTTCGCTTCAGCCATACGGTGAACGTCTTCACGTTTTCTAACCGCTGCGCCTTTACCTTCACACGCATCTAGCATTTCGTTCCCTAGACGCTGTGCCATGGATTTTTCACCACGCTTACGAGCCGCATCTACTAACCAACGCATAGCTAATGCTTGACGACGGCTAGGACGAACTTCAACAGGTACTTGGTAAGTTGCACCACCAACGCGGCGTGACTTAACCTCAACCATTGGTTGAATTGCTTCTAATGCTTGCTCGAATAATTCGATTGCACTGCCACCTTTCTTTTCGGTCATAGAGTCTAAAGCTCCATAAACGATACGTTCAGCAACAGATTTTTTACCACTCACCATTACATGGTTCATGAACTTAGCCAGAGTAACACTTCCAAACTTTGGATCTGGCAATATCTCGCGCTTTGCAGCGACGCGTCTTCTTGGCATGATAAGCCCTCTTTGGTCTTCAGGTCAGTCTGAACATCTGCATAACAAACAGTTCAGCCTTACTCTTATCTTAATGTCTCTAATTACTTAGGACGCTTAGCACCGTACTTAGAACGGCCCTGTCTACGATTCGCAACGCCAGATGTATCTAGAGCACCACGAACTGTATGGTAACGAACACCAGGTAAGTCTTTAACACGACCACCACGAATTAGCACCACACTGTGTTCTTGCAAGTTGTGGCCTTCACCACCGATGTAAGAACTTACTTCATAGCCATTCGTTAAACGCACACGGCATACTTTACGTAATGCTGAGTTAGGCTTTTTAGGTGTAGTTGTATATACGCGAGTACATACACCACGACGCTGAGGACATGCCTGCAGAGCAGGTACGTCGTTCTTAGCCACTTTGCGCTTACGAGGCTGTCTAACCAATTGGTTGATTGTAGCCATTAAGCAACTCCAATTATTACTAACAAAAGCATCAGGGAATCTGACGCAATAAAAGGGGGCGGAAGGATAATACTTAACCAGTGCTTAGTCAACACCAATAACCACGAAGGCTAAACACTGTTTTCGGTTTAGCCTTCGCAACATGCATTAAGTCATTACGCCTTACTATTCTTGCAACCTTAGATCACGGGTTGCGTCGTCAAGTTGGTCTGCATCTGAATCAGAACCAAGCTTAATCATTAGTCGTAGATCGTTTGGCGAGTCTGCGTGAGAGAGAGCATCTTCATAAGTGATCTCACCTTGGTCATACAGTGCATATAACGCCTGGTCAAAGGTCTGCATACCGAGCTCATTAGACTTGATCATTAAAGGTTTCAGCTCATGCACTTCACCCTTACGAATCAAATCGGCCACTAAGGGCGTATTCAGCAACACTTCAACAACCGCACGACGTGAACGACCATCTGGCGTCGGCACTAACTGCTGCGCAACAATGGCTTTCAAGTTAAGCGACAAGTCCATCCAGATCTGACTGTGTCGTTCTGGTGGGAAGAAATGAATAACCCTATCTAAGGCTTGGTTCGCGTTGTTTGCGTGCAAGGTGGCTAGGCATAAGTGCCCCGTTTCAGCGAAGGTGATTGCGTGCTCCATAGTATCAGCACTACGCACCTCACCAATCATGATGACGTCTGGTGCTTGTCGTAAGCAGTTTTTAAGCGCTGTATCAAAACTTTCGGTGTCGATACCTACTTCACGCTGTGTAACAATACAGCCTTGGTGTCTATGCACAAACTCAATGGGGTCTTCAATGCTTAGAATATGACCATGACTGTTCTTGTTGCGGTGGTTAATCATAGACGCAAGCGAGGTTGATTTACCCGCCCCTGTCGCACCCACGAACAAAATCAAACCACGCTTCGTTAAAGAAATTTCTTTAATAATGTCTGGCAAGCCTAACTGGTCAGTGGTAGGAATATTCGTCTCAATACGACGCAGCACTAAGCCGCACACATTTCGCTGAAAAAACGCACTGGCACGGAAACGACCTATCCCAGTGGCGTTAATTGCAAAGTTAAGCTCTTTTGTTTCCTCAAACTCTTGCTGCTGCTTACTGTTCATCAATCCATAAACAATCTCTCGCACCTGCTCAGGCGCCAACGGATTTTTGTTAAGCGGAAAAATTTTGCCATGCACTTTCATTGAAGGTGGCACACCCGCCGTAATAAACAGGTCAGAACCGCTTTTTTCCACCATCAACCGTAAAAACTTTTCCATAGACATATTAAATCACCTTAAAAGTTTTCAGGAATTTTGGCTTGCTCACGCGCTAACTCACGGGTAATAACGCCTTTCTTCAACAAGTTAGACAAACTTTGGTCAAGCGTCTGCATGCCATAGGCAGAACCCGTCTGAATGGCTGAGTACATCTGAGCAATTTTATCTTCACGAATCAGGTTACGAATGGCTGGCGTCCCGACCATGATTTCATGCGCCGCTACTCGGCCACCGCCACGCTTTTTCAGAAGGGTTTGTGAAATAACCCCTTGTAGAGACTCCGAAAGCATCGAGCGCACCATCGATTTCTCTTCTGCAGGGAATACGTCAACAATACGGTCAATGGTTTTTGCTGCTGAGCTAGTGTGCAGCGTACCAAACACTAAGTGACCGGTTTCGGCAGCAGTTAACGCCAATCGAATCGTTTCTAAGTCACGCAACTCACCCACTAGAATAACGTCAGGGTCTTCACGCAGCGCTGAACGCAAGGCTTCGTTAAAGCCTAATGTGTCTCTGTGCACTTCTCGCTGGTTAATTAGCGATTTTTTTGACTCATGGACGAATTCAATAGGGTCTTCGACGGTTAGAATATGGTTGTATTTATTCTCATTAATGTAGTCGACCATCGCTGCTAAAGTCGTCGACTTACCCGAACCGGTTGGCCCTGTTACCAGCACTATCCCACGATTCAAATCAGATAAATCTCTAAACACCTGACCTAAGCCGAGTTGATCCATAGTTAAAACGGTGGATGGAATGGTACGGAATACACCGCCTGCACCACGGTTATGGTTAAATGCGTTTACACGGAAGCGTGCAACACCTGGCACTTCAAACGAGAAGTCGGTCTCTAAAAACTCTTCAAAATCTTTGCGCTGTTTGTCGTTCATAATATCGTACACGAGACGGTGTACTTCTTTATGATCAAGGGCGGGTAGATTAATTCGACGGATATCACCATCCACACGAATCATAGGTGGCAGACCGGCTGATAAGTGCAAGTCGGACGCACCTTGCTTAGCACTAAACGCCAATAATTCTGTAATATCCATAGTCTCTCCAAATGTCTCTATAAACACCCGCGCGAGGCGCTCTTATGCGCGAGCCATCTTCTTATTATGGCCAGCATTAACGCTTAACGACTAGACTTACATCAAGCCAGCGCATGCTAAATTTCGTTATCATATTGAACACAAGTATGGCACTAATCTCAACACTGCGATAGCGCAGCTAACTGCGCCTAGTCAATTTATAGTCTTTTATTATTCTGCATTCAAATCTGATATTGTAGGATTAACAATCAAGGCGCAAACTGTCTTAATTTTTATAGAATTTACAGGATTTATACAACAATGACTCAAATTGCTTTTATCGGTGGGGGGAACATGGCCACCAGCATTATCGGCGGACTCATAAGACAGGGGGACATCAACCCTCAGCTTATTCATGTCGCAGATCCGAACGAAGAGCAGTGTCAGCATCTAGAAAAGACGTTCAAGGTAACCACTCATGCAGATGGCAGCGCCGCCATAACAAACGCCGACATTGTGGTGCTAGCCGTAAAACCTCAGGTAATGAAGTCTGTCCTGTCACCTTTAGCCAGCACCCTTAAGCAACAAAATAGCCTGATAGTGTCTATTGCCGCTGGTATCACCACAAGCAGTCTCAGACAATGGAGTGGCTGCAGCACTATTGTTCGCTGCATGCCTAACACTCCTGCTTTAATCAGCCAAGGTGCGACCGGCTTGTATGCTACCGATGAAGTCAGTATTGAACAGCGCCAAAAAACAGATGCCTTATTAAGAGCCGTCGGCACCACCGCATGGCTAAAAGAGGAATCCGAGATTGACGCTGTCACTGCGGTTTCAGGAAGCGGCCCCGCCTATTTCTTCCTTCTTATTGAAGCCATGATAGAGGCCGGCCAAAAAATGGGGCTTAGCCCTGAAGCTTCAAAGCTTCTCACACTACAAACCGCCGCAGGCGCTAGCCAGTTAGCATTAAACTCTGATGTAGAGCCTGCCGAGTTGCGCAAACGAGTAACCTCCCCCGGTGGCACCACAGAGCAAGCCATTCTATCATTTGAGAAGGCAGGCTTTAGAGAAATGGTAGAAAACGCACTAAAGGCCGCACAAACCCGCGCCGAAGAACTCAGTGAAGATTTTGCCAACTAAGAGTAAGATCCTTTTTTAATACGCAGTTATAAATTAAGCGCGGAGAGCTTATGTCCCAACTATCAAGTGCCGGTATGTTACTAATTAATAGCCTAGGCAGCTTAGTACTATTAGTCGTAGTGCTACGCTTCTTGCTACAACTAGTACGTGCCGATTTTTACAACCCTATTTCACAATTTGTGGTAAAAGCGACCAGTCCTATTCTTGTTCCCTTACGTCGCTTTATTCCTGGCTATGGTGGCATTGATATAGCCTCTTTATTGTTAGCCTATATCATACAGGTTGTTATTATTGCTTTGATTTTCTTAGTGTCCTCACAGCCGATCATGCCTTGGGCGAACTTCTTTCTTTGGGCACCTGTCGGTTTACTGTCGTTATTGCTAAACATTTATTTCTGGGGATTAATTATTATCGTGATAGCCTCTTGGATTGCACCTAACTCGTACAACCCTGCACTTATTCTTGTTAATCAAATACTTGAACCAGCTATCCGTCCTATTCGCAGAATAATGCCTGACTTAGGCGGTATTGATCTTTCCCCTATTGTTTTATTTTTAGCCATTAGAATGTCAGAAATTCTCGTGGTAACACCTATAGCTGTCTCCTTAGGTGTTCCCCGTGGATTGTTTTTTGGGCTGTGAGCACGTTTTTTCAGTGGCAAGGGGATAACTTAATTCTCACCTGCCACTTACAACCGAAAGCATCGAAATCTGAAGTCGTTGGTTTACATGGTGAGGCATTAAAGATTCGCATTAAAGCACCACCAGTAGAAGGCAAAGCCAACACCGAACTTATTAGGTTTTTAGCAAAGGAATTTGCAGTTAGTAAAAGGGCCGTATCTCTTATTAGTGGTGAGTTATCTCGCCATAAAAGAGTGCAGATTGATAACCCTAAAGTCATTCCTGACTGTATAAATCACTAACCGATTCCCAACCGCTCTTACTTAATAATATTTATTAGTATGTATTGGTAATCACATGTCTCGTTCACAATTATTTTCGTTACGTATCGGTCATGCTGTCAGAGAATCTCTGGCTGAAAAGGCCTACTCTTGGCAGCGCTTTGCTGGTGATCTAAGTGCCGGTATTACTGTCGGTATTATTGCCATCCCTTTATCTATGGCCCTAGCTATCGCTAGTGGCGTAGCGCCTCAATACGGTCTGTACACAGCCATTATTGCTGGCTTTATTATCGCTCTTACTGGTGGATCGCGTTACAGTGTCTCAGGACCAACGGCCGCTTTCGTAGTTATCCTTTACCCTGTGGCTGAAAAATTTGGCTTAGGTGGTTTATTACTAGCTACCTTCATGTCGGGGGTGATTCTATTAATCCTAGCGTTTGCACGCCTAGGGCGATTGATTGAGTATATTCCTCAGTCCGTCACTTTTGGATTTACGTCCGGTATCGCCATTGTCATCGCCACACTTCAACTTAAAGACTTCTTTGGTTTAGCCATTTCTTACCCTGAGTCATACGTGGGCAAAGTACAGCAAATTGTTATTGGGCTACCCGGCTTGGACTGGACTAATTTTTTAGTAGGCATAGCAACGCTCTTAACGCTCGTTTTTTGGAAGAAGATTAGTCGCTTTCCGCCACACATTCCCGCCCTTTTAATTGGTGTTGGCGTTGCTTGGCTGTTTAGTTCTCAAGGCCATTCGGTGGATACCATTGGTAATCGCTTTAGCTACTTATTGCCTGATGGCTCTACAGGCGCTGGCATACCGCCTTACCTGCCTCAGTTTGTCTGGCCTTGGTTGCAACCCAGTGCTGATGGCAACCCTATTGGCTTTAGTTGGAGTTTGTTAGAGAACCTACTACCGGCTGCCTTTTCAATTGCCATGCTTGGAGCAATTGAGTCTTTATTGTGTGCTGTTGTACTCGACAATATGACAGGCACACGTCACAGCGCTAACAGTGAATTACTTGGTCAAGGCCTAGGCAATATAGTCGTTCCTTTCTTCGGCGGCATTACTGCAACGGCTGCCATTGCTCGCTCTGGGGCTAACTTACGCGCTGGTGCACAAACACCTTTTGCAGCCATTATCCATAGTTTAGTCGTGCTTGCAGGCCTACTAATACTCGCTTCTTGGCTGGCTTACTTGCCTATGGCATCTATGGCGGCCATTTTGTTAGTTGTGGCATGGAATATTGGTGATGCTAAAAACGTAAGAAACTTCATTAAAACGGCCCCAATCAGTGACACCATTGTGTTGCTCACCTGCCTCAGTTTAACAGTCTTCTTTGATATGGTGATCGCCATTGCGGTAGGTGTGGTATTAGCTGCGCTATTGTTTATGAAAGAAATTTCAGAACTGACGAAAGTGAGCGATATTAGTGATCATCCTAAGCTCATTCCTGATGCCCTCCCCGAAGGTTGGGCTGTATATAAGATTCAAGGCGCCTTATTCTTTGCCGCAGCCGATCGTATTTTTTCGGAGCTTGCAGCACTGAGCAATCAACATAAAGGCATTGTCTTATATATGGACTCGGTATCGTTACTGGATGCCGGTGGCTTAGCGGCTCTTAACAAATTCATTGATGCCTCAGCCAAAAATGAGACGAAAATTGTTATTGCCGACCTGCAGTTTCAGCCATTAAAAACACTGGCACGCTCAGGCATGAAGCCTATTCAAGGGCAACTGTTATTCACTGCAACCTTACAGGAAGCATTGGATGCAGTGTGTCATGGGCATGAGGGAATTTAACGAATATAACCTAGGTGGTCGCACAAGCGGCGGCCACCTAATTCCATTGACTTACCGCCAGGCAATGCTTGGGCTTATTCAAGTCTCTTTGCTGCTTTATTTTCTCTTGCATTAAAGGCTGTAGCTGTCGCATCTTTTCTGTATTTGCTAGTCGAATTTTAAGCGGTGAGCAACTAATAAAGAGCGACTCTAACTCGATTTCTTGCCCTGCCGCTGCGTTATTTAAATGCCACTGCAAAACCGCTTTATCCATAATCATATAGCGTCGACTTCCACGTGGCGACGCATAGAGTGCTTTGAGCATTTCAGCATTTGTATATTGATCGATACGTGCCGCTTTAGAAGCTGCAAAATAGCGTTCAAACTCTGGATAGTTATATCCCATATGAGTAATTATTTCGGCGTTATCTAATTGCTGTATATCTTGCGGTGGCTTAGGCGCATTTAAGGCATAGTACAAGCGGTCTTCCACCCACAAGCCTAAATCTAGCCAGAGCATTTGATCGGGGTTATCAACCCAATTAGGGGAGTCTATCAAAGCGTCTATCTCACCACTTTCTAATAGGAAATCGAAGCGCTTAATGGGCGCAGATTGTATCTTTAGGGAAACATTTAAATCAGCTAAGACAGGTTCAATCGTCTCAACCATAACCCCTTGATAATGGCCTTGCTGCGGTGAATTGACTACATAAGGTGGGTAAGCGCTATCAGGTATGGCCAAGCGAAACCGATCACTGGCGGCGACAGACTGCGAAACAAATAACACCAAACATAGAAAGCTCCATATTTTTATCATACTACATCCTTGATATATCCCTGTATCGGTCGATAGTTTAATCACATCTGACTTGCTTTTCATCAAGCTTTTTAATCTATCGTGTTTCTATACAAGACAATTTGTGTCTCCCTCGTTAAACTATACTCATAAATCACGTTACGTATGGAGAAACCCTTATGTCTGGGGAAAAGACCACTCACTTTGGTTACAAAACTGTTGCAGAAGAAGAGAAGCAAGCCTTAGTAGCCAATGTATTCCATTCAGTAGCAAGCAAATACGATATCATGAATGACTTTATGTCATTCGGTATTCACCGCTTATGGAAACGCATTACCATTGATATGTCAGGCGTTCGCCCTGGCAACCAGGTATTAGACCTTGCCGGTGGTACGGGTGACCTGACTCGTAAGTTTTCAAAAATTGTGGGCAGCACAGGAAAGGTAGTGCTAGCCGATATTAACTCATCCATGCTTAACGTTGGTCGTGACCGTTTAACCGATCAGGGCTACGTTAATAATATTGAATACGTTCAAGCTAACGCCGAGTGCTTACCTTTCGCCGATAATAGCTTTGATGTTATCACCATTGCTTTTGGTCTACGTAACGTTACAGACAAAGACGCTGCTTTACGCTCTATGACTCGCTGTTTAAAGCCAGGCGGACGCTTACTGGTATTGGAGTTCTCTAAACCAACCAATCCACTAATGAGCAAGGCCTATGACCTATATTCTTTCGCTGCGTTACCGATGATGGGTAAAATTGTCGCTAATGACGCTGAAAGCTATAAGTACTTAGCAGAATCCATCCGTATGCACCCTGATCAAGAAACACTTAAGGGAATGATGGAAGATGCAGGGCTTGTTCGTGTGACATACAACAACTTAACTCAGGGTGTGGTTGCTTTACACCGCGGAATCAAACCCTAATGCTAAACCGCTTATCTGCAGAACTTCAGCAAAGCTTAATACTTCCCATTGAACTCACGATCAATCAAGTATTAACGGCTGACCCTGCATCGCAGCAAAAGCTATGTCGTCACCAAGGCAAAGTATTGGGCTTAAGAATATTAAGCCCCCTGTCTTCTGAGCCCGTTGCTTTCTACATACGCATACTGGATGGCAATGTCAGTTTTTGCTTATCTAACGAAGTGGTTTACGATGCCTGCTTAGAAGGCAGCATTAACGATTTCATTGCCTTAGCATTAAGCGACAACAAATCGAATCGTTTAATAAACTCTGACATAGACCTCATTGGTGATAGCGAATTTGCCATTGCAATCACTGGCATTATTGAGCAGCTTGATATTGACTGGGAGGCGCTCATCAGCCCTCTTACCGGTGACTTGCTAGCACATCAGCTTGGCAGTGGTTTTCGATCATTATTGCGTTGGGGAAAATCTACGCTCAATACGCAAAGGTCTGCCGTAAAAGATTACTTAGAAACAGAATCAGCACTGGTCGTGCCTGCTGAACAAATCAGCACCTTTGCCAATGAAGTCGACGAGTTAAGATTAGCCACCGATCGACTTTCTGCCAGAATTGAACATTTACAGAAAAAACAGTCTAGCGAGAAGGAAGCATAACTCCATGAACAGCATTAAGCGCTTGTGGAAGATTTTATTTGTTTTTACGCGCTATAGGCTAGACGCCTTAATGCCCTTGCACCAACTGCCTTTGCTAGCACGTATTTTCTTTTGGTTGGCGCCATGGCGACTCAATCCCGTACCATCAAAACTTAATCGTGGTGAACGCTTACGTTTAGCGCTAGAAGCCCTTGGCCCTATCTTCATTAAGTTTGGACAGATTCTATCGACCCGTCCCGACTTACTGCCTGAAGACATTGCTCTTGAGCTAAAACATCTACAAGACAACGTCCCGCCTTTCCCTAGTAAGCAAGCCATCAAACTTATTGAAGAGCAGCTTGGACAAAGGATTGACACGCTTTTCTATGAATTCGAAGAAAAGCCGTTAGCCTCAGCGTCCATTGCGCAAGTGCATGCCGCTCGTTTATTTAACGCACAAGGCGAAGCTGGCCAAAATGTTGTCGTAAAAGTTGTACGCCCTGGCATTGAACGCACCATTGAGCGCGATCTTCAACTACTCGAAACCATGGCACGCATACTGGTTAAGTACTCTAGCGAAGGACGTCGTTTACGCCCATTAGAGGTGGTCGAAGATTATCGTAATACTATTTATGGTGAGCTAAACCTTCAAATTGAAGCTTCTAACACCACTCAGATTCGCCGGAACTTCGCTAATTCAGATTCTATTTATCTGCCCGAAGTCTATTGGGAATATACACGCACCAAAGTTATGGTTAGCGAGCGTATTTATGGTATCCCCGTCGCTGATATTGACGCGTTGAAAGCACAGAACACCAACTTCAAGCTGTTAGCCGAGCGCGGTGTTGAAATCTTCTTTACGCAAGTATTTCGTGACAGCTTTTTTCATGCCGATATGCACCCAGGCAATATTTTTGTATCGCGCGAGCACCCAGAAAACCCTAAATATATTGCTATTGATTGCGGCATCGTTGGCTCGTTGACCAAAGATGACCAAAACTACCTAGCCATGAACATGATGGCGTTTTTCAATCAAGACTATTACCAAGTTGCGCAGCTTCACGTTGACTCCGGTTGGGTACCACCCACCACTAAAGTACATGAGTTTGCGGCTGCCATTCGCTCAGTGCTTGAGCCTATTTTTGAAAAGCCATTGGCAGAGATTTCGTTTGGCCATGTACTAATTCAACTGTTTACCACCGCCAGACGCTTCGATATGGAAGTACAGCCTCAGCTGGTACTGCTACAAAAAACGCTACTCAATATTGAAGGGCTCGGTCGCCAGCTTTACCCTGAACTGGATTTATGGACAACTGCCAAGCCATTCCTAGAACGTTGGTTGCGAGAACGTTTTGGTCCTAAGGCTGCCTTTAAAGAGTTTAAGCGCCAATTACCAAGTTGGATTGAAAAAGCACCACAAATGCCAAATCTAATGCACGGTGCATTAACCCGTTTAAACCACCTAGATGAAAGCCAAGCGCTTATCCATAAAGAGCTACACGACTTACGCCAAGAAATTGAAAAGTCGCGTAAACAGCGCCACGCTCAAGTAAGCGCTCTGATAACAGCAGCTACAGGTTATTTTTTATGGCATCAAGCCTTCTTCCTAGGCATCCACGAGAGCATCGGGCTAGGCGTTATTGCTGCCGGTATTCTGCTGTTGGTTTGGCGCAATTAACTCAGAGGTAATGATGGACTGGTTAAACAACATTAAATGGACAAGCGACGGTTTGATTCCCGCCATAGCGCAAGACCATAAAACAGGTCGAATTTTAATGATGGCTTGGATGAACGAAGAAGCGTTATCATTAAGCCTAAAAGAGCAACGTGCGATATACTATTCACGCTCCAGAAAAAAGCTGTGGCGCAAAGGCGAAGAATCCGGTCACATCCAAAAATTACATGAAGTACGTATAGACTGCGACTCAGACGTTTTGCTCTTACAGGTAGAGCAAATTGGCAATATCGCTTGCCATACAGGACGTGAAAGCTGTTTTTATCGTGTATGGAAAGACGGCGAATGGGTTAGCACAGATCCGGTTTTAAAAGACCCAAAAGAGATTTATTAAATGATGAGTGATGTATTAAGTCAGTTAGGTGATATTTTAGAGGAACGCAAAGGTGCGAGCGCGGACTCATCTTACGTGGCGAGTTTGTATCATAAGGGACTCAACAAAATTTTAGAGAAAGTTGGCGAAGAGGCGGTTGAAACCATTATTGCTGCTAAAGACGCCGAATTAAACAAAGATAACAGTGAAGTCATCTATGAAACAGCCGACTTATGGTTCCACTCCTTAGTGGCTTTATCAAAGTTAGGCGTCCGCCCGGAAGCTGTTATTGATGAGCTCGCACGACGCTTTAATATGTCTGGCTTAGAAGAAAAAGCATCACGCACACAAGATTAATAATTTTACGAGGGTAACCCTATGTTAGGTGGCATCAGTATTTGGCAACTCTTAATCATTTTACTTATTGTTGTAATGATTTTTGGCACGAAAAAATTACGCAACATGGGTGGTGACTTAGGCGGAGCTGTAAAAAGCTTTAAAAAAGCCATGGATGAAGACGGTAAAGTTGATGGCGATGATTCTAAACCCTTAAATCATCAATCATCAGACACCGACTCAACCTCTCAAAAAAAGACTGAGCAAGAAAAACAGTAATGTTTGATATTGGTTTTACTGAGCTACTCTTAATTAGTGTAATCTCACTGTTAGTGCTTGGTCCTGAGCGTTTACCTAAGGCTGCACGCACGCTGGGACTGATTATTGGCAAAATTAAGCGCTCGGTCAGCGGCTTACAGGAAGAACTGGAACGCCAAATTCGTACCGAAGAGCTGCAAGAAAAACTGAAAGACCCTTATGCGGTATTTATGGATGATGTCGAGCTTGAGGCCAAGCAGCAGCAAGAGCAAAGCGCCAGCACGACAGAAACCGAGCCTACTCAAACTGAGCCAACAGAAAAAACAAAAGAATGAGCGATATCGACAACCAACAGCCATTATTTGCCCACTTAGTTGAGCTACGTAACCGTATTCTTAAATCGTTGCTGTGTGTGTTAGTAATTTTTTTGGGCCTGTTTTATTTTGCCAACGACATCTATCTCATAGTCGCAAAGCCCCTAACCAATGAACTTCTGCCAATTGTTGATGAACTGACATCACTGCAGATGGATGAATCAGCAACATTAAATCTGAATGAACCCGAACAGGTAACGATAATTGCCACCGGGGTGATTGCTCCTTTCATTGTGCCTTTCAAGCTGGCCTTCGTGCTAGCTTTCATGCTTTCTGTTCCCTATATTTTGCATCAGCTTTGGGGCTTTATCTCTCCAGGTCTGTATCAACACGAAAAGAAATTTGCCGTACCCTTGTTATTTTCTAGCGTGGTGCTGTTTTATCTCGGCATCGCCTTCGCTTATTTTGTGGTGCTGCCTTTGGCCTTTGCTTTTTTCACCGCAGCAGGACCTACTGGCATCTCTTATATGCCAGATATTAGTAATGTTTTAAGCTTCATCCTGACCCTATTTTTTGCCTTTGGCGTGGCTTTTGAGATCCCTATTGCCACTTTTTTACTGGTATTAACCGGGGTTACAAATGTTCAATCCTTATCCGAAAAACGTCCTTATATATTCTTGGGTTGCTTCGTCGTTGGCATGCTCGTTACCCCTCCAGATATTTTTTCGCAAACTATTCTAGCAATTCCTATGTGGTTACTATTTGAAGCGGGTGTGATTGCTGCGCGCCTTATAAAGAAAGAACAGCCAACCGAAGAAGAGGCTGATGCTCAGGACAATCAACCCGAGCAAAGCAATTCGTAATCTGCCTTATTTAGGCAACCCCTCTTTATCCGCTCCCTCGACTGCAACACGGTCAAGCTGACCAATATCCAGCACGGGTGAGGCATCAATATGGGTGGCATCCATCATATGAGCAATGCGCTCTAATGAGCTTAAAATCATCGTTTGTTCCCAGTCGTGCAGATCTTGAAATTGACGTATAAAGTCTTCCTGCAAAGGCTTAGGCGCATCCACTAATATTGATTCACCCTCATCTGTTAAATACAAAAACACCTTGCGTTTGTCTTGTTCACCACGAATTCGTCGAACAAAATTACGCTTCTCAAGACGGTCAACAATAGTAGTAACTGTGGCCTGCGATAGACTCACGCGTTTAGCCACCTCTCCTGTGGTTAAGTCTTCACCCTGGCGTAATATCTGTAAAATTAAAAGCTGAGGGGCAGTTAAACCAACCACTTTATTTAATTGGCGCGAATGCAAATCGGTCGCACGAATAATTCTGCGCAGCGACACTAAAACCTCTTCATAACGATTCATAACCTGTCCTCTATAAAGTAATTTTACCGAAACAAAGCACTGAACAACGTACTGCTAATCTTAACACTTTAACTAATAAAACCACTCTATATTCGTCCTCGCCTATGGGTAGCAGAAGGTATTTAGAGTTGTAAATATATTCCTCAGCTGTTAAAGTATTTAGTTATCTAAGCAATTAAAGAAGACGTAACCTTAGGATTTAAAGCAGAAATCGCTTGAAACCTCTTGATACGCGTACTTCTTACTATAAATGACATCTGACACGAAAATTTTAGACAAAGAAACACTTACAAATCAAAGCATTATCTCCCTCCGAAAACCTACAGTTACAGACGGCTCTAAAGTACATGCGCTAATCGCTCGCTGTGCTCCTCTAGACACAAACTCAATGTACTGCAACTTACTGCAATGCTTCCATTTTGCTGATACCGCTATTTTAGCTGAGCAAAACGGTGAACCCGTCGGCTTTATTTCTGGCTATCGTTTACCTCAAACACCGAGCACTTTGTTTGTTTGGCAAGTAGCCGTAGACAAGGTTGCGCGAGGACAAGGTTTAGCTAGCCGCATGCTTAAGGCATTGGTCGAGCAACAAGGTGGCGAGATAACGCACTTACACACAACCATCACAGAATCTAACGAAGCGTCTTGGAATACATTTAGACGCCTAGCACGCGACTTAAACGCGCCTCTAAACAGCAAAGAACTGTTTAACAAAGAGACACACTTAGGCGGCGAGCACGATAGCGAATTTCTAATTGATATTGGCCCATTCAGCCAAGCACATCAGGAGTAACATAATGGATATTTACAAGAAGATTGAGTCGAATGTACGTGGTTATTGCCGTTCATTCCCAGTGACATTTACAAAAGCACTTAACGCAACCCTATACGATAACGAAGGCAACGAATACGTAGACTTCTTAGGTGGTGCCGGCACGTTAAACTATGGTCATAACAACCCTATATTCAAAAAAGCGTTAATTGAATACATCGAAGCCGACTATATTACACACGGCCTAGATATGCACACAGAAGCCAAGACAGCCTTCTTAGAAAGCTTTGATAAGAACATATTGCAACCACGCAATATGAAATACAAAGTACAGTTTACAGGCCCTACAGGTACTAACGCAGTAGAAGCAGCCTTAAAAATTGCGCGTAACACCAGTGGCCGCCAAGGCATTATCTCGTTCACTAATGGATTCCATGGTGTAACCCAGGGTGCAGCAGCAGTTACTGCAAACATGTACTACAAAGAGTCTATTGGCATGCCTCTAGCCGGTGCTTCGTTTATGCCTTATGACGGCTACTTAGGTGACTTCAACACATTGAATCACCTTGAGAAAGCACTGACTGATAAATCTTCAGGTTTAGGTCACCCAGCGGCTGCTATCGTAGAAACCATTCAAGGTGAAGGCGGCTTAAACGCTGCAACAGGTGAGTGGCTACAGGGCTTACAGAAGATCTGTAAGAAGCACGACATTCTTTTAATTGTCGATGACATTCAAGCCGGTTGTGGCCGCAGTGGTACCTTCTTTAGCTTTGAAGAGTACGGTATTGAGCCAGACATCATTACATTGTCGAAATCACTAAGTGGTTACGGCTTGCCAATGGCAGTGGTCTTAATGAAGCCTGAACTAGATATCTGGAAGCCAGGTGAACATAACGGTACATTCCGTGGTAATAACCATGCCTTTGTTACGGCGCGCATGGCAATTGACACCTATTGGAAAGACAACAAGTTCAGCGAAAGCATCAAGAAAAAAGAGAAGATCATTTTCGACCGCTTAAACGCAATTAAAGATAAGTTTGCTGGCAAGTTAAAGCATAAAGGCCGTGGCATTATGCAGGGTCTTGAATGTGCTAACGGTGAAATTGCAGATCGCATCACTGAACTAGCTTTTGAACGTGGTCTAGTCATTGAAACCAGTGGTTCTGACGGACAAGTGGTGAAGATTCTTACACCACTCACCATTGAAGAAGAAACACTGGCCAAAGGTTTAGATATTTTACAGAGCTGTATTGAAACCACGATGAATGAAGACGTGGCTAAAGCTTCCTAAGCCTCAAAACTCAATTTATTAAAGGGCAGCAATTCTGCCCTAAATACACTTTATATTTTAGGGATATTTAAATGATTGTACGTACTCTTGAAGAATGCAAAAACTCTCCGCGCAAAGTAGTAAGTGAAACAGGTACTTGGGACAGTGTTCGCATGTTACTTGCAGAAGATAACATGGGGTTCTCTTTCCATATTACGACTATTTACGCAAACACTGAAACACCTATCTGGTACCAAAACCACTTAGAGTCAGTCTATTGCATCAGCGGTAACGGCGAAATTGAAACCGACGCTGACGGTAAGGTATATCAAATTAAGCCTGGCACGCTATATATCTTAGATAAAAACGACAAGCATGTATTGCGTGGCGGTACTGAAGACATGCAATTAGCCTGTGTATTTAACCCACCGCTAATTGGTAATGAAGTACATAACAAAGACGGTGCTTACGAATTAAGCGCTTCAAAAATTACGGAGTAGTCCGTCGAGGAAAGTATGGAACACAGTATTGAAAAAATTGGTGGTACGTCGATGACAGCGTGGCAGGATGTTTTAAATAACATCTGGCTACGACCACAACGTAATGCTGAAGGCGAAGAAACACTTTATCAACGTGCTTTTGTTGTTTCTGCGTATAGTGGCATTACTAACGGTTTGTTAGAGCATAAAAAAACCGGTGAAGCAGGCGTGTATGCTCTCTTCGCTGAAGATGAAAACAACCCTTGGGCTGAAAAGCTAGACGATGTTTTGCAACAAATGCTTAACATTAATGCTGAAATTTTTGCTGATGATAGCGAAAGAAAACAGCGTGCCGATAAATTCATTCGTGCCCGCATCGTAGACGTTAAACAATGCTTAAAGAACCTAGAAGTTGTTTGTAGCTTTGGTCATTTCCAGTTAGACGACCAATTGCACCGTGTACGTGAGATGTTGAGCGCAATCGGCGAAGCTCATAGCGCCTACAATTCAGTTGAACTTCTGCATAGCCATGGCGTTAACGCCCGTTTTATTGATTTAACCAACTGGATTTCTGACGAGCAATTAAGCTTGAACGACCATATAAAAGAAGCCTTTACCAACGTCGACTTTAATACCGAAATGCCCATTGTTACCGGCTATGCTCAGTGTCGTGAAGGCCTCATGAGAACCTTTGACCGTGGTTACAGTGAGATGACGTTCAGCAAAATTGCGACCATTACCGGTGCCGCTGAAGCAATCATTCACAAAGAGTATCACTTAAGTACCGCAGACCCTATGTTGGTTGGTGCTGATAAAGTATACCCTATTGGTCAAACTAACTATGACGTTGCCGACCAGTTAGCCAACTTGGGAATGGAAGCCATTCATCCTCGTGCAGCGGCTGGCTTACGCCGTAAAGACATTATCTTGCGTATTAAGAATACCTTCGAGCCTGAGCACAAAGGGACTGTGATTCTTAACGAACATAACAATGACACGCCTAAAGTTGAGATCATTGCTGGTACGCCAGGCGTGTGGGCGGTAGAGCTATTTGACCAAGACATGGTGGGCGACTCTAAATATCGCACCAACATGAACGAACTGGTACAAGACTCTGGCCTCAAAGTATTAACTAAAGACTATAACGCTAATACTGTTACCTTCTACTTAAAAGGTAATAAGCGTCGTATCAATACGTTAATTGAGCGTCTGAAAAAAGCTTACCCAGAAGCCGATATTAGTGCCGAAAAAGTAGCCTTAGTCAGTGCGATTGGCAGTAACATGAAGGTACCAGGCTTGCTACAAAAAGCAGCCGCGGCGCTTTCTAACGCCGGTGTAAACATCTTGTCTGTTCACCAGGCATTACGCCAAGTGGATATGATGTTCTTGGTAAGCAACCAGGATTACACCAAAGCTGTGCAAGCACTGCATGAACAACTGATTGAGAATGCAGACGTATGGCCAAACCAAAAAACGGCATAATATTATTGCTTGTTTGGTTTCTGTTATCCGCTCCCGTGTGGGCGGATAATAGTACTCACGACCAAGCCGCTCAACAAAAGATTGATTCACTAGAAGAGCCTCTCTATAACCCTTTTACTGAGCGTTATATTCTTGATGAAGTAAAGTTCTTGCGGCAAATGATGGCCGATTTACGGGTAGAAATGGTCGAAAAAATGACCGACCGTGAAATCAGCGCCACAACTACTGCTGTTCGCTACGCTACAGATACCATCACCTATTTTTTCTATCTTATTGCAGCCGCCTCAACCATTTTCGTTTTAATTGGTTGGAGCTCCTTACGTGACATTAAAGAGCGTGCCGGCGACTACGCTAACGATGAGATCAAGCGTATTACGACGTCTTATGAAATGCGTTTGGATAAATTAGAAGAAGAGCTTCATCAAAAATCTCGTCATATTGCTCAAGCACAAGAAGAGATTGAACTCACGAATGAAATTCATACCCTGTGGCTAAAAGCGACTCAAGAAAATACGCCCGAAGCAAAAATTAGTATTTATGATCAAATTTTACAGTTGCGTGCGGACGATGTTGAAGCTCTAACCTACAAGGCGGATGCAGCGGTTGAGCTTGGCCAAGTACAGTGGGCTATGGGACTTGTTAATAAAGCGCTCGAGATAGACCCTGAAAACAGCCATGCTCTTTATCAGCGCGCCTGCGCCTATGCTGAACTAGATATGCCAGAAGAAGCATTGTCTGATTTACAAGAGGCTATTTCTCAGACCAGCTCACTGCGTATATTAGCCGGTAAAGACGATAGCTTTACCAGCTTGCACGAAAATGAGCGCTTTATGGAAATGGTCATTACACCAGAAGAAAATACTTAGATCACTCTTCTGCCGTCTACAAACACGGCAGAAGCAGCCCCTTTAAGTGTCATACCTGCTACTGGGCTATTACGACCTTGCGATAACAAATGAGAACGACGGAAACAGCGTTCTTGAGCAGGGTCGATTAAAGCTGCATTAAAGAGACTTCCTTCCTTAAGCCCGTGCCCCATACCCAACACCTCAGCAGGAACAGTACTTACGGCCGATATAAAGGCCTCTTCTGTTAACTCACCCTTATCCACTAGCTGCATTGCTAATGGTAGAAAACCATCAAACATACTCATGCCGGGCTCTGCATCGATAAAGGTTGTTTTCTTACCTGCCACATCATGTGGACGATGATTCGAGCTGATGGCCAACTCTCCAGCATTCACAGCGGCCAACAAAGCTTGCCTGTCGACCTCGGTACGCAGCGGCGGAAATACTTTGTATAAGCTGTTGTAACCGGTTACAGACTCATCGGTATAGATTAAGTTGGCTAAAGGGGTGTCAGCGGTAATGCTCATTCCAGCTTCGCGGGCTTGACGCAACATCACCAGACTTCTTGCACAACTAATTTGGCTAATATGTGCGCGTACACCGGTTTGCTCAATAAGCAACAGCATTTGCGCTAACGCAATAGTTTCTGCAGTGCGTGGAATACCTGGTATCCCCATGCGCGTAGCAACAGGACCTTCATGCATAGAACCTGACGCCGATAGTGACACATCGTCTGGTGCCAAAAACACTAAGATGTCGTAGGTAGCCGCGTATTCTAAGACGCGTCTTAATACATAACTGTTTTTAAATGGACGTCTGGCATTACTTAGAGCAACACAACCTGCTTCTTGTAAAGCCGCCATCGATGAGATTTGCTCACCGGCTAAATCAGGGGTTAGTGCACCTAACGGTAATACGTGTGCAAATCGTGCTTGCTGGGCTTTTTCTAAAATCTGCTGAACAATAGCGCTGTTATCAACAACCGGCTTAGTGTCTGGCAAAGCACAAACATGGGTGAACCCGCTACTGCAAGCCGCATAGGTTTCAGAGGCTATTGCACCTTTCTGTGCAAACCCTGGCTCTGCCAAATGCCCACCTAAATCAATAAGCCCTGGAATCAACCATTGCCCACGCCCGTCGATGCTCTCTTCAACCACACCGCTTTCAGGTTTACGACCGATCGCTTTAATACGCCCTTCTGCGACATACAAATCGGTAACCGTATCAATGTTTTGGCTCGGGTCAATTAAACGCGCTTGCTCAATATGTAAATAACGCATTATTACAACTCCCCTTGTGCTTGTGCGCGTTCATTGCGTTCTTGTTGTTGGCCACTCATGGCCATAGCCATCACGGCCATTCGTACAGCGATACCATAACTGACCTGATTTAAAATGACGGACTGAGCCCCATCGGCAACGGTGGACTCAATCTCGACCCCGCGATTAATAGGACCTGGGTGCATGACTATGGCGTCTGGCTTTGCCAATTTAAGCTTATCGACCGTCAGACCATAGCGCTTATAAAACTCGCTGCCCGACGGTAAAAGCGCGTCTTGCATGCGTTCTTTTTGTAAACGTAACATGATGACCACATCGCAATCTTTTAAGCCGTCTTCAAGCTTATAAAACACTTTACAACCTAACCCGCCTATATCGCGCGGAAGCAAAGTGCGAGGACCAATCACGCGTACTTCTGCAGCACCTAATGTATTTAGCGCATGAATCTGAGAGCGAGCTACCCGCGAATGCAAAATATCACCAACCACTGCGACAACCTTTCCTTCGATACTGCCTTTGTGTCGACGGATAGTCAGCATATCAAGCATGGCTTGGGTTGGGTGCGCATGTCGCCCATCACCTGCGTTAATAATGGCGACGTTTGGCGTCACTTGCTCTGCAATAAAATGAGCCGCACCCGAATCGGCATGACGTACAACAAACACGTCTGAATACATGGCTTCTAGATTCCACAAGGTATCCATCAGCGTTTCGCCTTTGGAGGTTGCCGAGCGGGCGATATCTAAATTCAGAATGTCAGCCGATAAACGCTTCGCCGCTAGCTCAAAAGTTGAGCGAGTACGCGTGCTGTTTTCAAAAAACAGGTTTACAACGGTTTTACCGCGTAACAGGGGGACTTTTTTAATTTCTCGCTCTTGGGTACTAATAAACGAATCTGCTGTATCTAAAATCTCGGTTAATAAGGCTTTGCTTAACCCTTCAGTGGTGAGGAAGTGTTTTAAGCGTCCGTCTGCGGTGAGCTGAACGTTGCATGGGTTTATAATCATTGCTTGCTAGCCTTATAAATGAAAATAATAGGTTACGCTAAAGTAATAGTCAGTGGTTGCGGGCCACTTAATTTAATTAATTCATCTTCTGATAACGAGAGCTTAGCACCACACAAATCAGGCTGAATAGGAAGCTCTCGTCTGCCTATATCTAATAGACAAACTAACGTAATGCTGGCTGGGCGGCCATAATCAAATAGCTCATTCATACCAGCACGAATAGTACGGCCACTCATAATTACATCATCGACCAATACAATATGACGATCTTCTACCGTATCCGGTAAATCTGAGCCTTGAACCTGTGGGTGCAGCCCTTTACGGGTAAAATCATCTCGGTAGAAACTTATATCCAGTGAGCCAGACTCTTCAATCTTTAATATTTGTTGTAGGCGTTCTGCCACCCATACGCCACCGGTACGAATTCCAATCAATAGCGGTTGCTCTATGTCTTGTTCTTGCAAATAGCGGTTTAGGTTTTGTGCAAGTTCATTCAAGACCTGCTCAACATTCGGTAAGCTCATTATTGTTCCTTATTATTTAGCGGCCAAGCTTCCATCCAACTTTCTAAAATTAGCTGAGCAGCTAAGCCATCGACTGAGTGCGCACCAAAATCTCTCTCTCCGCTCTCTGCCATTACCATACCTTTTGCTTCAAAACTGGTTAACCGTTCATCATGAGTATAGGACGGCTTATGAAAACGTCCGGATAAACGGTTCGAAAACTTATTGGCTCGGCGGCTCATTTCGCTGGGCGTACCGTCCATATTTAATGGCAACCCAACCACAAAGGCATCGGGCTGCCATTCATCAACTAAACGCTGTAAGTGATCCCAATTAGGAATGCCGTCTTTGGCTTTAAAGGGTGCCAATGCCTGTGTATTTTGAGTAAATCGTTGTCCCACAGCAACACCCATTCGCTGTGTACCAAAATCAAACGCCATCACATGAATTACTTTATCGGAAGGCTGATTATCCATTACGCATGCCCTTTCTGAGAGCTTAAAAACTGCAAACTAACGCCCAGCTTAGCTAATGAGTTTTGATAAATATCATTAACATCAGTCTCAAACAACAACTCGGGTGTTGCCTCTATCGTCAACCAGGCATTGCTGCCTAACTCCTCTTCTAGCTGTTCTTTGTCCCATCCAGCATAACCTAATGTGATTTTGTAGTGATCGGGACCATTTCCAGCAGCAATCGCTTTCAATATGTCTTTTGAGGATGTTAGGTGAGAGTCTTTAGAGACGCTAAAGGTAGAGTCCCATGCCCCTGATTGTCGATGTAAAATAAAGCCGTGCTCTTGGCTAACAGGACCACCGTTCAAAATCGTTGAGTTAGTCGTTAGTTCATACGGTATTTCTAGCTGCTCACAGACATCGTGAAGCTCAACGGGCATCTCTTTATTAATCACCAATCCCATTGCACCTTCTTCATTGTGCTCACAAATATAAACTACCGCGCCTTCAAATAACGGATCTTTCAGTCCTGGCATGGCAATTAACAAGTGATTTCTTAAATTATTGGCTTGCTGCATATTAATTAGCATCTGAAATGTAACGATTACCTTTAAATTGCCACGTACGAATAATTTCTAGCACGTCGGTTGTTTTTTTCATTTCTTCTGTAAATGGGGGGAATGGCGCAGACATGCGCACAATACGAATAGCGGCATCGTCTAACACTTTTCGACCGGACGATTCCATGACTCGCAACTCTCGAATTGTACCATTAGGATTAATGGCCACTAACAATCTTAAACGACAGCTATCAACACAACTTTCAGCTTCACGCGGATAGTTTCGCGCCCCGTTTTCTTCAATTCGACGACGCCAGCTATTCACATAGTACGCATCCGAAGCCTTCATGGTGGAGGTAGCAGTAAGGCGGCTCACCCTTGGACGCTTTGAGTCAGCCTGCCTCAAGCTGTCTAGCTTTGCCTCTAAGCTTGCAATTTCAAGGCTGCGCTCAAGCAGATTTTTTTCAGGCCCATCTGGTAGATCGACTTCAGGTTTTGCCTGCTGTTTTTGGTGCGGTGATTGATATTTACTTTGGGCAGTGGTCGTAACAACTTGCTGCTGACTGGTTACTTTTTTAGGCGCGCTGGCTTGCTGTTCTTGCAGAGAGGTATCGTTAATGACATTAGATTGGAAAAGCGCCTCGACATCAGTCGTTAATAACTTAGCTTCTTCTAAAGTACCGCTGCCTTGTTGGTTTTCCTGTGCGATAAAGTCGGCTTTGTCAGGCGCCTCATCGCTTTTATAACTGGCAAGTGTTACTTCTAACGTTTTACTTAGGTTGTTATTACGGTCTTGCGCTGTAAAGCTCACACCCAATATCACCACTGCATGCAATACAATGGCTAAAAATAACGTAAATGAGAAACGGTCGGAGCTGGTAACGACAGCAGCTGACATGTGATAACCACACCTTTAATACACTAAATAAACTCGTGCAAGTCTGCACGGTAAGAGCTTAATTGTCTATATAGCAAGCGGCCTTACAGAATAACCGCTCGCTACATTTTTTATATCAGACAGCCATCCTAAGGCAGCAATACGCAGCAAAGGTTGCATCTGATGCATTAGACCCCTTAAGCGCCTTTTATTTCTAACAAGCAGTCGATTAACTGTCCGGCTATATCAATGCCTGTGTCACGGCTGATTTCACGTACACAGGTAGGGCTTGTGACGTTAATTTCAGTAACGTACTCACCAATCACATCGATACCAACAAAGTATAAGCCTTTCTCTTTTAGAACAGGCCCTACCTTCTTCGCGATACGCATATCGTTTTCTGTTAATGCGCGAGTTTCACCACGACCGCCTGCCGCAATATTACCACGGGTTTCACCCTTCATCGGTATACGCGATAAACCGTATGGTACGGGCTCACCATCAATCATTAATATGCGCTTATCGCCATCGGTTATATCGGGGATAAAGCGTTGCGCCATGATTTTCCGGTTACCAAAATCCGTCAATATCTCAATAACAACACTTAAGTTAGGATCGTTTTTTTTAAGACGGAAAATAGAAGACCCTCCCATACCATCTAAGGGCTTAAAAATGACATCACCATGCTCTTGGTGAAATTCACGCAACAAATCTGCACGGCTGGTTACTAAAGTAGGCACCATTAACTCAGGGAAGTGGGTCGCAAATACCTTCTCGTTACAGTCGCGTAAGCTTTGTGGTCTGTTGGCAACCAACACCCCTTCTTTTTCAGCCAGATCTAGAATATAGGTACTGTATAAAAACTCGCTATCGAAGGGCGGATCTTTACGCATAATCACTATATTAAGGTCGGCCAGTGGGCACTCTTGCCACTCGCCCATGTCATACCAATGGTCAGGATCCATTTTCACAGTCAATGGGGCCATTCGCGCCATTGCTTTACCAGCTTTGATATATAAGTCCTGTTGCTCCATATACCACAACTGGCAACCTCGTTCTTGAGCTGCATGCAGTAAGGCTAAAGAAGTGTCTTTTTCGTATTTGATGTCAGCGATAGGGTCCATAATGACCCCAAGAGAGATGTCCATGTTTACTCCGAACCATTAAATCAATATAGTCTAATCTACGCTAAGGCATGTTAGCCAACAAATTAATAAAAATAAGCCGACTAATTCACCCTAGCCTTTACCCAACAATCTATGGTAAAAACGAACGTACTATTGTCTGCTGCTCGGTCTCCGCACGACAAACAATCAAAATCAAATAAACGGATGGTTAGGCCAAACGATATGGAAGATAACTTTCAGAATGTAAAAGTCATGGTAATCGACGATAGTAAAACTATCCGTCGCACCGCTGAAACACTGCTTACTAAGGTAGGCTGCGAAGTAATAACCGCTACCGATGGTTTCGATGCACTCTCTAAAATAGCTGACAGCAACCCAGATATTATTTTTGTTGATATCATGATGCCACGTCTAGATGGCTATCAGACGTGTGCACTCATTAAGAATAACTCTAAGTTTAAATCAACGCCTGTTATCATGCTTTCAAGTAAAGACGGCTTATTTGATAAGGCGAAAGGTAGAATAGTTGGTTCCGACCAGTATTTAACCAAGCCTTTTAGTAAAGATGAGCTACTTGGCTCCATCCGTAATTACGTTAACGCATAACTTAGAATCTTTTATTAAAGTAAGAGGGGTATCAGAGCATGGCTCGTATTTTAGTCGTAGATGACTCACCTACGGAAACTCAAGCATTCCGTACCATGCTGGAAAAAAACGGCCACGAGGTCCTATCGGCAGAAAATGGCGCCGATGGTGTTGCACTAGCGCGCCAAGAACTGCCTGATGTAGTTCTTATGGACATCGTCATGCCAGGCTTAAATGGTTTTCAAGCCACTCGCCAGCTAACAAAAAATCCTGACACTCAACATATTCCGGTCATTATCGTTACCACTAAAGACCAAGAGACTGACCGAGTTTGGGGTAAGCGCCAAGGTGCTAGCGGATATTTAGTAAAGCCTGTACCTGAAGCAACACTGCTATCTGAAATAGCCTCTGTAATGGCAGGATAACTATGCAGCCGTTTGATCTACTTATCAGCATAGCTACTCGCAGTAAACACAATGCGGAGCAGCTACCACAACAAGTAGAAAACACATCGTTTTGGCGTGGTGTTGGTTTTCTTCTTGCAGACCAACACCTTATTATGGAAATGGGCGACGTTCGAGAAATCCTCCAGCCCCCAAAATTAACCAAAGTGCCTGGCGTTCGTAGTTGGGTTTTAGGTGTGGCAAACGTTCGTGGCCGCTTGGTTCCTGTCATGGACCTTGCCGGCTTTTTAGGCATACCGTCACGCGCCAACTGGCGCAGTCGTCGCGTGTTAGTTGTAGAAAAAGACAACCACCTGTGCGGCCTACTGGTCGATGCTGTGTTGGGTATGCAGCAGTTCACAGAAGATGCTCTTGAACCCTTGTCAGGCTGTTTAGCTGAATTAGAAAAGTTTGCCTCTAACAGCTACACCAGAGACGGGCAGTCATGGGCAGTATTTGAATTAGATCAACTAATAGAAGCACCTGAGTTTTTACAAGTCGCTGTTTAATCGCGCTGTAAAGCCGGTGACTAGCAGTAACAATTATAAAATGCATGCATCATAGTTTGGAGAGTATGGCATGAAAAAAAGAAAAGATAACGTCTTCACAACGGTCTTCCGTAACCGTTTAAACGGCGTTTTAGCGGGGTTGCTAATTCTATTCTTAGCAATCTTTATTGGTATTACAGTCGCAACCAACTACTTTTCCAAGCGTGATGAGCAGTACCTTGAGCATGCTGGTGAGCTTCGAGTTCTTTCACAGGAACTTGCTAAGAACGCCGTAGAAGCAGCGGGTGGTAAGGACGAGGCTTTCACCGAATTAAAAATCGCACGTGATGACTTCGAAAAGCGCTGGGGCTATTTAGTTAAAGGAGATGAAGCCAACAATCTTTCTCCTGCAGACTACGAGATCATGCCTGCGCTAGACGGACTATGGCAGAAAGCAAAGCGTAACTCTGACCAAATTGTCCGCACTCGAGACGTAATTTTATCGCTGCACGAAGTTGCTGCGACACTTGCGGAAACAATTCCTCAACTACAGGTTGAGTACGACGAGATCGTAGAAATCTTACTAGACAGTGGCGCCCCTGCCGACCAGGTAGCGGTTGCTCAACGTCAGTCTTGGCTTGCTGAACGTATTGTACGTTCGGTAAACAAGGTACTGGCCGGTGGTGAAGACGCTGTTATGGCGGCTGACGCTTTCGGACGTGACGCCTCTCTTTTCGGTCGAGTACTAAACGGCATGATTCAAGGCAATATCGCCATGAACATTACCCAGGTTAGTAACGAAGAAGCCATTTTTGCACTATCAGAAGTAGCTGAGCTGTTCGAATTCGTATCGGGTTCAGTTGACGAAATTCTAGAAACCTCTCCAGAACTTTTCCAAGTACGTGAATCAGCCGACGAAATTTTCGCTGACTCTCGTACTCTACTAGAACAGTCATCTACCCTATTCAGTGAAATCCAAGAAGGTGCTGAACAGCGTGCCATCCTACAGTTTATTGGTTATATCGCGGCAATTTTTGCGGTATTAGCCATTATTGGTTTAGGTGTTGTTTCTTATCGCTCTACACGCCGTGACTTAGAAAGCACAGCCGATCAAAACGAACAAAACCAGATCGCTATTTTACGTCTACTTGACGAAATTGCTGACCTTGCAGACGGTGACCTAACTGCCTCTGCAACGGTAACGGAAGACTTTACCGGTGCTATTGCTGACTCTATTAACTATGCGATCGACCAGATGCGCTCGTTAGTATCGGCAATTAACGATACCGCTGTACAGGTATCGTCAGCTGCTCAAGAAACACAGGCAACGGCGATGCACCTAGCGGAAGCATCTGAACACCAAGCGCAAGAAATTGCCGGTGCATCTGCAGCGATTAACGAAATGGCTGTTTCTATTGACCAGGTATCTGCAAACGCCTCTGAATCATCTGCGGTTGCGGAGCGCTCGGTTGCCATCGCTAACAAGGGCGCGGAAGTGGTACAAGCAACTATTCATGGTATGGATAACATCCGCGAACAGATTCAAGAAACCTCTAAACGTATTAAGCGTCTAGGTGAATCGTCACAGGAAATTGGTGACATCATCTCGCTAATTACGGATATTGCTGACCAAACGAACATTCTGTCTCTAAACGCTGCGATTCAGGCGTCTATGGCGGGGGATGCTGGTCGTGGTTTCGCGGTTGTTGCGGACGAGGTTCAGCGTCTGGCTGAACGTTCCACAGCGGCAACTAAACAGATTGAAGCCCTGGTTAAAACCATTCAGAACGACACCAACGAAGCGGTTATTTCGATGGAACAAACCACATCGGAAGTAGTTCGCGGTGCACGCTTAGCACAAGACGCGGGTGTTGCTCTGGAAGAAATTGAAACCGTATCGAAAAACTTGGCTGAATTAATTCAGAATATTTCGAACGCTGCACGTCAGCAAGCTTCATCTGCGGGTCATATTTCAAATACGATGAACGTGATTCAAGAAATTACATCGCAAACGTCTGCTGGTACAACCGCTACTGCACAATCGATTGGTAACCTTGCTGAAATGGCTAACCAATTACGTGAGTCTGTGGCAGGCTTCAAGCTGCCGGAAGGTGGCTATGATGACGTTAACCAACAGGTGCTATAACGTATAGCGAGTAGTTATGAATCAATTGTCAGCTGGATTAAGTATTGTGCCGAAAATGGATGAAAA